>JABDCU010000014.1:110-41142 GCA_013287965.1 Candidatus Omnitrophota bacterium | reverse complement strand
TGTGATCACCGTGTTCCAATCATTAAGCCTGTCCAAACCAGTGGTTGGATTGTAAATACTTAGCAAGCGGCCGTCCATGCCAAAGCTAGCTGCCAAAGCCGCGCAATTCGCTCGTTGCTCTGCTTCAGCTTCCGCAATACAACCCATATTACGGCTGCCGCAGGTCGTAAGATCTATATCACAAGCCGGTATGCCGCTCTTGGGCGCTATCCACGTGGCGGCCTGAGGGTACCATGTTTTAAAAGTCCCGCTTAATTTGTCCACATTGGCATTAAGAATAAGGCTGGAAAAATTAACGAAATCCGATAAGGTGTGCATGGCGTCATCCAAGCCATCCACAGTGCTGATATTTATATCAGGAGGAGGCATATTATTGGGAGGTGTCGTACTATTATTCCACTCGCAGGTGCCGTCCGGAACGCCCGGAGCAGCTCCATTATACGGCCAGGTGGTTGAACAAAACTGGTTGTCCCCTTCCAGCCATGCCCCTGAGCCGCCTTCTCCAAATTTTGGATCAAACACAGGATTTGGATTTGGGCTGGGCGAGCCCACTATATCGATGACGTTATTATTGAGGGTGAGTGGAGATGGAACATTAGTAGGACCGCCTGAGAGATAACTGATAGGGCTGCCGTTGCTGTTAAGAGTAGCGCTGGGAACAGTGTTGAAGCTGCCGCCTAAATAATCAACACAGCAATCTTTCCCCTGACAGATATAGCCAGGTGCCGTCAGGCTTAACTGGGCCAGCGTAAGAAAGCCGGCCGGAGGCGTAAGAACTGGAATATCCGCCTTCACCCCATTGGCAGCAGCCGTCGCGGGGGAACACCAGTGAAGTTCAGGTGAATTTACGCTATAGGCCGTGGTTGTTGGATCAATGGCATTCACCTGCGGGCTATAATCTTTCATCAGCCAAAAAAACGGATATATTCCGTTGGGAAAATCTCCCTGTAGCGTCAGGGGGGTAAATGGCGGCTCCGGCGGCGGTCCCGGCAAAGGGGCTTGCTGGTCACGGCCGAACTGGGCTAAAAATGATTTCTTGGCCGCGTAGTTCTGATACGTTGGGTCATAAATAAGCGTAGGAGGACTCGGTAGTCCTATGTATGGATTATTGGTCAGGCACCGCGCAGTAACGTCTGCCGGACAATTAGAAGGCCGCACAGATTTAGTCGGGTTAGGATGTAACGGATTAGGCTTACAACAATTAGTTGTGACAGTGGCCGTGCATTGTCTGGCGGGATCACAATAGAGCGGGTCCGGCACGTCCTTCGTCTGACAGCATAGGTCGCAATAAGGATTATCTGTAGCGTTACACGCATCATTTAATTGAAAACTATTCGTTATTGGATTTTGACAAGCTGGATCTGTTAAAGGAACGGCAAGACAATCATTGGGACAAGTCGGGTCGAGCGGAATGTCCGTCGGGTCAACTTTGTTATCAAACGCATTTTGGGCGCAGGTTTCCCCCCCGCTTAATAATGTCCCCAATCGATTATAAAAAAACACCACTTGGGGAATGTCCGGCTGATTGAGCATTTTTATACGGTCGCCGTAAAAAAGCGCGAAACGGCTGAAGGTGTCCCCGCTGGTACTTCCCAATTTGCCGTTGGAATTCCAATCATAATAATCCGTGATATTGACTTGATCAGTGGTCGTGCCTTGAAGGGCCGAGCTGATGCCCTGTTCAACAAACTGCTGTTCTATCGGTTGGTTCCTTTGCATTTTATTCCACTGATTTGATATCATCGGCTGGAGCACCACTAAATTAAGGGCAAAGGTGGCTGCTGCTAAAGCGATCGCCAAATGTAGCAAAAATGGGCCTATCGCCTGCCACGGTCCGGGAATGACACAGGCAGCTATCGCCAATATAAGAGCAAAAAAAGCTAAAATAGACCCTCCCCAGTCCCCGTATGAATTTTGGTCCCCTAAATTCGCCTGCTTCATCTCTTCCCCATAACTGGCCGCGTCGGAAGCCAGTACCGAAGCGGATTGGTCAGCCGCTATGGTCAACATGGATTTTGTCTGGGAGATCCGCCCCCAATTTAACGTGATGGCAAGAAAGATCAGCGCTGCCGCTGACAATAAGATCAGGATCAAAGCCGTCTGCCCCGACGTGTCATTGCGAGCGAAGCGAAGCAATCTCTTGTTTATCTCTTTATTCATTGACTTGTATTCCCATTAGCAACACTTCCGTTATACACTGCGGCCATCGGCAGGAAGCGGTCGGCATTCTCATTATACAATTGCCCCGCCGGGTCCCCGCCGGGATTACCCGCAGTTACCGCTATAGGCGCTGTTATTGCACTGTCCTGCGCGAAACGCCGCTGGGCCAAATCCATGCCCGCCCAGCGAAAGACCTGCACCATGCCATAGATCAAAAACATAATGACGATCATCGCAAAGGTGAATTCCAGGGTTGATTGCGCTTTTGTGTTTTCATGTAAGATCATTATTGCACCTTCAGTTGCCCTGATGCATTGGTCATCCAGGCATTGCCGCGGCGGTCCTGAAGACGGCTGCGGACATAAATGAGATTATTGCTGGCATCAAAACATGTCTCTGCGATAGTGTTCCCGCACGCGGGGTTGGTCGGGCCATTCGCCGTACTGCCCATAAAACAATTGCAGGTATTGCCATCAACGCAAACTTCCACCGGATTTGGGACAAAGCTGGGGTCAGCGAGAGCAGGGCAGCTACAATTCGACGGGGTCGTGCAATTCGCAACGCACGGCTGGGGCATAGCGCCATTACAAAACCGTCCGGTATTATTACTTAATTGGATCCTGCGTTCTATTAAATCTACGTTGCTACGCCGGCTGACACTACGCACCTCCTGGCCGGTTTCAGGATTGTACATCTTCCCTTCCTTGACTTGTAAATACGTGGGCTGACAAGCGCTTCCATCCGCGCATCTGCCGAAAGCCGGGCACGAAGAACCATCTGAAGGGCATATGCTGGTGAAAGTCAATATGTGTGAGTCGCTCTGCAGCCCGGGCTTAGGGCCGCAGGAATTGGTGTCCCAGCTTGAATCAATGTCCCCGCCCTGATTATCTTCATAGGTCACCGTTGGCGACCCATCCGAATTCTGGCTGATCCCATAAATGGTCACTTCCTTTAACCTGCCGTCTATATCATAGCTGGGAAATTGGTTATTATCAGGGTCCAATCCGATCATAGGGTCAGCCCCGTCAGTAGTGTCTCCTTGAACGGTGCCCAAGGTAGCTGCCCATTGCCAGGAAATATTTTTACGCATCAGTGCTGGGGGGGCCGCCGGGAATTGGCTGTCCACTGCAGCATAATTCCCGTTGCGCAAAAGGTCATACTGCATCTCTCCGTTATTGAAAGCCCCACTCCCGTCCGGCAAGGGTAGGCTCAAAGATAATGCCTTGTCCTTACACTTAACATTGTTCGGATCAGCACAAACCGGGGGGATCACACTAAACCGGGAATCTCCGTTGCTGGGTATCATTGTATAAAACAATTTGTATTTTTTAGTGCTGTCCGACGGGTCCGTCACCCATTCCCTTTGATTGCGAAGGCATTGGTTCTGTGAACAGCTTCCGGCCGGATAATTGCACGAAGCGGGCCGCGTGATCGGTCTGTTCGCAACATAGGACGCGGTGGTAAAAGGAAAATGCTGTCCGTTAATATAAACATCCATGACCGGCAAATTTAAAGACACTTCACCTTTATCCAAAGGATAGTTCAACTCATAGGAAAATGTTCCTGCTCCATTGGCAATAAAAGGATTGCGTTCCAGGCTTCCGTACTTATTAATGTCAGGGGAAAGGCGGTCTTCGATAAAAAGGACCGAGGCGCTATTGTGTGATATTTGGGGGACACCCGCCAAGCCTTTCGCGGCATCGGAGCCTTGCCAGGATTCCAGCATGGCCATGCGCATGGCTTTGAAATTGTGCTCTTGCGTATAACTGTTGCCCACGGCGGAGCGCACAATTGTCCCTAAAATAAAGACCAGGATAGCTCCGAACACGGCAAGCTCAACAGCCGCTTGCCCTTTTTTAAATGGGTCCATGTTAGTTCCCTATCTGCGTAGAGCCTGTCTTTGTTTCCGCAGAATTAGATATGTCCACTCGTTTTGTCCATTGGCCCAGCTGTGTCGAGCCGTTGCTGCTGTCATTTCCAGGTTCCACCGTGACAGTAGATGCCGAATTGGCCTGTGTGGCATACATGATGTTGGAATTAACGGCTTGCGGGTCATATTGTTCGCCAAAATCATCCGTCGCTGATTTCCAGCGGCCCTGGACACCCCGCTTGATATAATCCCGCATGGCGATCATGACGCCTATGATAATGATCACGATCACCGTGTATTCTATGAGCGTTTGTCCTTTGCGGTTTAACATAAGCTTTATCCCTTTACTCAATGTCATTCCCGCGAAAGGTCGTATTGACCGACACTCGCAGTTGCTCGCGGGAATCCATATCTAATTCGTCTGCGTGAACCCTCCGTTGGTGTAGGTGTTTGTCTGCGTGTCAGTGCTTTCGTTAACGGAAGTATTACTCACATAAATCGCGTTACCCGATACCGGTATATACCCTGTTTCCGTGACCTGCCTATTCTTGGCTTCCTGTGTTTCGGTGGTGGAATTGACCATATACCCTTGCCGGGTGTCATTGAAATCCTGGTCCGCGTTCTGCTGACTGCCCACCTGGTCTGCCGTGACCTTCACCAGACTTTGCACCCCGCGCTTGACGCCTGTCCCCATATAGAAAAGAACCACGGTAACAATACCGACGATAATGGTGTATTCAACTATGGTCTGGCCATAACGCGCGGGCATCACCTTGCCCCCCTATCAATTATGACCGGGTCGTGCAATGGCATCTTATTACACCAGTCCGGCACAGGGTTGGCGCTGGCACATGGAGGCAGTTGATCACTGGTCGAAATGGTTTTAGTCGCTTCATTGATCGACTTGTAGTACACGGCCCCCAGGACCTGCGCCTTGCCCCGAGCTGCTCCGAGATTGTCTTGTTCATTCTGCTGGACATCTGAAAGCATTTGCGAATAATACGGCTCGTACTCATGCGGAATATTGCCGCCGGCAACTACGCCGGCGGCGGCATGGCAATTGGCATCACACGCGCTATTGACAGAATCGACCATAAAGTTGCGCGCGTCATGGACACGCGCCTCAAAGCCGCGCTGTACGAACGTGGTCACGGCCACCGCGGCCGCGACCACGACGAAAAAGATCATCACGTACTCTGACAGGATTGCCTGCCCCTTATTGTCCATGGCTCGCCTCGTTTCTTAATTCGCCGGCGTGCTTGAACTCGCCGCATTGTCCTGCAAGCGGGAGGCCACATTGAGCATGTCCTGGGTCGCATTATTAAACACGCTGGTCAGGCGGTTTTGAAACGTACTGTCCTTGGTGGTCGTAAACAAGATGATCACCGCGACGACCGCCGTGACGAGTAAGATATACTCCACCGTGCTTTGACCTTTATGTGCGCGCATGCGTTTGTCCTTTTTTACTTGATCCCCCAGAACTCCTGCTGAGCATTGACAATAACGGAATTCTCCGTGGTGTTGGTCAATTCCGGCTTCAGCAGACTGGATGTGGAATTCCCCGCGTTAAACGTCTCCTCCGTGGAACTATTCCTGATGGTTGTCTTGACTGAATTCGTATTGCCGTCGGAATACTGGTCGCCGATATCATCCGCGGCGCTTTTCAGGCGTCCCTGCACCCCGCGATGGATATAAACCTGGATGGTCAGCAAGGCGCCGATAATGACAACTATCAGCACTGCGTATTCCAGGGTGCTTTGACCTCGTTTTTGATTAAAATATTGCAACATAGGATTCCTCCTTAAGATATTTTGTTAAGATCATTTATTATTCATGTCTTCAGCGTTATAGGTAGAATTCTGGGAACCGGTCCTTGTGCGATTACTCTGGGAATCAGCCCCTATCAAATTCTGCCCCAAGCGCTTATTATCAACGCTATTGCTGTTCACGTCATAATTGCTCTGCGTATAATACGGTTCATACTGCGTATTAGTGCCTAACCCGGCAGGCAAGGCTGCCCCGCCGCCAGAAGCCATATACTGTGCCGCATCATGGATACGGGCCTGCATGGCGCGTTGGGCGTAGGTCTGCATGCCGATGACCCCGGCAACCACCAAGGCGATCAAAAGCGCGTATTCCGCGGTATTTTGAGCTTTTCTATTTTTAAGGAAGTTTCTTAACATTTTACTCTCCTTGTGTGTCCCACGCATCCTGCGGGGACTATATGGATTTATAAAATTATTTACAAGCCGGCTGACCAGCTCCGCCACAAACAGGGACCGTGTACGCGGGCGTACCATTACCTACCTTGCCCTGCGCTACATGCGATGTTTGTAATTGTTCCCCGACAACCCCAATATCTGCAGTTGCCGTGTTCAGGGTCGTATTCATCTGCGATTGAAAACTCCCCTTATTGCCGGTTACAAAGGCGATGATGACCGCCACTACCGCGGTCACAAGCAAGACATACTCCACCGTGCTCTGACCTCTTTTATTTTTTATATGGTTCATAATGCCTCCATTTTAATTTAGAGAATCTTCAGTGATCATCTTCTGCTGTGATTGAACGGAACGAAACACGTAGGTGCTCAAAGCAGCCACAGCTGCTGAGATCAAGGCAACGACGATCGCGTATTCAATGAGATTTTGCGCGTTCCTGTTTCTTAATTTTTGGATCATCGCTGTTCACCTTACATGCCAGAAGATTGATTGAGACCCACTTCCTCTGAAAAGGGTCTTCCATTTATGTAAAAGCCCCATAAGGGCTGTTGATACGATTTATTGATGCTTAATGAAAGTATGCCATATATAATAAGGACTGTCAACCCCGAGAGGCTGAAAATCCAAAAAATTAACGATATCTTTATATTCAAATTTTAACCTTCACCAGCCTATCTTGTTCATCGCGCAAATACATCCCATTTAACCTCTCCACCGCTTCTTTGAGCAGAGCTTTATTTTTATAACTATCATCAAATAATAGCGTTACAACATTTTCTTCTTTGCTTGTGGTGTTAAATCCTTTGAAATTCAATATTTCTTCTATAACATTATTATTATCAATTGCTTGTGGAAAAAATAGTGCCATTGATCTTGCCAAGGCATTTACATCATTGCTATCCACAAACATTCTATTTCTCATAAAATAATTCCTTTTAAACTCCATTATATCGACAAATTCTAGTATAATGTGGTCATATTGCTCCACTATTGATATTTTGTTGATTTTAAATCCCGTCTGAGCATCCATGCATACTTTAAAAAGCCCTTCATCTGAAACTTTATGGACAATCAGCGGCTTTACATTATTAATTAATCCATCTGCCACTTCCCTGATGCAACGTTCAAGGGGCAGCGGCAGATCAATGAAAAAACTTTTGTTACTTTCTAAAACCACCTTAATACCCTTGCTATAGGTCAAATAATAATCCCAATCCGTTTTTTTGATGTCCTCCTCGGAAAAAATGCCCAGGTCCCAAAGCGCTGCCTTAAGAAAAATCTTTCCCGCGCCGTCGTATTCGGGAGAAGTCTCCATGTCATTCTGAGGCGTAGCCGAAGAATCTTTAGACACATTAAGATCCTTCGCTTCGCTCAGGATGACGGGCAAAACAACTGGGTCTGGCAATAACTTGACTTGGGAGAAGCTGTCTTGGATTTGCTTCTTTTTTTCCTGGGGGATCTCGAACTTGCCATTGGGCTTACGGCCCCGCGGCGTTACAATGCCTGATTCTTTAAGGACATCATGGACCGATGATTTAGAAAGATGCAGCCCGAATTTTTGAGATGCGGATTCAGCCAATTGGCGACAAGAGGCAAGAGGGTTGTCTTGTCTTTGGCTGATAATAAAATGAACAACCTCGTCCTTGAGTTTATAGGTAACGCCCATAGAATGTCCAGTCTGGACATTAATATTATAACACTGTGTTGTGGGGCGTCAACGGTAGTTCTATTTGGTCGCCTATTTGTGTTTTTGATGCGGCAATACTGCCTGAAGGCAATTCAATAGCATAGGAAGCCTTAAAAAATACCGGGGACAAAGAAAAAGGCTTAATGTTTTGGCAAAGGCCGACCACCTTATTCTGACGGTCACAAAAAATAACGTCAATGGGGAATTTCATAAAAAACATGTGGATGGATTGACAGCCCGTTATGATCAAGGCGTTCCCTTGGGGATGATCACTTCTCCCAAGCAGGCCTTTCATCCGTGCCCAAGGGTTTTGGGCAATTTCAATACGGGAAGCGATAACAAGATTACGGGTGAGATTTGCGATCATGATTTTCAAAAACGGTTTTACTAAGCGGTATGCCCCGGGTGCTCAAGTCTTCAAAACACTTGGGGATGTATCCGGTGGCTGCGTATTCTCCCATGATCTGGCCTTCGGCATTGACCCCCTTATGGACAAACGTAAACACGTCGATGATCTCCGGCAGATTATCTACCATTTTTCCGGTAAGCTCGGAGATCGCGGTGATCTTGCGCGACCCGTCGGAAAAACGGTTGATCTGCACAATGATATTGATCGCTGAAGCAGCCATTTCATAAATGGCTCGTAATGGCAGTTCAATCCCCGAAAGCAGGACCATGGATGACATGCGCGAAAGGGTGTCCCGTGTCGTATTCGCGTGCAAGGTGGTCAAAGAGCCGTCATGGCCGGTATTCATCGCCTGCAACATGTCCAAAACTTCAGGGCCCCGGCACTCGCCGATGATGATCCTGTCCGGACGCATGCGCAGGGTATTGACAAAAAGGTCCCTGATCGTTATCTTGCCGCGGCCTTCAATATTGGCGGGGCGGCTTTCCAGGCGGGCCCAATGTGTCTTGACCAGCCGCAACTCCGCCGCGTCTTCAATAGTAATGATGCGCTCATTATCCGGAATGAATTGTGAAATAATATTAAGCAGGGTGGTTTTACCTGCCCCTGTACCGCCGGAGACGATCATGTTCTTGCGGCCGATGACGCAGGCATTTAAGAAATCCGCCATCGGCTGTGAGATGCTTTTAAAACGGGTGAGCAGGTCTTCAATGGTATAGCGGTCCTGGGAAAATTTGCGCACCGTGATCATGGGGCCTTTAAGGGACAAGGGCGGTATGATCGCGTTGATACGAGACCCGTCGGGAAGGCGCGCGTCCACCATGGGGGTTGATTCATCCACGCGGCGGCCTAAAGGGGCAATGATCCGGTCGATCGTGGCACGGACCTGGTCATTGGAAATAAACCTCTTGTTGGTCAAAAGGATCTTCCCGTTTTTTTCCACGAAAATCTCATCCTTATTGTTGACCATGATGTCGGTGATCGTATCGTCGGCCAGAAAATCTTCCAGGGGCCCGAGCCCCAGGGCCTCGTTGACGATCTCCCTGACTAAGCGGGCGCGCTCTTCATGGCTGGAAAGGAATGTGCCCGAAGTTTCCGCCAAAAGTTCCGTGACCACCTTTTGGGCGGCCTTGCGCAGATTGGCCGCTTGAGAAGGATCATTCAGGACTTCCTGCGACATCTTTTGTAAATTCATACGCTCAACCAGCAAGTGGTGCACGGCCCGTTTTACTTTAATGACCTCATCTTCTTCTTTTTTAAAATCCATCGCCGCTTCGGCCACGTTGGGCGTGATGCCGAATTTTTCCCAGAAGGCATCGGTTTTTTTAGAAGTGTGCTCGCTGGCGCGCACCTTGATGACATCACTGGCTTGCACATAAATGCTCTCGTCATTCAAGCTGTCGGCGATCGCAAAAAAACTTTCCGATACCTTTGTCTTAGGGCTGTCAATGACACAGGGCACGCCGCGGTTTAGCGCGACCCCCACTGTCTTGCCATCCGAAGGTATCAACGCAAAAACTTCGCAGGCCAAAGCACTTTTGACTTCCTGCCAGGCGACGCCGCCGCGCGACTCCGCCCGGTTTAAGATCAAAAGCACCATCTTTAAGGGAAAATGCAAGCTCTGGAGGATCTCCAGGCTGGTTTTTACCTGGTACACGGCCAGGATGTCCGGGGTGCTCACCAAAAGGATCAGGTTGGAGCAGTCCAGGATGCTGATAAAGATCTCGCTGAAGGTACTGCCTCCGTCGACAATGATGTATTCATACTGGTTGGATGCTTTTTTAAAAAATAAACGCAGGTTGTCCGAGGTGATGTGCCCGATCTGCTTGGGGGATTTAATGCCCGGTAAAAAATGCAGGCCGCTGCTGTGCGTGACGATATTGTTCTTGATCACGTCAGTGGAGCTTTCCATGTCCGCCAGGATATCAACCAGGCAATGGGTGGGAGGCAGGTTAAGCATGCGCGCCATGTCCTGGCTCGCCTGCAAATTCAAGTCCACGATCAGCACCCTCTTGCCCCTTAAAGCCAGCGCGCAGGCAATGTTGACCCCGATAAAGGTCTTGCCAACGCCACCCTTATTGCTGAATACTGTGATAACTTTAGAAAACATAGTTTTCTATCTTACCATTTTTTCTGATTTTGTCACTGATGATTTGATGTTAGGAAGGTTTAAAACTGAATGCCGAATCTGGAGCCGACTTCAGTGGTATTGTTTTTAGGCTCCACCCATTGTCCCAATGACCCGTCAACAAAAGCTGTCACGACACTGGACTGTTCGATGTTCCAAAAACGGACATACGGCTCCACATAAAAATCCACCACGGGCCCGCGCTTGAGAAATTTGACGGAGCCGCGCAAACCAAAACCATGGTGCTGATGATTGACGATCTCCGGATTATTGAACCCAAACTGATTTCCGTCATTTAAGAAACTGTTCTGTTGGCCTCGAAGAAGAATATCATACTCGGCATTAAAGTCGATTTCCCAGTTATTAGGCATTTCCCTTACCACATCTCCCCCCAAGGGAAGATAATAATACTGGGATTTCCGGTCATATAAATAATTATTGCTGCTGGTAATTTCACCATTCCCCCTGTCAAACAAATAGCGGTACCCAAAACCAATATACGGGGTCACGCGTAAGTCTGTGCCGATAAAATAATCCTTGCCTATAAGTCCTCGAAACTCCATGACATCATCGTGTTTGTTCCTGAAAGTTCCTGAGCCCTTATAGTCTAAATTGTAGCTCATCGCGTATCGCGCCTGCAGCATATAAACATTGGTCAAAAAATTATTAAAGAAATTGGGGTCCGCGGGACGGTACGCGTAATCGGCATAAAACCCGTACATGGGGCCAAAGATCTTGACCCCCAGATCAGGCTCCTCGTAGCGGTAATAAGAAATTTCCGACCCTATGTCCAGGCTATGCACCCTTGTTATGACATTTGACGGGACCTTGGGTTTAGGGGTTTCTGACAAATCAGGACTTAAAAAACTTTTAAGCGTGGTGCCGGCGCTCTGTTCCTCGGGCTGGGCATTGGAAAATTCCTTGGACGCTCCATCGGCGCCCCACCGAGAACTTTCAAACATGTTCAATTGTTGGTTAACGACCTCCGTCCTCTGGTCTTGGCTCTGGGCTGAGGCATCATAAGTAAAGATCAAAAAGAATAAAAATGCCGGGGCGGGATAAAGCTTAATACGAAGCAATGGCTTTCTCCGCAGGGACCTGGGTCCCTGAAATAAGCTTATTGTAAACGATGGGGATCGTGAAGGCCAGGTCTTGCTGGTCCATTCCCGTCGTAAAAGCCTCAAAAGGAGCGGCTGTTTTAGCGGCTTGGATGGCATCTTTGTCTAAAATATCATTCCCTGAAGATTCCATCACTTCTGCTGAATCCAATGACCCGTCTTTGAGTATGCGTAATTTCAATTTAACCGTGCCTGCCAGCGCCGTGCCCATGACTGCCTGAGGATAGAAGATGGCTTTAGAAATTTTCTCTTGCACCATGCGCGCGTAGGCTGTCATTATCGCTGAAGAATTTGCTGCCGGCACCGACCAGACTGGATTGGGGGCCGTGACCGGGTCCTTGGGAGCCGCCCACTGCGTCACCTTTACAACCGACGGCGTCAAGGGCTCATGTTCATACCGTGAGTCGATCTCTTTATACGAATCACGCTCCGAAGGTGTCGGCATCACCAATTGGCTGTCCGCAAATTTCTTGTCCGCCAGCACCGTCGGCGTCAAAATGATCACCATTTCTGTATTGGTGTCCGGTGAAGGTGTTTGGCGGTTCCTGAACAATGCCCCTACAATAGGTATCTTTGATAAAAACGGGACTGAAGTCAAATTCTCGCTTTCCGAATATTTGATCAGCCCTGCCAAGGCAATGGTCTGTCTATTCTCCATAAACAAATTTGTCGAAGCTGAACGTGTAATAAAAGCAGTGTTCCCGTTTGACGCATTCGCATTATCAATGTCCCTGATATCCACATTGAGCAATACATCGATCTTCCCTTCGCGAATAGTGGGCGTCACTGTCACATTAACGCCATATTGCGTATAGCTCGTATTTTGGGTCAAGGTGCTTCCGGTAGTATTGGTGGTCGTGGTTAACGTGGGTATTTCCCCGCCCACCAGGAAAGAAGCTTGCTTGCCGCTGAGGACCACTAAGCGGGGCTTGGAAATAAGGCGGGCCTTGCCTTCCTGAATAAAGGCATTGACCGTGGCCTGTAATGCCGTCCTGCCAAAGCTTCCTACCTTAAAAAAGTCGCCGATCTCGCCGTTACCGTTGGTTTTAGGGAGCTTTTCAGTTTCAACGGTCAGTCCGGGGGTAGTGTTGCTTGAACTGCCGCCGGAGTTAGCCGTTGAGTTCCCCCACAATATCCCCAGGTCTTTTTCCATGGATGTGCTGATCTCCACGATCTGCATGTCCACCTGGATCAAATCTTCGCTTTTCTCTTCTTTGACCAAACTCAACAAATTATCACTATACGGCTGCATGATATTGTCCATCCGGTTTTTGTCTTCTTTGGACAAAGACCCTGAGGCCACTACCTTGCCTTCATCCAGGTTTGCTTCCAAAGAAACACCGGTAATGTTCGCTTCATCCAAAAGTTTTTGCACACGGGCCTTAACAACGCTTAAGTCTTCGTTGACCACGCGCACCTTAACGCTGTGCTTGCCGCCGGTGTCCCATAAAAACAAAACAGTTTCTCCGGCTTTCTTGGCCAAGATGGAAACTTTATCGCCTTGGGCATCTGAAATGTCCGCCACCTCAGGATTGGTCACCGAAACACGGACCAAATTGCTGGCCGGAACCGTTTCAATATCCCCTGCAACCATGTCAATGATGTCACTTGTCGCCGATATGTTTTCATTGGCGGATAGTCGCGGCATGTAAACAACCGCTAAAACAAGGCCCAGCGCGATAATAAGAAATTTCTTTAAAAAGGTGCGTCCCATTATTTATAACTCCTTGCCGCCTCTGAAAATCTGGATGCTTGGTTTATTCTCCATTGGCTTGCCAGCACTTTCCCCGTCAGGGTTCTGGATATCAAGCCCCTGATTTTTCAAAACATAGTCTGCCAGGGTCTTCCATGTGTCTGCCTTGACCATTTGGTGGTCACTGTCATCAGGGGAACGCAACGCTAATTCCAAGCTTCCGTTTTTATTGGCAAAAGCCAAAAGCCCTGCTTCTTGCGGGTCAACCGCAACGGTGATCTTTAAACTGGCGGATGCCTGCTGGTCGTCATAAGCGCCCGGGTCATCTTCATTGGTATTGATGGCCAAGACCTGCAGACCCTGAAAGATCATGGCTGTCACTGTTTTCTTGTCCGGATCCTGGGAAGGGACATTAAGTTGAGCTATCACATCCACAAAGTCCCCCGCGTTAAGCAATCCGCCGACGGCTGCCAATGAATCGATCATCACCGTCACCGCGCGTTTGCCCACCGGTGTCTTTAGGGCTAATGACGGCTTGCGGACTTTTTTAACCTGGACTGTTTGCTGCGCCTGGGCTTTTTGGGCTGCTTGCAAGGCTTCCATTTGCTTTTGCATGGCTGTTGCTTGTTCGCTCTTGACGCGTTCTAATTCCTGGGCCAAGGCTGCCATTTGCTGGTCACTGCGCTGCTGGATCTGGGAAACGATCTCTTTTTGCTTGGCATTATACTGTTCTGCCAAGGCCGAGGTCTGGCCTTCAATGCTGCTTTTGACATAATTGCTCATCAAGATCACCGCTACGATCCCAATGACCGCGGCAAAGAGGATGATCACAACTTGTTTTTTATTTTCAACTGGCATTTTTCACTCCCTAAAAAACTCTGTAAGAAACCACTACGGGTTTACTTTTCCGACGACCTGTTCGATGAGTTCTTTATTGTATTCCGGTTTATTTTTTTCAGCTAGGTCCCTCAGATGACTCAGGATGACGGCTTGCTGCTTTTGCATCGTCAGTCCATAAACCAGGTCTTTTTTAACGTCATTAAAAAGTTTGGGTGTGCCGCCTGCCTTGGAATCAACTTTAACGATATAGTAGCCTTCCGGGCCTTTAAATACGCCACTGATGCCTCCTGCGTCCAGATTGGAAATGGCTATTTGCATGGCGTCAAAGGGCGCCTTGCCGGTGACAAATGGTTTTAGTTTTCCGCCGTCTGTGCCGTTTGAAGCCTTGGACTGGGCCTGGGCGATCTGGGCAAAATCACCTCCCTGTAAAATTTGTACCAGGATGCCCTTGGCAGAAGCCTCATCACCTACAACGATTTGACGGACATGCCATGTGACCGGTTCAGTGAATTTATCCTTATTTGCGTCATAATAAGCACGGGCATCATCTTCGGTTGCCGCGACTTGCTTGGTCAGGCGGCTGGCTAATTCCTGGACTAAAAGTGTTTTGCGAAAATCCTCAATAGCGTCCTTGATCTCTTTAGTATTGCCAATATCGGAATCCTCTGCGTCTTTAACTAAAAGCTGCTGGCGGACAAGTTCATCTAAAACGGCATTTTTGGTATTGGCGTCATTTTCTTTAAAATCAGGGAGCTGCTGTTTTAAAAGACCAAGGCGATTATTAAAATCTTCCGCCGTCAATGTCCAGCTGCCGATGCGCACTAAAGCATTGCCGGGCAAAGGACCCGGTAACGCCGGCGAACTTTGAGTAACAATGGGTGGAGCAACAACAGCTGTTGCAACCACTGCTGCCTCAGGCTGTTTTTTAAGTTCCTCTTGCTTCTTAGGGCCCAAGCCCAATAGGTCACAGCCTGTCAAGAAAACAAGTCCCAAAGTAAAACACATAGTCCCGCACATTGCCGGTCCTGGTTTTCTCATAAATATTCTCCAAAAAATAAAATCTCTTAAGTATACCTGCTCTTTTTTAAAAAAGCAAGTCCACGGCCTTAAATTTCTCAATAATTCCTGATTTTTTTATCATAACTTGTTATATTTCAACAAATAAAATCATATATTAAAATTTTGTTAAGAGCAATAAAAAATCAAACTAATTCTGCTACGGCCTCTTTTTCAGACAATAATTCATCCAGCGTGGCCTTGATCTTGGTTTGGGCGAATTCATTGTGCTTCAGGCCTGTAACAATGGTGTATTCATTGCCGTTGGAGCGCAACGGAAAGCCAAACATGATCCCTGCCTCAACCCCATAGCTGCCATCTGAAGAAACGGCCGCTGAAAAAAATTCACCCGCGGGTGTCGGGGTTGTGATATTGCGCACGGTATCGATCACCGCGTTGGCGGCCGAAGCCGCGGAAGAAAGGCCGCGGGCCTTGATGATGGCAGCCCCCCTCTTTTGCACTGTTTCAATAAAGGCACCTTTTAGCCACGCTTCATCCGTGATCACTTCTGCGACGGGGCGTCCGTTGATGGTCGCATTATAAAAATCCGGATACTGGGTGGCTGAATGGTTCCCCCAGATCGCTACATTCTTGACAGCATCGACCGCCACGGAAGCTTTTTGCGCCAACTGTGTCAGCGCCCGGTTCTCGTCGAGCATGGTCATGGCAAAAAAGTTCTTGGCAGGAATGTTTTTGCAAACACTCTTGGCAATAAAAGCGTTCGTGTTGCACGGGTTCCCAACGACGAGCACCTTGCAGGTCGGCTTGGCATTGTTCGAGATCGCTTGGCCTTGTACCGTAAAAACGCCGCCATTGATCTTCAAGAGGTCCCCGCGCTCCATGCCTTCTTTGCGCGGTACGCTGCCGACGAGCAGGGCCCAGTCAATGTCCTTAAACGCGACGTTAGGGTCCGCTGATATGGACACGGAACGCAGCAAAGGAAAGGCACAGTCATCTAATTCCATGACTACTCCCTGCAGCGCAGGCAGGGCTTTTTCTAATTCCAATAAACTTAGGTCAACTTCTGTGTCGCTCCCAAACATTTCTCCGGCGGCAATGCGGAACAATAAGGCATACCCGATCTGGCCTGCCGCGCCTGTGACCGCTACTTTAACCCGTTTAGCCATGATGATCTCCCCTATTTTATGATTCCAGGCAATATCCGTCTTGCCTTGCGCACTTCTTCCATGTTAATGTCGCCAAAAATAATTTCTTGCCCCCCGGCGCTCCCACGGGCAATGATCTCGCCCCACGGGGAGATGATCATGCTATGCCCATGGGCCTGCATACCGCGAGAGTCTGTGCCGACCTGGTTGGGCGCCAACACGTAAGACAAATTCTCGATCGCCCGGGCGCGAAGCAGCGTTTCCCAATGGGCCTCTCCTGTTTTCCGGGTAAAGCACGACGGTACTGTCAAAATTTCCACACCTTCGCGCGCATAATCTTGATAAAGCCCGGGGAAACGCAGGTCGTAGCAAACAGAAAGCCCTGCCCTAAATTCCCCTATTTTTGCCGTCGCGGGCCTTGTGCCCGCACGGAAACAATCCGCTTCCTTGACTATCTTATCACCGATACGGGCATCAAATAAGTGAATTTTGCGGTATTTAGCAGTGATGGTCCCACGAGGACCAATGAGGACTGAGGTGTTATACGCGCGGGTTTGAGGGGCCTTCTCTAATATAGACCCTAACAAAAATGAGACCTTGTGTTTTTTAGCTAAAGATATGAAGACATCGGTCGAGGGGCCCGGGATCCTTTCCGTCGCCTTTGCAAATAATCCCTTGTTTCTTGCATCGCCCCGAAAATTAAAGACTTCCGGCAAAAGGATGAATTTAGCCCGTCCTCCCACGGCCTCTTGGGACATGGCCATTGCCCGGGCGAGATTAGTTTCTTTGTTTTCACCTGCACAAAACTGTAAAAGAGCTACTTTCATTTGGAAGCTGGTGCTTTTAGCATCTCTCCGTATTCCTTATAACAGCTCGTGTAAAAAGGCTGTTTTTTAAGCTCCGCGCGCCAGGCTGTTAATTTAGGATAGGCGCCCAGGTCAATCTTGGCCATCTCCGTCGGCTCAAGGAGTGCCAACAAAATGATGTCTGCTACGGATATTTCCTGGCTGACAATATACTTGTGTTGGGACAGTTGTTTTTCAACAATGGGAAAATATTGTTTAAGGAATTCGAGCCCGTCGGTAATGGCTTTCTCGTTGACGGGCATTCCTCTAAGCGGAGCAAAAAGGCGGTTATAGACAACAGGTACGAAATTCGCTCCGATGTGAAACGAGACATAGTCGATCCATTGGTCGATAGTCGCGCGCTTCTTGACATCTTTGGGATACAGGGAAGAATTATGCTTGTCACAAAGGTACCTGCAGATGGCATTGCTTTCAAATAAGTGAAAGCCGTCATCGTCCATGGCAGGCACCTTGCCCACCGGGTTGATCTTCAAAAACCATTCCTGCTTTTGTTCTTTTTCCCGCAGATTAACGAGCTGCCATTTATAATTCAACCCCAGGCAACTGGCTGTCAAACGGGCCTTAATGGCAGGGCCTGATAGGTCTGAACCGTAGATAGTGAGCATGTGTAGACCTCCTCTGTAGAAGTTAAACTGAAAGCGACCCCAGCGGGATTTGAACCCGCGCTGCAAGCTTGAAAAGCTTGTGTCCTGACCAGGCTAGACGATGGGGTCTAAAAAATCATTCTTCTTCTTGGGCTAGCACTACATGGGCAACGGAAGAAAGTCTATCACCTTCTCCCATGGAAATCAAGCGCACGCCCACCGCGCTGCGGCCGGTCTCACGGATCTCGGAGGGAGAAGAACGCGTCACCATGCCTTTTTTGGTCACGGCCATGATTTCATCTCCGTCGGAAACTGTCATGACCCCCACGACTGCTCCGTTTTTTTCGGTGATCTTGACATTGATGACACCCTTGCCCCCGCGTGATTGCGTGCGGTAGTCCGCAAAGTCCGAGCGCTTGGCATAGCCCAGCTCACAAACGGACAATAGCTTGGCGCCGGTCTTATCAACATCCGGAGCAAAGACCAGCATGCCGACGACAAAATCTTTCTTTTCTAAATTGATGCCGCGCACACCCTTGGCGGAACGCCCCATGTCGCGCAATTGCTTCTCAGGAAACCTCAGCGAGATGCCCTGACGCGTGGCTAAAAGGACGTCTTCCTTGCCGTTACTTAATCCCACCCCGATAAGCTCATCGCCGCTTTCTAAGCCAATACCGACGATGCCGCCCTTGCGCGGATTATTATACGCCGAGACCTTGGTCTTTTTGACCAATCCCAATTTGGTGGCAAACACTAAAAATTGATCTTCCCTGAATTCCTTGACCGCCACAATAGCGCTGATCTTCTCCTCGGGCTTGAAAGACAGCAAATTAACAATGGCCTTGCCCTTGGCCGTGCGTGAGGCGACAGGGATTTCGTATACCTTAAGCCAGCGTACGGTGCCCGAGTTGGAAAAGATCAACAAAACATCTTTGGAAGACGCGACGAACATGCGCTCAACGAAATCTTCGTCCGAGGTGGTCATGGCCGTGACCCCTTTGCCGCCGCGTTTCTGCGAACGGTAGCCATCCAGCGCCAAACGCTTGATATAGCCTTTATTGCTGATGGTGATGGCCATGTCTTCGTCGGCGATCATGTCCTCGATCTCGATGTCTTCCGCCTTCGCGGCAATTTCCGTGCGGCGTTTGTCCGCGTACTTCTTTTTCAATTCCGCTAATTCCTCTTTGATAATGGCATCCACCTTTTTATCTGAGGCCAGGATCGCACGGTAGTCATCAATGTCTTTTAAAAGCTGCTGGTATTCCGCCTCGATCTTGTCGCGCTCGAGCGCTGCCAGGCGCTGCAATTGCATTTCCAAAATAGCCTGGGCCTGGACATCGGTAAGATCGAATTTCTTGATCAGCGATTCTTTGGCATCCGATGTGCTCTTGGAGGCGCGGATCGTTTTGATGATCTCGTCTAAATGTTTGAAGGCAATTTTCAAGCCTTCTAAAATATGCGCGCGGCGCAGGGCCTTGTCCAGGTCGAATTGTGTCCGGCGGCGGATAACAACGCGGCGATGGGCAATGTAATGGAACATCAGTTGTTTTAAATTCAGGACTTTCGGTGATTTATTGACCAGCGCCAGGTTAATGATCCCGAACGTCGTCTCCATCTGGGTGTGCTTAAAAAGATAGTTGAGCACGATATTGGCATCAACATCACGGCGAAGTTCGATAACAACCCTGATGCCCTGCTTGTCGCTTTCATCGCGGATATCCGTGATCCCGTCGATCTGTTTATTCTGGACCAGATCAGCTATGTTTAAGATCAGGTTTGCTTTATTGACCTGATAAGGAAGCTCGGTGATGATGATGGCTTCTTTATTGCTTTTTTGCGCCTCAATGCTGGCGCGCGCGCGGATCGTCACCTTGCCGCGGCCGGTGTTATACGCGTCCACAAACCCTTCCCTGCCGCAAATAATGCCAGCGGTGGGAAAATCCGGGCCCTTGACAAATTTCATCAGGTCTTTGATGACAGCTTCGGGGTTCTCCAATAAATGAACAATGCCATCAATGATCTCGCCTAAGTTGTGCGGCGCCATGTTGGTGGCCATGCCGACGGCAATACCCGCGGACCCATTAACGAGAAGGTTGGGGACTAAGCCCGGGAGGATATCCGGCTCTTCGCGGGATCCGTCGAAATTAGGACTGAAGTCAACCGTTTGCTTTTCAATATCATGCAGCATTTCTTCGGCAACCGCGGCCATGCGCGCTTCGGTATAACGGTACGCGGCAGCTGAATCCCCGTCTATGGAACCAAAGTTGCCCTGCCCGTCGATCAAAGGATACCGCAGCGAGAAATCCTGCACCATGCGCACCATGGTGTCATAAACAGCCGTGTCCCCGTGCGGATGGTATTTACCCAACACTTCGCCGACGATCAGGGCGCTTTTCTTGTATTTCTTATTGTGCTCGAGATTAAGCTCCTTCATCGCGTAAAGGATGCGCCGGTGCACGGGCTTTAGGCCGTCGCGCACGTCAGGCAAGGCCCGGCCGACGATAACAGACATGGAATAAGAAAGATACGAATTCTTCATTTCCTCTTCAATATAAACCGGAACAATGTGTTCTTTTTTGTTTAAATCACGTGACATGCTTCTGCCTTTCTTCTTATTAGACGTCTAAATTTTTGACCTCATGCGCGTAACTCTCGATGAATTTACGGCGAGGCTCAACTTCATCACCCATGAGCATGGCAAATGTTTTATCCACCTCAACAGCATCCTCCAGCACCACCTTAAGGATGGTGCGCCGCTGGGGATCCATCGTGGTGTCCCAAAGCTGCTGGGGGTTCATTTCCCCAAGACCTTTATAGCGCTGCGTGTCCATCCCTTTTTTGGCGGATTCGCGCACATACGCCAGGATGTCGACGAGTGACATCAGTTCCGTCTTGTTCTTATCATCTTCGATGACAAATAACGGCTTTAGGTCGATCTTGGGCCTTGCCTTATCTTTTTTATCTTTGGCCAAGAGGAGCATTTGGTCTTCAATGGTGCGTTTGTAATCCTGCAAAAAAATGCCCATCTTGTCGAGCGCCTCCTGCAGGGGCTCGATCTCTTCGGATTCGAATATTTCTATGTATTGCGTTTCCGTGTCGTTCTTGGTGATCTCGGCCAATTCTTTATCATCAAAAACATACTCTTCCTGGGCGCCTACTTTAACAACATAGCGGGGCATCTTCTTTTTCTTGGCATCATATTTCCCGACGTAAGCGCCAAAATCCACTCCCCGGCGCTTAAGGCGTTCGGCGATATTCTCCAGTTCAACCAGGGCCTGAAGGATCTCTTTGACCTGTGCCGGAGTATAGGTCTTTTTCCCCTCGATCTTGGTCAGCCTGATGCCGTCCGTGCCTAATTCCAGGACCAGATCATTCATTTCCTTCTCGGTTTGGATATATTCTTCCCGTTTACCGCGGGTTACCTTATACAGCGGCGGTTGGGCGATATAAATAAACCCGCCTTCAACAAGCTGGGGCATTTGACGGTAAAGGAGCGTTAATATCAAGGTGCGGATATGTGAGCCGTCGACGTCCGCGTCGCACATCAAAATGATCTTATGATAACGTAATTTCTCAATGTTAAAATCCTCGCTGATGCCGGTGCCCAGCGCTGTGATCATGGTACGGATCTCTTCATTGCTTAATATCTTGTCCAGCCGGGATTTTTCAACGTTTAAAATTTTACCCTTCAGGGGCAAGATCGCCTGGAAAGATCGGTCGCGTCCCTGCTTGGCAGAACCGCCGGCGGAATCACCTTCCACCAGGTACAGCTCGCACATGGCAGGGTCTTTTTCAGAACAGTCCGCCAGCTTCCCCGGCAGGCCGCCGGAATCCAGGGCGCCTTTGCGGCGGGTAAGATCGCGCGCCTTGCGCGCGGCCTCACGGGCACGCGCCGCCATGATGACCTTGTCAATGATCTTGTTTGCCACCGACGGATTTTCTTCAAAAAAACGGGTCAGCGCCTCCAGCGTCATGGAGGCCACCAGGCCGTCAACCTCGGAGTTCCCAAGCTTTGTCTTGGTCTGGCCCTCAAATTGGGGCTCCGGGATCTTCACTGATATCACCGCGACAAGCCCTTCGCGGGTATCATCGCCGGATATCCCTATCCCGTCCTTTTCTTTGAGCAAATTCTTGGCCTTGGCGTAATTATTGATGGCCCGTGTCAAGGCAGAGCGGAAACCTGAAAGATGCGTCCCGCCTTCTATGGTATTAATGCTGTTGGCATAAGAAAAAACGATCTCGTTATACGTATCATTGTATTGGAGGGCAACTTCCGCGCTGATGCCGTCTTTTTCTTTTTCAAAATAAAAGACCTTGTTGTGCAGCGGGGTTTTATTTTCTGAAAGATGTTCGACGAAAGAGACGATCCCCCCTTTAAATAAAAACAGGTTTTCTTTGGGCTTTTCGCCCCTGTTATCGATGAGCTTTATAGAAATTCCCTTGTTTAAAAACGCCAGTTCGCGCAGGCGTTTGGCTAAAATGTCGTAGGAAAATTTCAGTGTTTCTTTGAAGATCTTCCTGTCCGGCTTGAAGGTGACCTTGGTGCCGGTGGATTTTGTTTTGCCGATGGTGGTGAGCTTTGAGACCGTGTTGCCTTCTTCATAGCGCTGATGATAAATATTGCCGTCACGCTTGACTTCAACCTCAAACCATTCCGAAAGCGCGTTAACGCAGCTGATGCCCACCCCGTGCAAACCACCGGAAACCTTATAGGTGTCTTTATCGAATTTACCGCCGGCGTGCAGGGTCGTCAGAACGACTTCAACGGCAGGTTTTTTTTCAGTCTTGTGCATGTCGACCGGGATGCCGCGGCCGTTATCAATGACTGAAATGGACTCATCGTGATTGATGAGGGTTTCAATAGCGGTACAGTATCCTGCCAAAGCCTCGTCGATCGAATTGTCCACCGCTTCATAAACAAGGTGGTGAAGCCCCTTGCTGAAGGTGTCTCCGATGTACATGGCCGGAAGCATGCGAACAGCTTTTAAGCCCTCCAGGACCGTGATGTTGCTGGCGTCATAGCTGCCTTTTTGCTTTGCTGGCTTTTCTTCTTTCGTCATTTACTTGGCTCCTACTTTAAAACTAATTTTTACAATTGACGGAAACTCTTGTCTTAGTTCCTTTAAAAGGCCTTCCCTGTTCAAGTTAAGCCTCACTAAGCGCATGGACGAATCCGCATTGATCGTCAGGCACCCATCCTTGAAATCCGCCACACGGCTGCCTTTATCACCGGAAACCTTGGCCCAAACCGCCTGGATGTCCTTAAAATTCCCGCCATCCCCTGATGACATGCGTCCCATGACCCCTGAAACGATATTTTTGATCGAATCCATTCTTACCCCGGATCAAAGCCGCATGGGAAGGGCCAAATACAGATACTCTTTGAGCCGCAAGACGCAGGGCTTGTCCGGCCCTAAAAATTCCATGGGCACATATTCCTCGTCAATGTTCTTAAGCACGTCAATGAAAAACTGCGGATTAAATCCCACGATCAGTTCCTGCTGCCCGTATTCGACCGCCACTTCTTCGCGGGATTCGCCCACATCAGGGGTGGTCTTGGATATCACCAGTTTATCTTTAAAAAGTTCGAATTTGATCGCCTGAAAATCCGGGGTGGACAATAAATTCGCCCGGCGGATAGCTGCCAAAAGGTCCTGGGTCTTGACCTTGGCCTTATTATTGCCTTCTTTGGGGATGACCTGCTTATAATTAGGAAACTCCCCTTCTATAATACGGGTGGCGATCAGGACCCCGTTAATATTAAACAGGACCTGGGTTGTCCCATGGATAATGCTGACCTGTCCCTCTTCTTTCAGGTTACGGTTGATCTCATTGATCGCTTTAACAGGGACAATGATATGAAAATCTTTATGTGAAGGATGTATTAATTTCTTTTCAATTTTAGCCAGACGCCTGCCGTCTGTGGCCACCATCCGCACCACATCCCCTGCCACTTCCAACAAAAGACCATTTAAGACATACCGGGACTCTTCATAAGAAACCGCAAAATTCGTCAAACGGATCATTTCTTTTAAATCCGCCTGCTTAATTAAAACCGCATCTTTATCTTTAAATTCCGGAAATTTAGGGAATTCTTCTTTAGGCAAGCCATTAAGCTTAAAACGGCAATTTAAACCTTCAATATCGATCTGATTATTCTTGCGGGCAACAATAATCACTTCTCCGCTTGGTAATTCACGGACAATATCACTAAAACGCTTGGCAGGGATGGTAATGGCCCCTTGTTCATAGACATGCACAGGCAATTCACAGGATATACCGATATCAAGATCGGTGGTATTTAATTTCAAAGAACTGTTATTTGTTTCTAAAAGTATATTGGAGAGAATAGGTAAGGTTGTTTTTGGAGAAACTATATTACTTACCGTTGCGATCGCGGCCTGGATTTCCTCTTTATTAGTCTTTATTTTCATATTCACAACCCTCTGCTTTTAGTACTTTTTGTTTAACCTTGAAAGACAGCAGTAATCGTATTAGTACTTGTGGATAAGTTGAATTAGAAAGAAATCACCAATGTTTTCAATGTGTTACGGGTATTAACACCTGTGGATAAGCCTGGGACAAGATCCATTTCTTATCCACACTCATTTATTCCAAAAGGATCGAGTTTAAATAATCAATGCTTTTTTTTACTTCCGGACTGGTTATAAAGTCCTTTTCTATCTTTTTATAAGCGTGTAAAACAGTTGTGTGGTCTTTACCGCCAAAAGCCGCCCCGATCTCCGGCAAGGAATGTGTCGTTAATTTGCGGGTCAAGTACATTGCTACCTGCCTGGGCAAAACCACGTTTTTATGACGCTTTTTGGTTTTCAGGTCAGCCAGGGTTACGCGATAATGGGCAGCCACTTCTTTTTGGACCATGTCAACACTGATGGTCTTGATGGTTTCTTTGACCATGTCTTTAAGGACCTGCTTGGCCACGGCCAAAGAGATCAATTTATCTTCCAGGAGCGCGTAAGCCACCACCCGGATCAGCGCCCCTTCTAATTCACGGATATTGGTTTTAATTTCCTGGGCAATAAATAATACCACATCATCAGGGACTATCACGGATTCTAATTCTAATTTTTTACGTAAAATAGCCACCCTTGTTTCATAGTCCGGCGGCTGGATATCAGTGATCAGCCCCCAGGCAAAACGTGAGACTAAGCGTTCTTCTAAGTTGGCGATCTCTTTAGGCGGCCTGTCCGAGCAGATGATGATCTGCTTGTGGTGGTCATGCAAGGTATTAAAGGTGTGGAAAAATTCTTCCTGGGTGGAGACTTTTCCGGCGATAAAATGGATATCATCGATCAAAAGGATGTCAACGTGGCGGTACTTTTGGCGGAAAGCTTCTGACGAATGGTGGCGGATGGAATTGATCAATTCATTGGTGAACTGTTCAGACGACAGGTAACAAATTTTAAGGGCAGGGTTTTTGCGCTTGGCCTCATGGGTGATGGCCTGCAGTAAATGCGTTTTGCCCAGACCCACGGGCCCGTAGATAAAAAACGGATTGTAAGACTTGGCGGGATTCTCCGCCACGGCCTGGGCCGCGGCAAAAGCAAAACGGTTGCCTGCCCCTACGACAAAATTTTCAAAAAGGAAACGCGGATTTAAATGGATGTTCTTGTCCGCCGGCGCGAAAGACTTTTCAATTTGGTCAAGCTTTTGCTGGGTTTTTTTGTTCAGCAGCTCAGAATTAACGGCGAATTCAATATCGATCCCCTGCCCTGCCTCGGTGCGCAGGCAGCGCTCAATGATGGCGCGGTAGCGTTCATCGATCCAGTTTTTGAAATATTCATCCGGGGCCTGGATGGTCAAGACCCCTGGATTGGTCTCACAGATCTTCAGATGAGAAAACCACGT
Organism: Candidatus Omnitrophota bacterium; assembly: GCA_013287965.1. Lineage (GTDB taxonomy): Bacteria > Omnitrophota > Gorgyraeia > Zapsychrales > Fredricksoniimonadaceae > JABDGZ01. The sequence goes on along the minus strand of JABDCU010000014.1, from coordinate 15,539 downwards.
GTCGTAGGAAGTCTCGCCGATAGAGGCCTTGATGGGGGTTTGGGCTTTTTGCCAGACGTCGTTGAGGGTCATTATTGACGAGAACACAAGTTATTAACAGCTGTGGATTGTTTTTGTTTTTCGATGGGTCATTATAACAAAGCTTTGTTTGATTGCAATCTCTTTTTGTTGACTTCATTCATTCCTGTGTTATAATTTCCGAACTATGAAGAAGCACTTAAAAACACCAACCAATATTGTTGGGAAAAAAAGACACGGATTCCGTAAGCGCATGGCGAGTTCTGACGGCCAAAAGGTTCTCAGCCGTCGACGCGCCAAAGGCCGCCGTAAACTTATCCCCTAAAAGCACGCAGGCTTAACAAATGGTCAAGAAGATCCTGGTCTCAGGCGTAAAAGCCTATCAGTGTTTAAGCCGCGCGTTATTTGGTAGAAACTGCCGTTTTTATCCCTCATGTTCGCAATACGCCATTGAGGCCATTGAGCGCTTTGGCGTTGCCCGGGGAGCGAAAAAAGCGATAGTCCGCATTTTGCGCTGTTCTCCGATAACCGACGGCGGGTATGACCCAGTAAGGTAAAATTCTATGGAACGCAACACCCTTTTAGCCATTGTCCTATCTGCAGTAGTTTTATTCAGCTATCAAGCGATCTTTATTGCTCCCAAACAAGCAGAATTGTTAAAAAACTCACAACTATCTGCAGCACAAAATGTTACAGAAAAATCAATCTCCCCCAATATAATTGTCCCAAACAGCGGCGTAGAAACCACAAGTACGGTTAATAAGACACAAGATTATGAAATAAAAACCACAAATGAAGATATTTCATACACAAATGTGGGCGGTTCACTCCACAAAATAGATTTTATTAGGAACAGCCCCTTTCCTATAACTGACGTATTAAGCGTTAGCGGTCTTGAAAATGTTCCATACACAGGCCAAAAACTAAATGACAAAACAGTTTCCCTTGTATATAAGGACAAAAGCTGGCAAATAACAAAAACGTATGAAATCAAAGATAAGTATATAATAAATGTCAGAATGGAAATTAAAAATTTATCAGAAATTTCCATTCTGAGCAATTTTAGTTTCACAGCATTTGAAATCGATGAATCCAGAATGGAAATTAATCAAAATAACAGAGAAACTGCTCTATTTGAATATTCCGTTTATTCAAATAATAAAATATTTCGCAAGGGCAATGCTAATAAATTCAATGACAAAAACAATCAAATCGGATCAGCAATGGTCAAGTGGCTTGGCTTTAGGGACCATTACCACGCCTTTATTGTTAAACCCGAATTTGAGACGAAATCCTTTGAAATCAAATCAGATAGCGATAAACAGCTGAAGGTTTCTGTTACGCCTCAAGATAAAAATTTGGCGCCAGGCGAAAGTGTAACCTATAATTTTAGTATTTATGCCGGCCCCCAAAATCCTTGGCTCATGAAAAAATACCAAAAAGGCTTTGAGAAGATCGTTGCCTTTAGCAGTTTCCCTATAATTGAATGGATAGGGCAGGCTATTTATTATACGATACCATTTTTGCATGGTGTTTTTAAATCTTGGGGGGTGGCCATTATTTTGATCAGCATGATGATCTATGGCATAACCTATCCCTTGACCATGAAAAGCATGATGTCCATGCGTAAAATGCAGGAAGTCCAACCCAAGATCGCGGCATTAAGGGAAAGATTTAAGAATGACCCTCAAAAATTGAATACGGAAATGGTAGAGATTTACCGTCGAGAAAAGATCAATCCTTTTGGCGGCTGCCTGCCGTTTTTAATACAAATGCCATTTTTTATGGCTTTATACCAAATATTGTGGCGCGCCCAATATTTTCAGGGACAAGGATTCTTGTGGATCAAAGATCTTTCCCAGCCGGACCGCCTGATAATATTTCCTTTTTATTTGCCTTTATTTGGTAATGAGCTTAATATATTACCAATCTTGACAGGCGGCATCATGTTCATGCAGCAGAAGATATCAAGCAAGAGCATGGTCGTCACGGATGAGCAACAAGCCATGCAGCAGAAGATGATGATGTACATTTTGCCGGTAATGATGACATGCATGTTTTATAAATTTGCCAGCTCCTGGGCGATATACTTTTTGGTTTTTTATATCCTTTCAACGGCAACACAATGGAAAATAGCCAAAATGGCGGGTAAAAAGTGATCATGGTGATTAAATCAGAGGCCAGTGAGTTTGAAGGAAACACCTTAAATGAGGCTATTAATAAGGCTGTTTTAAAATTCGGCCTTCCTAAAAATAAGCTTGATATTAAAATTGTCTGTGAAGAAAAGCGTGGACTTTTTGGTATGCGGGGAGCCAAATCTGCTAAAATTAAGGTGACCATCAAATAAGGTCAGTTTCACGTGAAACTGGCACCAGAGGCGCGCATGGCTAAAACTATCGCTGTTTGCAATCAAAAAGGCGGGACAGGCAAAACCACTACAACCATCAACCTGGCATCAGCCCTGGCTGTTTTAGGCAAGAAAATCCTTATTGTAGACATGGATCCCCAAGGCAATGCAAGCAGCGGGGTAGGGGTCAATAAGAACGAGATTAAAGAGTCTTTATATGATGTGCTCATTCACCGTATCGCAGTTACCCAAGGCCTGGTCAAAACAGGTGTTAATAATTTAGATATCATTCCCTGCAATATCAATTTGACCGGAGCAGAAATAGAGCTCGTCGGAGTTCTCTCTAGAGAAACCAGGCTTAAAAAAGCCCTGGACTCTATCAAAGACAGATACGAGTTCATATTTATAGATTCCCCGCCATCTTTAGGTCTTTTAACGCTCAATGCTTTGGTCGCCGCAGATTCCATTTTGATCCCGATTCAATGTGAATTCTATGCCTTGGAAGGCGTGTCCCAGCTATTAAATACCATAGCCCTGGTCAAAGAAGGGCTTAATACTGATCTGCACGTTGAAGGTGTTTTAATGACCATGGCAGATTTCAGGACTAATTTGACCAATGAAGTAATCAATGAGATCAAGAATTATTTTAAGGAAAAAGTGTACAAGTCAATTATTCCCAGGAACATACGTCTAAGCGAAGCGCCAAGTTTTGGCAAACCGATCAATTTTTATGACGCCGCTTCGGCAGGTTCTTTAAAGTACAAAGAGTTAGCAGAAGAGTTTTTATTGGCGAATAGGGCATTAACGCCATAGGAGAGTTCAGAATGGAAAAAAAATCTTTAGGCAAGGGATTATCAGCGCTTATATCAAGTAAGCCATCTGAATCTTCAAATAATGATATTTCCAGTTTGGAAATTAATTCATCTGGAAATGTTGCCTATGTTAAAACAATGTCCATTCTGGAAAATAGATTTCAACCAAGACAAAATTACGATGAAGCCAAATTAGAAGATTTGAAGGCTTCAATTAAAGAAAAAGGCGTTCTGCAGCCGATCTTAGTACGCAAGCATGAGCATGGCTATGAAGTTGTGGCAGGGGAGAGGCGTTTAAGGGCAGCAAAGGCCATTGGCTTGGAACAAGTGCCGGTAATTATTAAAAATGTTACGGACCGGGAAGCTCTGGTATTGGCCTTAGTTGAGAATATACAGCGCGAAGAATTAAATGCCATTGAAGAAGCGCTGGGGTTTAAGCGCCTCATGGAAGAGTTTCAATTCACCCAGGAAGCTGTTGCGGAAGCTATCGGCAAAGACCGCTCTACGGTCACTAATTTATTACGGCTCTTGCGCCTTCCCGAAGAAATTCAAAAACAAGTGGCTGACGCCAAGCTTTCCATGGGTCATGCCCGTGCCTTATTAAGCCTCGAAGGCGCTGCCATCCAGAAAAAAATGGCCCAGGTCATTATTGACCGCGGCCTTTCCGTGCGCCAGGTGGAAGACCTGGTGAAAAAAGCCCATCAAGGCCAAAACATTATTAAGGCAGCGGCCAAGCCTAAAAACCGTGATATTGAAATTTTGGAAGAAGAGCTGCGGAAAATTCTAGGGACCAAGGTTTTTGTCGAGGACAAAAAGGGCAAGGGCAAGCTTGTTATTGAATATTATACCCTGGATGACCTGGACCGTATTTTAGGGATCTTACGTCAATGAAAGCGGAGTCGGTATTAGTTTTGATCAAGCCCGACGGGATGCAAAAAGGCATTGCAGGGGACGTGATCGGTTTATTTTTAGCCGGTGACCTGAAATTGACGGGGTTGAAGGTGGTACAGGTTTCCCCGAGGCTGGCACAAGCCCATTACGGGCATTTGCGCGGGCAATTTTTCTTTAAAGAAATTGTCACTTACTTAATGGGGGATCTGCACGCAAAGAACCCCGTGGTGGCCATGGTGTTTACCGGCCCCCAGGCGGTGTCCAAGTGCCGCAAGATCGCCGGTGCCACCAACCCCGAAGAAGCTGATCCCAGGTCTGTGCGCGGCAAATTCGGACGCGTGACCACCAAGGGTGTATTTGAGAATTTAGTCCATGTTTCCTCGGACGTGAAAGAAGCTCGCCGGGAAATAGCACTGTGGTTTAAGAAAAATGAAATATTAAAATAAGGGACATTATGATAACAGGAATGACAGGGTTTGGAGCTTGTGAAGTTACCCTTGGAAAAATCAAGGGTGTTGCGGAGATAAAGACAGTCAACCACCGTTATCTGGACGTGGCTTTCTATCTTCCGGTAGGATTCTCGTCGTTGGAGGACAAGATACAAAAGATCATTGCCGGCCGCGTCAAGCGCGGCAGGGTCACGGTATCCGTCAAGATCACTGACAGGCCGCACACGAACATCATATTAAACCAGGATGCTGTTAAGCGTTATTTGGATTTCGCCAGGAGCCTGGGGAAAAAGCACCACATAAAAAATGACATTACCGTCGCTGATATTATGCGCCTGCCCGGAGTGGTCGAAGCCAAGGAAGTTTTCGTGCAGGCAGGCGAGCTTTGGCCTGTTTTAGAGAAGTCCTTACGCAAGGCCGTGGCGGGGGTCGTGGTCATGCGCCAACGGGAAGGCAAAGCCTTGAGCGTGGATATCAACGGCCAGTTATCACTCATGCAGCAGCAGATCAGGCTCATCAAAGCGCGCACCAGCGCTCTTTTAAAAGACAGTAAATCTAAAATGGGCCCGGATGAATTTTCCTCTTATCAAAAAAGCAATGATGTCAACGAAGAGACAGCCCGCCTGGCGCATTATATTGATGAGGCTAAAATGCTTTTAAAGCAAGTTGAAGGGTCAGGCAAGAAACTCGATTTTATCGCCCAGGAAATGCAGCGGGAGACCAATACCATCGGCTCCAAGGTGCAGGACAAGGTGGTTGCCGCTGCGGTGATCGCCATCAAAAGCAAGGTTGAGAAGATCCGCGAACAGTCCAACAATGTCGAATAAAAACTCCCCGCCCTCCAAAGCCAAGATCGTCATTATATCCGGCCCCTCAGGCTGCGGCAAGACAACCCTGCATAAAGCATTGCTGTTAAGCCCGTTGTTAAAGGGCAAATTAGTCAAATCCATCTCAGCCACCACCAGGCCCAAAAGGCCGGGAGAACGCGAGGGCCGCGACTATTTGTTCTTAAGCACAGAGATCTTCGAGGAGAGGATCAAAAAAGGGTATTTCTTGGAGTGGGAAAGGGTTTTTGATAATTATTACGGAACGCCTAAACAGCAGGCGCTGAATTTGCTTAAAAAAGGCATTAATGTCCTTTTATGCATTGATGTCAAGGGGGCCAAGACCGTGGCCAGCGAATTCCCTCAGGCTTTGAAAATATTTATTAAAGCGCCTTCTCTGAAAGTCCTGGAAGTCCGTTTGAAAGCAAGGGGTTCTGAAAGCAGGGAAAGCTTAAGCCTGCGCTTAAAAGTGGCCCGCAAGGAATTAAAAGAAGCCAAGCATTACGACCATGTGATCATTAATGCGGACTTAAATAGGGCCCTGGAAAAGCTGGAGCAAATTGTTTACCATGACTTAGGGATAGGTCCCGGTTTTTAGGTAGACAATAGGCGGTTAGTATGATATAAAGATTGTTTTCTCGGAAGATAGGGAAGGTATCCCTGTCTTTGTTTTTATGTTTCAAAATAGGAGGTAACATGCGTATGGCTTATCAGCCGCTCGAAGAATTATTGCCTAAGGCAAGCATGAGTGTTTATCGTTTGGTGCGTTTGGCTTCAATGCGCGCCACCGAGTTGGCTACGACAGGTGTCAGGCTGGTCAATGTGCCTGCCGACCAGAAATTAGCGACGACAGCGTTAGATGAGATCCGCGCCGGTAAGGTCACGGAAAAAGGCGGGGACATCTTTACCGCGTATAACGATGCAAAAAATAAAAAGAATGCCAAGTCCAAAGACTAAACAAGTCGTTTTAGGCGTTTGCGGCAGCATTGCGGCATATAAGGCGGGGGACATCATCCGCCGGCTCCAGGACGCTCACTGTGAAGTGACAGTGATCATGACCAGGGAGGCGGAACGGTTCATAACACCGTTGACCTTGTCTTCGTTGTCAGGCAGGGCTGTGCACAGCGACATGTTTGATAAAGATTCCTGGCGCATGGCGCATATTGAACTTGCCCGCAGCGCGGAACTTGTCCTTATCGCGCCGGCGACGGCCAATGTCATAGGGAAATTGGCCAATGGTGTAAGTGATGATCTGCTGACCACCTTTGTGATAACCACCCGTGCCCCCATTTTTATAGCACCGGCGATGAACGATGAGATGTATGCCAACCGGATCGTCAAGGACAATTGTGCCAAACTTAAAAAATACGGGTTTAAATTCATTGAGCCTGTGAAAGGCAAATTAGCCTGCGGCACCACCGGCATCGGCCATTTGGCGGAAGTGGAAGATATTGTTGGCGTGGTAGCCAAGTGGTAAGGCAGTGGTCTGCAAAACCACTATTCAGCGGTTCGATTCCGCTCCACGCCTCCATAATATATGGATAGAGATTCAGGGCGGGTGGTGGAAACATTAAGAAGTGCCGCGGTTGAGGTGTATCCGTCATCTGTTTTTTGGGCGGGTGGTGGAATTGGTATACACGTAGGACTTAAAATCCTATGACCGTAAGGTTGTGAGGGTTCAAGTCCCTCCCCGCCCACCATAAAATATTAAGGGACTCGTAGCTCAGTTGGTTAGAGCGCATCCTTGACATGGATGAGGTCACAAGTTCGAGCCTTGTCGAGTCCACCAGAAAATCATGGATTACAGCAGAGACATAGATAAATTACGTCACACGGCTTCCCACGTTTTGGCCCAGGCGGTCAAAGAGTTATGGCCGGATGTCAAGGTCACGATAGGGCCCGCCATTGACAACGGGTTTTATTATGACTTTGATAAGAAAGAGCCATTTACCGACGATGATCTGCGCAAGATCGAAAAGGCGATGTACCGCATCGTCAATAAAAATTTGCCCATGAAACAATCCTCCATGAAGCGCGATGAGGCCATCAAGCTTTTTCGCTCCATGAAGGAAGATTACAAGGTTGAACTCATTGAGAACCTTCCTGACCAGGAAGTTTCCATTTTTAAGACGGGCGATGAGTTCCTGGACCTTTGCAAAGGTCCGCACATCCCGGCCACAGGCGCCATTAAAGGCCTGAAGCTTTTGTCCGTGGCAGGTGCCTATTGGCGCGGGGATGAAAAAAGGCCCATGCTCCAGCGCATTTACGGCACGGCTTTTTTTACGCAAAAAGAGCTGGATGAATATTTGAAAATGCTTGATGAAGCAGCCAAGCGCGACCACCGTAAAATAGCGACCCAGCTTGATCTTTTTCATATTTATCATGACACCGCCGGGGCAGGGCTTGTTTTTTATCATCCTAACGGCGCCATGCTGCGCAAGATCATGGAAGACTACCTGCGCGCCCAGCATTTAAAGCGCGGGTATCAGCTGGTCATGACCCCGCATATTTTAAAGGGCAAGCTTTGGGACATTTCCGGTCACGCCGAGAATTACCGCGAGAACATGTACTACTTTAAAGTGGATGAAGAAGATTACGCGGTCAAGCCCATGAATTGCCCGGGACACATCCTTATTTATAAGTCCCAGACGCGCTCGTACCGCGATTTGCCTGTCCGTTATTTTGAATTAGGCACGGTTTATCGTCAGGAAAAAGCAGGGGTCCTGCACGGGCTTTTGCGCGTGCGCGGGTTTACCCAGGATGACGCGCATATTTTCCTGCGCCCGGAACAGATCAAAAATGAGGTCATTGGCGTCATTGATTTTGTTTTTGACGCCATGAATGATTTTGGCTTTCATGACCTGCACATTGAACTTTCAACCCGCCCCGAGAAATTCATGGGCAGCATTGCCAATTGGGACAAGGCCACGGCCGCCCTGAAAGACGCGCTGGATACCAAGGGTTTAAAATATGACATCAATGAAGGCGACGGCGCTTTTTACGGTCCTAAAATAGATATTAAATTAAAAGATGCCATTGGCCGTCAATGGCAGTGCGGAACGATCCAATGCGATTTTCTCTTGCCTGAGCGTTTTGAACTTAATTACGTGGATGAAAGCGGGAATCAGGCCACACCGGTGATGCTGCACCGGGCGATCCTGGGCAGTCTCGAGAGATTCATCGGCACCCTGATCGAGCATTACGCGGGCAATTTTCCATTATGGCTGGCCCCCAATCAGGTGACGATCATTCCTCTTAAGGATGAACATCAAAGTTTTGCCACGCAGGTCAAAACAGCGTTACAGCAGGCGGACATCAGGGTTGTCGTCGATGATCGTAATGAATCTTTATCCAAGCGCATCAGGGAAGCATCTGTCAAAAAGATCCCCTATCAGATCATCATAGGAGATAAGGAAGTACAATCATCACAGGTAACGGTGCGCCTGCAAAATGGAAGCGATTTAGGCGCTATGAGCCCAGATGCTTTGCTTGGCCGCCTAAAACAACAGATTATTGACAAGCAATAGAAATTAGGGATAATAGTACGCTCTTGAGTTAAAAAGAATATATATTAGGAGGATTAACTATTTTAAAGAATATACGGATCAACAATCAAATTCGTTCCAAAGAAGTCAGGGTGATCGGGCCTAATTCCGAACAATTAGGGGTAGTCACCATTACCAGGGCCATGGAGTTGGCAGCGGAGTATGGGCTTGATCTTATTGAAGTGGCCCCCACCGCGGCCCCGCCGGTATGCCGGATCATAGACTTCAGTAAATATAAATATGACCAGCAGAAAAAAGAACGCAAGGTCAAGAAGCACCAGCACGTGACACACTTAAAGCAGATTCGTATCAAGCCCCACATCGACGATCATGACCTGGAAACCAAGATGCGCCAGGCCATTGCTTTTTTGAGCAAAAAAGATAAAGTCAAGATCAATATGATGTTCCAGGGCAGGGAGATGAGTTTCCGTGACCAATGGAAAGCGGTTCTGGAAAAAGTAGTGGCGGCCACCGCGCAGTACGCGATCGTTGAGAAATCACCCATGGCTGAAGGGCGTATCGTTTCCATGGTGCTATCGCCTAAATCAGAAAAGTAATTACTAACGAAGGGATCAAGGTAAGGGTATGGCTAAAAAGGTCAAGAAACTAAAATTAAAGACCAAGAAAGCGGCGTCCAAGCGTTTGCGCATGACCAAGAGCGGTCTGTTAAAAAAGCGCAATGCCGGCCGTCAGCATATTTTGGGCAAAAAGACACGCAAACATAAACGCCAATTGCGCCACAGCGGATACATATCAGCGACGGACGCCAAGCGTATAAGGAAGGTGTTGCCGTATGGTACGAATTAAAACAAACGTCTATTCCCATAGGCGTAAAAAACGCGTTTTAAAAGAAGCCAAGGGCCAATTTGGCGATCGCAGCAAACGTTATAAAGAAGCCATCAAGTCGCTGATCGGTTCCCGTCAATACGCGTACTTTGACCGCAAGAAGAAAAAAGGTGATTACAGGAACCTGTGGATCATCCGTCTGAACGCGGCTTGCCGTGAATCAGGCATTACCTACAGTCGTTTTATCAGCGGCCTTAAAGCAGCGCAGATCGTCCTTGACCGCAAGGTGATGGCGGACCTGGCTGTGACGGAGCCTGAAGTTTTCGCCCTGCTCATCGAAAAAGCGAAGATACTTAAGCCCAAGGTGGCAGTTAAGAAAACAGTTAAGAAGGCGTAACCACGGCGGGGCCCTTCCATGCAGTGGAACTTCCAAGAGATTCATCAGCAGGCCCAAACTGAGGCCCAGGCCATCAACAGCCCGCAGGCCCTGGAAGCCTTTCGCCTTAAATACTTAGGCAAGAAAGGCCTCGTTGCTGCTGTGTTTGCCTCTTTGGGGACAGCAGACCCTTCCCAGAAAGCAGCCATAGGCAAAGGGGCCAATGATCTAAGAGGCCTTGTTGAAGGACTCATTGCAGCAAAATCCGCAGGTATCAGCACGGCCAAGGTTTCCGGAGAGCAGGTGGACTTTTCTTTGCCAGGCACCGGGGAGGTTTTAGGCCACACGCATATTTTGACCCAAACCATGCAAGAGATCATTGCGGTCTTTGAGCAGATGGGTTTTGTAACGATCGAGACACCGGAAATAGAAACGGAATTTAATAATTTTACGGGATTAAATATCCCGATCGACCATCCTTCCCGCGACGCCTTTGACACTTTTTATTTAGATGCCGAAGATCCTTCGGCCCAAGGCCGCCGTCTCTTATTGCGCAGCCATACTTCTCCCGGACAGGTGAGGATCATGAAACAGCACAAGCCTCCCATGGCGGTGATCGTGCCTGGCCGCGTGTATCGCCCCGACGCTGTAGATGCCAGTCACTCGTTCATGTTCCATCAGATAGAAGGTCTTTTGGTGGATGAAAAAGTGCAATTTTCCGAGCTCAAAGGTTTATTGACGGAATTCTGCAGGCGGTTCTTTGGCCCCAAGGTCGTGATGCGCTTTCGCCCGCACTTTTTTCCTTTCACAGAACCCTCAGCGGAAGTAGATATTAATGCTGAAATTTTGGGCATTCAACGCAAGAAATGGCTTGAGATCTTAGGTTGCGGCATGGTCAACCCTAAAGTATTTGAAGCTGTCGGATACCCCAAGGGCAAATACAAAGGCTTTGCTTTCGGCATGGGTGTCGAGCGCATGGCCATGCTTAAGTACGGCATCAATGATATCCGTTTATTTTACGAAAACGACGCGCGCTTCTTGAAGCAGTTTTAAATACTATGAAACTTTCTTTAGGCTGGTTAAAAGACTATATTGACCCCAAGATCTCGACGGAAGAGCTGATCGAACGGCTGACCATGGCTGGGCTTGAGGTCGAGGGTGTTGAATATATTGGTAAGGACATTGTGCTTGAGATCGAGATCACGCCCAATCGTCCGGATTGCTTGTACATTTTAGGATTGGCCCAGGAAATTGGCGCCATCACGGGACAGGCAGTCAACCCGCCCAAGATCAAAAGCGCCAAGACGGCACAACTTAAAGAATTGATCCACATTGAAAGCAAAGAGGATTGCAGTCGCTATATCGGCACCTTGATTAAAGGTGTGCAGATCAAGGATGCGCCGCCGGAAATGAAGGTGCGTCTGGCTTCCTTGGGGATCAATGCCATCAATAATGCGGTGGACATAACCAATTTTGTGTTGATGGAAACAGGCCAGCCTTTGCATGCGTTTGACCATGACAAAATAGCCGGCGGCAAAATAAACGTGCGCAGGGCAAAAGCCGGGGAAAGCATTGTAACGCTCGATGGCATTGAGCGAAAGCTGGACAGCTCCATTTTAGTGATCGCGGATGCTCAAAAACCAGTGGCCATTGCCGGCATCATGGGCGGCAGGGATTCGCAGATCACATCTTCGACCAAAAATATTTTATTGGAAAGTGCCCATTTTGACATGGGACTTATCCGGCGGGCTTCACGCACCCTGGGACTTCGCAGCGATTCTTCCTATCGTTTTGAGCGCAATGTGAGCTTTGCAGGCGTTGCCATTGGGTCTGATCGCGCCACGGAGCTATTGCTCCAGTTATCAGGAGGGCAGTTATCCGGCCGCGGGGAGATCTTATCCAAAGCCAAAAGCGTTGCCATCAAAATAAAGGTCAAAGTTTCCGACATAGAATCCCTTTTGGGCTTGAAAATAACCCCGCTCAAAATTAAAACATGGCTGAGCAGGTTAGGATTTAAAGTGACAGCCAAGGCCGGTGTTTTGACAGTCACACCTCCGGCCAATCGGGTGGATATCGGGCAGGACGTGGATGTGATCGAGGAGATCGCTCGCATGATAGGCTTTGATCACCTGCCATCCAAATTACCGACGATCAAAGCAGCCAATATTCCCGTCAATAAAAGGCCGCGCGAGATCAAGGACCAGATCCGCAGGACTTTAACAGCAGGCGGCATTGATGAGATCATCACACATTCCATGATCAACACCAAGGCCCTGGTCAAAAGCAACATGGCAGATATGCCGGCACTACGGATCTTTAATCCTTTAAATCAGGACCAGGAATTGATGCGCCCGGTCATTTTACCATCCTTCTTGCAGGCGGTGGTGACGAATTTTAACCGTGGTCAAAAAGACCTGCGCATATTTGAAATTGGCAAGACGTATTTTAAAGACAAGGAAAAAGAGACCTTAGGGATATTATTGACCGGCCGCCGCACGCATGATTGGCGTTTGTCCAAGAAAGACAGCGTCGAGGTCCTTGACCTGAAAGGGAATTTGGAGCGCATTTTCAAGAATATCAGCGTCAGCGTTATTTATGGAAAGACTGAAATGCAGGTATTTGATCCTGGTTGTGCCGCCTCGATCATCGTTGACGGCAAGCAGATCGGCGTTTTAGGCAAGATCGATCGAAAAGCCTTGAATAACTGGGACATAAAAAACCAGGATATTTATTTTGCCGGACTTCACCTGGACGAAATTCTATCCAAGCCCGGCAAATTCGTAAGATACCAGGCTATTTCAGAATTCCCGGCCATTATCCGTGACGTTTCTTTGGCTGTTAAAAAGGAAGTCCCGTATAAAAAAATAGAAGAGATATGTCTACAGCAGGGCGGGGACATTTTAAGGTCCGTGCAATTCATTGAACAGTATTTAGGCGACAAGATCCAATCCGGCCACAAAGGCCTGGTATTTTCCTGCCACTATCAATCCAATATCAGGACCCTGCGCGAAGATGAAGTAAACGCCGCCCACGAACGCATCCTGCAAGCCCTCACGCGCGATCTTGGCGCTGTCCGTCGGTAAAAAACCGGGACACATTGACTTTTTGTTATCCTTTTTAAAAAGTCAATGTGTCCCGGTTTTTTTGTGCTATAATTAATTCAACCCTGCGCTGTTCGACAGGATCTCGGATGTATTGAACCACAAAACAATACTACGGGAGCCGGTAATCTGTGGCGCGCCTTTGGCGGCCTCATATTGGCCCCCACTTGAGAATGATGGTTCTCATTTACACCAGATCCAACGGCAGAAGCGGGGCTTTTTTACATCACAGGGCTTCCCATGTCTGCCAATTTATTTACTTCCGATGAAAAAGTCATTCTCGCGGATTCTCCCCTAAGCGCCCGCATGCGTCCGCGCTCCATTGAAGAGTATGTGGGGCAAAAACATATTTTAGGCGAGGGGAAATTACTTACCCGTGCCATTGAAGCGGACAGGATCTCATCGCTGGTCCTTTACGGCCCTCCGGGTGTTGGTAAAACCACCCTGGCCTTATGCATCGCGCAGAAAACCCTATCCCATTTTGAACGGATCAATGCCGTGGCTTCCAACGTCGAGGAAATGCGCAAGATCTTGGCCGGTGCCCAAAACCGCAGGACCTCTTCAGGCCGCAAGACCATTCTTTTTATTGATGAGATCCATCGTTTTAATAAAGCCCAACAAGATGTTTTGATGCCTGATATTGAAGAAGGTAATATCATTTTGATCGGGGCCACGGTCTTTAATCCTTTTTTTGCCCTGGTGGCACCGCTACTATCGCGTTCCCTGATCTTTGAGCTCCAAGCATTAACGCCCGATGATCTGATGGTTTTAATGCGCCGTGCTCTTACGGATAAAGAACGCGGATTAGGCGCTTTGCCTGTTGACATAGAGGACAAGGCTTTAGAATTCTTATCCACCATCAGCGATGGGGATGGCCGCAAGGCACTCAATGCTTTGGAGGTGGCGGCATTGACAACTCCTAAATCTAAAGACGGCAGCATTCACATCACAACAGCCATCGCGGCAGAATCCATCCAGAAAAAACAAGTGAACTATGACGGGGATGGCGACGCGCATTATGACACGGCGTCAGCTTTTATTAAATCCATGCGCGGTTCTGATCCTGATGCGGCACTCTACTGGATGGCCAAGATGATCTATGCCGGGGAAGACCCGCGCTTCATCGCGCGGCGCATTGTGATCTGCGCGGCCGAAGATGTGGGCAATGCTGATCCGCAAGCATTAGTATTGGCCAATGCCGCTTTCCAGGCCGCGGAATTTATCGGACTGCCTGAAGCACGGATCATTTTAGCCCAGGCCGCGGTCTATATTGCCTGCGCCCCTAAATCCAATGCAAGCTATGTAGCCATTGACCGCGCTCTTGCCGATGTCAAAGAACAGCGCACTCACGGGGTCCCCATCCACCTCAAAGATGCCCATTACAAAGGGGCGGATAAATTAGGGCATGGTGCCGGATATAAATACGCCCATGATTACCCGCAGCATTATGTAGAGCAGGAATATATGCCCCATGACGCAACGTACTATCAGCCAACCCTGCAGGGCTATGAGGCCAAGATCAAAGAGAGAATGGACAAATTAAAGAAAAAATGATAACATACGCAGCACATGAAGGATAAAGGCTCTTTAAGAACGCATTATTTAAAGCTCCTTAAAGAGCAGAACAAAGAGGAGCTCTCACGCAAAAGCCGTTTGATCGCGGAGCAATTTTGGCAATTGCCGGCCGTTCAAAAGGCGCAGAGCATCCTGTTTTTTGCATCTATGCCAGGCGAAGTGGATACCTTGGCGATGATCGAGAAGGCATTTTTTTACGGGAAACGGGTAAGTTTGCCCATTGTTGAACAAAATCAAAGGAAATTGATTCCTACACTAATTTCATCTATGGAAGATGTACATAAGAAAAAACACGGTATTTTCGAACCCCATCTTGACCCTGACAAGGCCATTGCTGTAAAGGACATTGATGTGGTCGTCGTTCCGGGGCTGGCTTTTGACAAGCACCACAATCGTCTGGGCCGGGGCGCAGGGTATTATGACCGTTTTTTAAGCACACTTCCTAAGACTGTAATCACTGTTGGTCTTGCCTTTGATTTTCAGCTTCACCCGAAAAGCCTTCCCACAGAAGCGCATGATATGCGCCTTCATCAGGTCATCGCAGGGTAAGTTCTAAAATAGATTCTTAATTCAAGGAGTTTGCCATGGAAAGCAATACACTCGGCCAGGCATTTATTTTTATTTTTGCCGGCATTGTTTGCGTTATTGTCGGATTTTTTCTCAACCGCATCTTAGGCCACAAGCGTACGGAACAAGCCCAAAAAG
>JABDCU010000014.1:0-80 GCA_013287965.1 Candidatus Omnitrophota bacterium | reverse complement strand
ATCCGCAAGGAAGCCCAGCTGCAGGCCAAAGACCTGCTGTTGAAAATGCGCCAGGATTTCGAGAAGGAAACCAAGGAGCG
>JABDCU010000013.1 GCA_013287965.1 Candidatus Omnitrophota bacterium | reverse complement strand
ATTGGTGCCGATGGAAAAAAATTGAGTTTCGCGGGCCAGGGCTTCGGCCGTCATCACGGCTGCCGGGACTTCGATCATGATACCCACCTTCAACTTTTCATCAAAAGGGACTTTTTCATCCCTTAAAGCGATCTTGACCTGGCTTAATATGGCATTCGCCTGGCGCAATTCCCCAAGGCCGGAGATCATAGGATACATCATCTGTATGCGTCCGTGGACGGAAGCGCGTAAGATGGCCCTTAACTGGGTTTTAAAAATATCCGGACGCTCCAGGCAAAAACGGATGGCGCGGCACCCCAAAAACGGGGACATGTCCCGGGGGATCTGCACGCTGGAAATAAATTTATCTCCGCCCAGATCAAGCGTCCTGATAGTCACCCCAAAGGGTGCCACCGCCTGGGCCACCTGGCTGTAGGATTGATATTGTTCTTCTTCAGAAGGCAGGTCCAGGCGGTTCATATATAAGAATTCCGTCCGGTAAAGCCCTATTCCCTCGGCCCCGTATTTACGCACAGAAGGGATCTCTGAAGATAATTCCAAATTAGCCAGGATGGCAATTTTCTTGCCGTCTATTGTCTGTGCCGGCAAATTTTTCAGGTCGTCAAGCTTTTCCAAAGACGCGGTGATCTTGTGCTGTTCTTTAACATAAAGTTCCTTGGTCTCGGTCGAAGGATTAATGATCACCAGGCCCTTTTGGCCGTCGATGATCACATGGTCCTGATTGTTGATCCTGAGTGTCGCGTCTTTTAAACCAACCACCGCGGGCACGCCTAAAGATTTGGCAATAATGGCTGTATGCGAAGTCCTGCCTCCGATATCAGTCAAAAAACCCTTGATCTTTTTATTGTACATGCTCACCGCGTCCGAGGGAGACAGGTCATGGGCCACGATGATCAGGTCATCCCGCAAACTGTCAAGGTCATGTAATTTGCTTTCATCCATCAGATGTTTCAAGACCCGCCTGCTGATATCGCTGACATCGGATGCGCGTTCACGCAAATATTCATCAGGCATTTTGGCAAAGGATTCGACGAATTTCTTGATGACCGTAAAAAAAACATATTCCGCGGAAGATTTGGTCTCACGTATTTCAGAATTGACCGCGTCGAACAAGGTCGTGTCCTGTAAAACCAGCAAATGCGCGTCAAAGATCTGTGCCGGTCCCGGCCCCAAGTCTTGCATGATCTTGGCCTTCAGCTGACGGATCTCCTTTTGGGCATTATTCACAGCTTCTTCAAAACGGGCGATTTCTGAATCCACTTCGGAGGCAGAAATAGAACGCTGGGGCACTATAAATTCGCCTTTATCCAGGATAAATGACGGGCCATAGGCAATGCCCGGCGCCGCGGGGATCCCTTTTAAAACGATCTCACTCATGTGATCAATTCTTCCTCTTGCTTATTAAAAAATTTTTCAAACTCCGCCATGGCTTCATTGGCTTGTAGGCCTTCAACGGTGACTTTCAGGACTGTTCCTACCACCGCTCCTAACATCAAGATCCCCATAATAGACCGGCCATTGACTTTTTCATCACCATGGGCCAGCGTCACCGTCACGTCAAATTTCTCGACCAAACCGACAAACAGGGCTGCCGGGCGCGCGTGCAGGCCTTTTTTATTAACCACAGTCAGCTCTTTTTCAATCACCTTTTGATCACTCTCTGGGTCTCTATCAATTTTATCAGGGCCTGGGTCAATTTCTTTGAATCATGGCGGACGTAATCAGCTACACTTAAAAGGTCGGCCGCGATCACCTTGATCCCCATGGCCTTAATGCGATCATTATCCGCGGCCACGGGATAAGAATTTTCTTTATAATACCGGTTCAACGCTTCCTCATTGCTGACAACGGCATCATTGATCAGGCAGGCGTCCACGAGCTTGGGGGCCGTATGTTCCAGCAGCACGCGCAAATGGTCAGAGGCGGTAAAACCATCTGTTTCACCCGGCTGGGTCATCACATTACAAACATAAATTTTATACGCCGAAGAAGCGCCAATGGCCTCAGTCATGCCTTTAATGATCAAATTAGGCAAAATACTGGTGTACAAGCTGCCCGGCCCCATGACGATGATGTCCGCCTGCGCGATGGCTGTCAGGGCATCATCCGTCGGCATAACATCTTCAGGGGTCAATGATAAACGTTTGATCGTGGCATTGCTCTGCGGGATCTTGGCCTCGCCCTGGGTCTGGCTTCCATCCATGTACTCCGCGACTAAGTGCACATTATGCACCGTCGAGGGGATCACCTTGCCGCGGATCGCCAGGACCTTGCTCGACTCTTCCACCGCTTTTTTAAAATCCCCCTTGGTGATCTGTACCATGGCGGTCAAAAACAAATTCCCGAAATTATGCCCTTTAAGGCCGTCGCCTTCGGCAAAACGGTACTGAAAAAGCTCGCCCATCAAGGCCGGAGCATCAGCCAGGGCCACCAGACAGTTGCGGATGTCGCCCGGGGCTACGATATTAAATTCCTGGCGCAATCGTCCGGAAGACCCCCCGCTGTCAGCCACCGTGACAATGGCTGTTAAATTAGCCGTATATTCTTTCAGGCCCAGCAATAAATGCGATAAGCCCTGCCCCCCGCCGATGGCCACGATCTTGGGCCCCCGTTCCAAAAAACGGCGCTGATAAAGGATATCCACAATGTCACGCTCACGCTGGGGCAAAAAAAGCGTGATCAGGGAAATGATCATCTTCCCCATCCCCAGGACAATAAATAAAATGCCGCAAAGGATGATGATAAATCCAAGATTACTGACGAATGGATAGGGGTAAGCCGCGAAAACAGCGCCGATCCCTACGGTCAAAATGCCGAACAATGAGGCAAACACCCAGCGTTTGACTTTAATGCCCGGATAAAGCCATTTAAAGAAGTTTTGTGGCAATATTCCCTCTCCCTTAGGTCTGGGACCCCGGCGGAAGGACTACCCTATGCGGGAATCTTCCTGTGAAAGAAGGTCCATGACGTCTTTGGCTGTTTTGGTATTTTTGAGGCTGTCGCGGAAAAATTTGTCCTTCAATAGGCGTGAGACACGCGCAAGGGCTTTTAAATGCGGACCGGCGGAATCAGCCGGTGCTATCAAAAGAAAAAAGATGTGCGCCGGTTCACCATCGAGAGAATCAAAACTGACGCCTTTTTTGCTGATGGCCAAAGCTGAAACTAATTCACTGACCGTATCTGATTTGGTATGCGGGATCGCGATCCCCTGGCCTATGGCGGTCGAGCCCAGGGCCTCACGGGCCATCAGACCCTCTACTATCTTACTTTTATTTTTCTTTTCAACGATCCCGCCGTCAACTAACATCGTCACCATTTCTGAAATGACATCCACCTTTGTTTCAGACCTTAGATCGGTATTGACTGCTTCCTTACGCAAGAAATCGCTGATTTTCATGAACTCCTCCGGAAAATGTATAAAATTTAAAAGCGGCGGAGCGGGCTTGAACCGCTGACATCCACCTTGGCAAGGTGGCATTCTACCAACTGAATTACCGCCGCATTCAACACATTAAAAGAACCTAAGTGGGCGGGAGAGGACTTGAACCTCCACGGGTTACCCCACATGCTCCTAAGGCATGCGCGTCTGCCATTCCGCCACCCGCCCTTCTTTCCTAAATAAAAGATTAAAGGCGGTCTATCAAAAAATGGTGACCGACCCGCGACTCGAACGCGGTACCCCTACATTAAAAGTGTAGTGCTCTACCAGGGTGAGCTAGTCGGTCTTTAAACTTCTCGTAACTCTTTGCTTTTTCTTTCCAGCAGAGCATCTATCTCTTTAATGAAACGGTCCGTCATCTTCTGAACTTCTTCTTCGCCTTTAAATTTATCGTCCTCGCTGACGTGACCTTCACTGAGCATCTTCTTGATCTTTTCGTTGGCATCGCGGCGGATGGAACGCAAGGTAACGCGCCCGCGCTCAGCCATGTCTTTACAGACTTTAATGAATTCTTCCCGGCGTTCGGTAGACAGCGGCGGAAAAACTAACCGGATCATCTTGCCGTCATTAGACGGTGTGATGCCCAGCTTGGAATTCATAATGGCCGCTTCAATATCTTTAATAGCATTGGCGTCCCACGGCTGGACTAAAATTTGACGAGGATCAGGGGACGAAACCGCGGCCAACTGCTTGATAGGGGTCGATGTTTCATAATAATTGATATGCATGTCCTCAACCAGGGCGGGCTGGGCACGGCCGGTGCGGACCTCTGAAAACTCGCGCAAGACGGTTTCCATGGTCTTTTTCATCTTGCCTTCGTTCTCTCTTAAAATTTCTTTGGCTGTCATAAAAATACCCCCCTATCGGACGATAGTGCCGATTTCTTCCCCGTAAACAGCTTTCTTTATATTTCCTTTTTGCAAAAGGCTGAACACAATGATCGGCAGGCTATTATCCATGCACATGCTGATGGCGGTCGCATCCATCACTTTTAAATTTTTCTTTAAAACATCAATGAATTTCAAATTCTTGAATTTCTTGGCATCTTTGTTCTTAACAGGGTCCGCTGAATAAACACCGTCGACCTTGGTCGCCTTCATGATCACATCGCAGCCGATCTCGGTGGCGCGTAAGGACGCCGCCGTATCCGTCGTAAAATAGGGGTTCCCCGTTCCTGCCACAAAAATGATCACGCGGCGTTTCTCCAGATGGCGTATGGCCCGTCTTAAGATGTACGGTTCGGCTATCGCATGCATTTGGATGGCTGTCATGACCCTTGTCTGCACGCCGATCTGCTCCAGCGCATTTTGTAAGGCCAGGCCGTTCATGACAGTCGCCAGCATGCCCATATAATCAGCCACGGAGCGGTCCAAACCAAAACGCTTACCTTCCACCTGCCCGCGGAAAATATTCCCGCCGCCGACAACAAGCGCCATTTCAACACCCGCCTCATGCACTTCTTTGATCTCACTGGCCAATGACGCGCACATTTCCGCGTCAATGCCGTGCTGCAGGCGACCGAGCAATGCCTCACCGCTTAATTTAAGCAATACCCTCTTATAAACAGGTGCTTTACCCAAGACTACTCTCCCACCTTATAACGTGCAAAACGGCTTATGACCGTATTTTCACCGATCTTAGACACCAGCTCATTTAACAAGTCATGGATGCTTTTACTCGGGTCCTTGACAAAAGGCTGAGCCAAAAGACAATTAGCTTTAATAAAGGCTTCCTTGTCTGCTTCCTTGGCCAATATGTCCGCCGGAACATCTTCTTTTTTAATATATTTAGGATTAACAGCTGCTATGTGCAGGGACAGGTCGCGTGTGAATTTACAAAAATCTTCACTGCGGGCAACGAAGTCAGTTTCGCAGTTAACTTCCACTATCACACCGATCTTATTGCCATTATGGATATATGCTTCAACACGCCCTTCTTTGACCACGCGGTCGCTTTTTTTTGCCGCCATTTCCAGGCCGCGCTTGCGTAATAATTCTTTAGCCTTGGTGAAATCTCCCTTGGCTTCTTCCAGGGCTTTCTTGCAATCAATAACACCGCAGGAAGTTTCTTCCCTCAGGCGCTTAATATCATCTGCTGTTGTTGCCATCATATAATCTCCAATATTGTCATTCCCGCGAAAACGGGAATCCATTTTAAACAGTAACTTCTTGAGCTTGGGCTACTTGCTGTACTTTCTTGCCTGCCAAAAATTCCTGACGGCCTTCGAGCACGCTATCCACCATTAAGCCCGTGATAAATTTAATGGATTTGACCGCGTCATCATTGCCTGGAATGGGATATTGGATCAGGTCAGGATCGGAATTGGTGTCTATAAGGCCAAAGACCGGGATGCCCAAACGGTTGGCTTCAGCCACGGCAATTTCTTCCTTTTTGGTATCCACGATAAAAATAGCCTGAGGAGGCACTGCCATTTCACGGATACCGCCCAGATCACGGATCAAACGGTCTTTTTCTTTCATTAAAAGGGAAGCTTCTTTTTTAGTCAAACGGTCAACCGTGCCGTTGGTTTCCATCTTCTCTATATCGATCAATTTGCGCACGGATTTCTTGACGGTCTCCAAATTGGTCAAAAGACCGCCCATCCAGCGGTTCATGACATAAAACATGCCGCAGCGCAGGGCCTCTTCTTCAATGACCTGCTGGGCCTGTTTCTTGGTGCCCACCAAAAGGATCTTGCCGCCCTTGGCCGCGATATCACGGATGGCGTCACGGGCAGCACTAAGCTGGTCCACTGTTTTTTCAAGGTCAATAATATAAATGCCGCCGCGTTCCCCGAATATGAATCTTTTCATCTTGGGGTTCCAGCGACGGCTTTGATGACCGAAATGCACACCTGCTTCCAACAACTTCTTGATCAGTTCTGATGCCATAAACGTTACTTCCTCTCTTGCAGTATCCCGCCGGCGGATCGTATTTCCCCATCAGGTCAAGGCGGAACTTTTAATTTCAGCCGGCCTTTGATTTGGACCTCATGCCCTCAAAGGCGGCCATTTGGGTTAAATTGAACACTTACTATAACAAAGACTATGATATTTGCAACCGAAATTGCGTTTCATAAAGCCTGCGGTACAGGGGGCAGGAAAACAGCAGATCATCATGTTTACCTATTCCCACCATCTTCCCATGTTCCAGCACCACGATCTTATCGGCTTTCATAATGGTAGACAGGCGATGGGCAATGGCAATGACCGTGCGCCCCTGCATCAGCTTATCTAAAGCTTCCTGCACATATTGCTCCGACTCAGAGTCTAGCTGGGAAGTAGCTTCATCCAATATCAATATCGGCGGGTTCTTTAAGATGGCCCGCGCTATCGTCAGGCGCTGCTTCTCTCCGCCTGAAAGCCTGAAACCACGGTCCCCGATAAAGGTATCATAACCCTTGGGCATTTTTTCAATGAATTTATCAGCAAAAGCCATTTGGGCGGCCTGCTGGATCTGGTCCATGGTTGCATCAAAAGTCCCATAAGCAATATTATTCCTGACCGAATCATTAAAAAGGATCGCTTCCTGCGTCACGATACCCACCTGGCCGCGCAAAGATTTAAAAGAAACATCCTTGACATCCACCCCGTCAAATAAAATACGGCCCTGGTTAACATCATAAAAACGGGGGATCAGGTTAACAAGCGTGGATTTGCCGGAACCTGTGGGCCCGACCATGGCCACCAATTCCCCTTTTTTAAGGACCAGATTAATGTCCTGCAAAACATTCCCGGAAGCTTCATCATATTGAAAATCGATCTTTTCAATTTCAATTTTGTCTTTAAATGTTTCCAGTGCCAGGGCATCTGTTTTTTCCACCACCGTCGGCTTAGTGTCCAACACTTCATAAATGCGCACATTGGCAACCAGGGCCTGCTGGATGATCGTCAGCACATTGGCCATGCGTTTGATGGGGCGTATGACCTGGGTTATGGCGATCATCGAGAGCATAAAAACACCAAAGGACAAATGGCCCTTTAACACCTGATTGCCCAAGATCAAAAGTATCGCCATGCCGCAAATGGCCCCCATCATCTCTGTAATAGGCCCCATCATGTTCATATTAAGGAAGGTTTTCATGCGTAATTTATAATAATGATGGTTGTGCTGCCAGAAACGCTTGATCTCATATTTTTCCGTGCCGAACGCTTTAAGGATGCGCACCCCTGATATCGTCTCCATCAGGTGCGAATTAATGTCAGCCATTTTTTCCTGCGTATTTTTGGCGATCTTGCGTAATTTCTTGTTTATTAATGACATCGGGATACCGATCAAGGGAAATAACCAAAGCACAAACAAAGTCCCCTTCGTGTTGACCATGAAAGAAATGCCCATAAAAACCAGGATCAAAAACGGCTGTTTGAAAAGATCAGTCACCGCGTAAGAGATCGCGTTTTCAATGGTACCGACATCGTTGGTAATGCGGGAAACCAGCTCACCGGTGCGCTTGCGGCTGAAATAATCCAACGACAAAGTATGGATACGTTCAAAAAGACGGGAACGCACATCACGCATGACCCCTTGGGCTATATCATTCATTAAATAATCCGCAAAGAACGACACCACTTGTTTGATGGTAAAAAGTATCATGAAGCACAAAGGGGTCATCCAAAACAGGGTATGGGGATCCATGCCATTAAGTTTATCGACAAAATGGGCGATGAAAGCAGGGATTTTATTAGGGATGACGATCGGCTTATTTTCAAAAATACGGTCAACCACAGGCAAAATAAAGGTCAACTGCACCCCCTCGAACAATGAGGAGAGGATGATAAAAATAATGGCCACGCCAAAAACCCCTTCGTAGCCTTTAAGGAACTTAAGCAATTTTAAATAATTCTTCATAGGAATCGCTAATTTATCACGGGGTTTGACATTTGTCGAGGGCTTTGTTATTCTAGCCGAATGAAAAAAATCAATATCGCTTTGGTCGGCTGCGGATTTTTGGGCCAACGTCATTTAAAGACCCTTCATGCCCTAAAAAATAAGGCCAATATCGTAGCCATCTGTGACCATCACCTGGAGCACGCCAAAGCCCTTGGCCGCCAATACCATGTGCCCATCGTCCAGGATTACCGTGACATTACCGTCCCCTCCTTTGGCGGGACAGGCCCCGTTGAGGCGGTCAGCATATGCACGCCCACGATCACCCATGCTGAAATTGCCTCCCACTTCCTTAATAAAGGCGTACACACCTTTGTTGAAAAACCCATTACCTATAGTTTAGATGAAGCTAACGAGCTTATTAAGCTGGCCGAGCAAAAAAACCTCAAATTGCAGGTCGGGCATGTAGAACGTTTTAACTCTGCCTTTACCACCATTGAACCCATTGCCCAAAATCCTTTATTTATCGAATGCCACCGGCTTAATTTATTCCCCAACCGCTCGTTGGATATCGGAGTGGTCATGGACGTGATGATCCATGATATTGATATTATCTTAGGCTTGGTGAAGTCTCCTATCAAAGACATCCAAGCCGTGGGTATCAATGTCTTGACGGACAAAGAAGATATTGCCAACGCCCGCCTGACCTTTGCCAATGGCTGCGTGTGCAATGTCACGGCCAGCCGCATATCACCGGAAGTCACCCGTAAGATACGTATCTTTACTAAAAACGCCTATATCTCCCTCGACTACGCCAAACAAGAAGCTAATATGTACAGCAAGGATGAGCGCGGTATCCATAAACGCAATATCCCCATTGAAAAAGAAGAGCCTCTCAAAAAAGAACTCGAACATTTTCTCGACTGCGTCCGCGACGACCAAAGGCCAAAAGTTTCCGGCGTCGAAGGCCGCGAAGCCCTGAGAGTAGCTTTGGAGATCACCCAAAAAATATGGGAACACCGTCAAAGCATATCATGATCGTTGCTGGCGAGGCCTCGGGCGACATGCGCGCCGCGGGGCTGGCCCGCGCTTTAAAAGAACTTGATCCCACCCTGCGACTTTCCGGCATCGGCGGCGAGCATATGCGCCAAGCCGGGGTTGAATGTTTTACGGATATCACCGAGCTTGCGGTGATCGGCATTGTTGAGGTCATCAAAAATCTGGACCGCATCAAAAAAGTATTTGACCAAACTTTAAAACAAATTGATTCAAACCCGCCTGATGCTGTTATCCTCGTTGACTACCCTGGTTTTAACCTGCGCCTGGCCCGCGAGATAAAAAAACGCGGAATAAAGATCATCTACTACATCTCCCCTCAAGTATGGGCCTGGCGGGAAAACAGGGTCAAGCAGATCAAGACCTTGGTTGACCGCATGATCGTATTGTTTCCCTTTGAAAAAGACATTTATAGCAAATACGGGATGAAGGTTGATTACGTGGGCCATCCTTTGGTGGACGAGATCATCGTTGAACGTAACCAAACAGAGGTCCTCAAAAGCATCGGCCTTTCTGCCAGCAAAACCACCATAGGTCTCATGCCCGGCTCGCGGCTCAAAGAAATTGAACGCCATCTGCCCTGCATGCTTGAGGCGGCCCAAATCCTTTACAAACAAAACCATGAACGGCAGTTCATCTTGCTTAAAGCCTCCAGCGTTCCTTTAAAACTTATTGAAGACGTCCTCCACTGTCATTCCCCTTCACTACTTTGTCATTCCCGCGAAGGCGGGAATCCAGAGGCAGGAACACCTAAAGAAATCGCCGCCTCGCTTGCCTCTCTGCGCAAAGAAATGGCCTTGCCCCTAAAAATTTACGACGGCCCCATCTACGATGGTATCAATGCCATGGATGCGGTCATGGTGGCTTCGGGCACTGCCACTTTGGAAACAGCCTTACTTAAAAAACCAATGGTCATCGTCTACAAAACCTCATGGATAACCTATGCAATCGCCCGTGCCCTTATCAAAATTCCCTATATCGGTTTAGTTAATATCGTGGCTGGAAAAAAGATAGCGGAAGAATTAATTCAGAATGATGCCACTGCCGAAAAAATCGCCAACGCCATAGAAACCGCCTTACACGATCCCCAAATCGGCGATGAATTAACCAAGGTCAAAACTTCTTTAGGCGATCCCGGTGCCAGCCTTCGCGCGGCACGGATAGTACTGAGTGTCATTACGTAGGAATTATGCTTTTGCTAACATTTCTGGATCTTTGGCAGGACGATTGATGCCTAACAGCGGAAAAGGGCTTGAGATGTATTGGAAACCGGTGATCACCGGCGTAAAACCTTTAAAATCACTTTGTTCTAATTCAATAAGCTGGGCCGGGTCAAATTGGACACTGACCTTCCTGCCGCCCCAAAGGACGTTGATCTGGTTAAGGTCAATACCGCCGTTTTCTAATGCATTGGCTGCTTTAGCCAGTGCGGCTTTGTCTTGTTCACTATGGGACATGTCTCCGCTTGGCGGTAATGGATCTCCACGTTCAATATATAATTCATCTTCTTCGGGTTCATAAAAATAATCTTCACCAGTAGAATAAGTACCATGACCGGGTTTAAAAATCACTTTAAAATCATAACCATAAGGAGCTTCGCTCGTTCTTTCTCGTGTGTATTTGATTGCTTCTTCTACGAATGGTAGTAAATTTCCCACAATGCCGGCAGGCTTTCTCGATAAAATCTTTCCTAGTACATCTTCATTCTCCTGACCATATTGCTTTATTAATTTCCTTAATCTTAGAAAATTTATTAGCCCTAACATCGCCGCATCTGGACGTGGTTCTTTTCTCCAATCTGGTTGGGCTGGGACATCAACAACCCAATCTGGTCCACCCATAGCCGATATGCTTCCATTAAAATAACTATTGTCTTCGTAATACCCCTGTTCTGGCGTCCCCCTATCAACCCATATATATTGCCCTTCTAAAGAACCTGCCTTGTGAAGTTCATCACTAATTTGATTGTATTCACTATATTTCAGTCCTTCTTCAGCTTTATTTAGAATTATTATTAACAACCGAACCAACTTTTCTCGAGTAGCAAGTTTCTTAAAAGCCTTAAATATTTCCCCCCGCGGGTTGAAGGGAATCTCTCTTAATATTTCAAACAAAGGATCGACTGCTCTTTGGTCGTTTAAGTTTCCCAAAGTTTTAGCTGCTTCGGAAGCATAATACTTATCATCTAATGCGATTACGTAATTGAGGTATTTAATTACTGATTCAACAGCCCTTGTGTCTCCAATTTCCCCAAGAGCATCTACTATAGTTCTAATTTCTGCCAAAACTATTGTCTTGCCATGTTCGGATCTTGTTTGGCTTTTATAAAATTCAGGGCTATTTAATATTGTTAACATAGGGTCGACTGCTTCTTTTATGCGTTGTTTACCTAAAATATATTCCGAATATGATCGAACCCAAGAGTTATTACTACTTAATAAAAGAACCAAATTATATCCTACATTAACCAAGCCATCGACAATGGCACTAATATTGGGATCATACTTATCATTTATTCTTTTTAATTCTTCAAGTAATAGTGGAGTAACTCTTTTATCACCTAAAGATACTAACGCTTTTAATGCCGCTTTATGAATATTTTCATCCCTATCGTTTAATAAAGTCGCAATTTTATCTACATTACCTGTTTTAGCCCAAAATGCTATTTTTGCCTTAGCTATAATATTCATCACCGCATCTTTTTGCTTCTCCAACATGGCTTGATCACGTCTTTCTTTGCTCCAATCACCATACCAAACACTTCTCATTATTTGATCGTTAAAACGATCATAAGTATCAGGAACCGGCTCTTCCCCTGAACGCCCCCTATCTACATAAATACTATTACTTCTAATATCTCCTAAAGCAAGTAACGCATCACTCAATTTATTATACTGTGGATAAAACGATTTTGACTCCATTTCATCCATCAACGAGGCTAAATAATCTTTCACCTGTTTGATTACATCATTTACGACCTCACCATTAGAATCTGAAAACTGCTTAAGCGTTTTAACAAAAAAATCTACTTTTGCGTCTTCTAATTTCCAATAATCTATAACATTACGGATATAAATTCTCCTAAAAAGAAATGGTTTTAATTTTGCTTTCAGTTCGTCACCAGTATTGTGATTAAGAACCCATTTTAATCTGGTCTTAGCAATCAACAT
This sequence comes from Candidatus Omnitrophota bacterium, assembly GCA_013287965.1. Taxonomy (GTDB): domain Bacteria; phylum Omnitrophota; class Gorgyraeia; order Zapsychrales; family Fredricksoniimonadaceae; genus JABDGZ01. Next base: position 30,971 of record JABDCU010000013.1, on the reverse strand, counting down.
CGCCGCATTAGGTTGGGCCTCAAAACGTCTCCCAGGTTGTAATGAAATGTTAGGATATTGCCCACTTTCTTTCTTTTCCTGAAAAAAATCTAACATATAACCCACTAATTCGAAATTATCTTCACGCACCGTCAAAGTGGTGCTACGGCCATGTTCATCCGCGTAACGCTGCAAATAGCTTAGAATTTCTTCAAGGAATTTCGACCAATATTGATCTCTTTCACCTGTAAAAAAGGCCACTAAACTATTTTCATCCCAGGCCTCTACCCTTCCAATATCAACATTACCTGATTTAATATTTTCAGTGGATATGGCGAGGTTAACCACCGGAAGCCCATACTTAATAGGCGCTTCTTCCTTTCTCATTGCCGCATCTTTTATTTGTGCTTGTGTGTGGACCATGGCTTGATTTGCGCCCGCAGCAATTAAAATATCAACGACCTTCTTATCCCTCTTAGCTTGAGCAAGTGATAAAGCCGTGTCGCCATTTTTTGCTTTAGAATTTACATCCGCTCCCTTACCAATCAACATCGTAACAATATCATATGCTCCTTTTTCAGAAGCATACATTAATGGTGTTTTACCCATGATATCTTTTGTATTGACTTCTGCCCCTAACGACAACAATGAATTCACTAACTTTATCTCTCCAGCCCTGACCGCATTTCTATTATTTGGCTCATCAATATCCCAGACTGCATCTATTAATGCCTTATTAATATCATCATCGAGTGTGCTACGGCTTCTCACTTCATAACCTTTATTTAAAATAAAACCTTTATATTCAATTTGAGGAACAGAAGGAACAGCTCCATAATATTCTTCTTCGTTCACACCTGCGATTGTAAAAGGTAAATTAATTTTTCCTTGATAAATGGCCTCTTTAACTCTATCTGAACGTTGGGCCAAACCCGCTAATTTCAAAACAGACGCCAAGTGGTCAAAATTCTCTCCAGACCATGACGCTCCAATCGGTCCTGGGGAACGCGTTCCTGTTATTGTATGAATGATCATTGGTATATAATGTTCAACATCCTCTTGAGACCAAGTATCAATGTCCCGAATTAAAGCAATGACATCAGGGTTAGAGAACGCTCGAGCCAAGCCATTCTCTGGGATTGAGTTATTAAGCATATTTTGCTGCATAACAGCTGTTATTCCTGAATAATTTGGAAGGTATGCCCCCAAAAGATACGCTAATCTAAATACTTTACGCTCTGTTTCATTTGGTATTTGTTTAGCAATTGTTTCCATCTGCTGTCTGCTCATTAAAATTCCTTCACTCCCTTCAAAGAAAATTCTCAAATCATGGGCGTCTTCAAATTCTCTTATATAATTGAGACCAGATTTGTACGTCTGTTCACGACTTAATGAATTATTTCTATTTTGTGCTAAAGCTGAGGGACCCAAAGCAACTGTCAATAAAAGAAGGGCCCCTCCTACTAATTTCTTCCAAGAAAGCATAGCTCTACTGTTTTGCGTTTTATCAATTTCATACCCAAAAAACTTCGTTCCACCCGAAAAATACTTTCTCGGCACAATTTGCCCCTCTGGTGTCGGGTCTTCCTTAATATAGTTAAACGCGCCTTTCTTGTAGGCTTTGAGATAACGTTCATAAATTTGTTCTTTAACGGCAGGGTCATGAAGATTAACACCAGCGACTTTATTTTTATTTGTATAGACTGCATCCAATAGGCCGTTTTGGATGGTTTCCTTATACCACTTGGCTAAGATGAGCGCTTGGTAAATTTGGCGTAACGGGGCGAAGTTTTTGCCCGTATTGACTTCTTTGGTGATTTCGGGAAGGATGATGGCACGGACGATTTGAGAAGCTACTGAATGCGCCTTCTCTGGATCCCCGACAGAAGCATTCGGGGATGACAAATGTTTATTCAATGCTAGATAATCCTCGTCTAACATGACTTTTAAAGTTGATTTGGTCACATAGGCGGCATTTTTGTTTTCGAATACCTGCGCCTGGTCAGGAAGTATCCATACCTTATTAAAGGTGTTCACCGGGATATTGGTCGTGCCGAATTGTGCTTGAGCTTTGGCGTACACCCTGCTCCAAAATGCCTTGCCTAAATCTTTCTCTGGGTAAATAAGGGAAGCGGTCAACTGCTTGAGGATGTAATCTTGGGCCAATAAATCACGGCCTAAATCAGTTTGGCCAAGTACCACTGGAACCATCCTGTTCTTCTCATAAGGGCTTAAATTGACCCATAAATCACCTTCAGGGATGGTCAGCCCTGCCAAAAAGTATTTGACCAACTGATTGGCTTGATCTTTGATGGTGGCAGTGTCCTGGGGACCTTTGCCGGTATCAACGATGAATTGAAACTCTAAGGGCTTCTGAAGATTAACAACAAGACCTTTTAAGGCCAGAGGTGAAAAAGGAGCAGACTCCCCTACCATTGTCCCCGGCACAGGAAGCTGATTAACGCTAAAATCCTGGGCCTGAACGTACTGGAGATTAGTGAAGCTAAAGGTAACGCAAATTAGCGTCGCTATAATACGTTTAAACATGCTTTTCCTTCGGAATTGATAAAAATTCTAGGTATGGTGAAAGTATGCCACATCAATGTCCAAATGGCAAATTTTATTTTTTGTCGGCGGATAATTAATTCAAATGCCGCTCAAGAGAGGCAATTAAATAATGCTTGAGTCCCTTGCTTAATCCCCGTTTGCACAGATCCGCATCCCGTAAAAAGAACGGACCAAAAAGAACAAGGCAACGGCAAAGAAGACAGCAGCAAGAACAATGTCCACGGTGCGGCTTAAGGTGATGGCGATCTCGATGGATAAAAGGCCAAAAAGAGTGGTGAATTTGATGATCGGGTTAATGGCCACCGCGGCAGTATCTTTAAAAGGGTCGCCTACCGTATCTCCGACGACAACGGCCTCATGCAATGGTGTCCCCTTGTCATGGATGGCCAATTCCACCATCTTCTTGGCATTATCCCAGGCGCCCCCCGCATTGGCCATGAACATGGCCTGGAAAAAACCGAATAGAGCAATAGAGATCAGATACCCTATGAAAAAATACGGCTCCAGGCAGGCGAAAGCCAGGGTCATGAAAAGCACTGTTACAAAAATATTGACCAGGCCCTTTTGGGCAAATAAGGTACATATCTCCACCACCTTGGCGCTGTCTTGCGGCGAAGACCTGCCGGCGCGGTCAAGCTTGATATTTTCTTTGATGTAATGCACGGCATGATAGGCGCCCTTGGTCACCGCCTGGATGGAAGCACCGGAAAACCAGTAGATCATGCCTCCCCCGGACAAAAGCCCCAGCAAAAACGGAGGATAAAGCACGGAAAGGTTTTCCAAATGTACGGTCAGGCCATGCGTGAGGATCATGATGATAGAAAAGATCATGGTCGTAACACCGACCACGGCAGTGCCTATCAACACAGGCTTGGCTGTCGCTTTAAAAGTGTTGCCTGCCCCGTCATTGGCTTCTAAATGGTGTTTGGCCATCTCAAAATCCGGTATGAATCCATAGTCAGCTTTGATCTCATTTTTTATATTCGGCTGGGTCTCGATCATGGAAAGTTCATAAATGGATTGCGCGTTATCGGAAACCGGCCCATAAGAATCAACAGCAATGGTCACCGGCGCCATGCCCAAAAACCCGAAGGCAACCAAGCCAAAGGCAAACACCGCCGGAGCGATCATGACAGCATCCAGGCCCAATAAGCTGACAAAAAAGCCCAACGCCATCAAGCCCGTAATGACCAGACCCATCCAGTAGGCGCTGTAATTGCCCGCGACTAAGCCCGAGAGGATATTAAGCGAGGCCCCTCCTTTTTTGGAACATTCATGGATGTTCTTGACGAAATCCGAATTCATGGAAGTGAATCTTTTTACCGCCTCCGGAATAACAGCGCCTGCCAGGATGCCGCAGCTGATGATGCTGGCGAGTTTCCACCAGAATGTACCGTCCCCTAAATGCGGTATAAGGACAAATGAAACCAGATAAACCATGGCCATTGATAAGAGCGAAGTGATCCACACCAGGGATGTCAGCGGCCCTTCAAAATTCATCCGCACAGCGTCCCTATAACGCCTTTTAGCATAAAAACGGTTGATCTCGTAAGAAAGGCCGCTGGCCAAGATCGTCATCAAACCTATGGAAAAGATCCACACTAAAAGCTGGGCCTGGACCAGGGGATCTTTGACCGCCAAAAGAATAAAGGAGATCAAGGCCACACTGGTGACCCCGTATGTTTCAAAACCGTCGGCCGTGGGCCCGACCGAGTCCCCGGCATTGTCCCCCACGCAATCGGCAATGACCCCGGGATTGCGCGCGTCGTCTTCCTTGATCTTAAGGACGATCTTCATCAGATCAGCGCCGATGTCCGCGATCTTGGTGAAAATGCCGCCCGCGACCCTCAGGACCAAAGCACCCAGGGACTCACCGATGGCAAAACCGATAAAACAAGGGCCGGCGTAATCACGGTTGACAAAAAGGATGATGCTTAACATCACAAAAAGCTCGATGCTGACCAAAAGCATGCCAATGCTCATGCCTGCTTGTAGAGGAATGGAAAAAACAGGAAATGGCTTACCCTGCAGGCTGGCGAAAGCACAGCGCGAATTGGCCAGGGTATTGATCCTCATGCCAAACCATGCGACACCATAGCTTCCGGCAATGCCTAAAAAACTGCAGAATAAAATAAGAATGACCTTGGCAGCATCAAAATGACGCAGGCAGCCGAAATATCCGATCATCACTACACAGATAAGCGCTTCCAAAAGCAGCAGGAATTTTCCCTGGGTGATCAGATAGGCCTTACAGGTCGTATAAATGAGCCCGGAGATCTCTTCCATGCTTTGATGCACGGGCAATTTTTTCAACCGCCCATACTGGTACATTCCAAAATAGGCGCCAAAAACACAAACGATCATTCCCCACATCAAAGCCGTATGGCCGTCTAAATTAAAGATAACGCGGACAGTGGACAGGTCCGGCACTTGCAAGTCTGCTTCTTGTGTCATTTAAGAATTCTCCAGTATAAAAAATCTTATCAATACTAGTACTTGTTGGGATGAAAGGCAAATTAATTATTTCAAAGATTTTTCGAGACGGGTAATCAACTCTTGGGCCCGTGAAAGGTCTCTCTGCATCATGCTCTGGTCAGAGCTGCCCCCGGCAAAACATACCATGTCACATTGTTCCAATAAAGTTTTGACTTGGACAACGGTTGTATCATCAATACCAGCGGACCTTAATCGTCCTGATATTTCCCCGACACTTAAAGCTGCCGAGGTCTGATGCCATTTATTAGCCAGGTAATCACGTAACACCTTGGATAAAAGAGCATAGAGGTCTTTGGATTTCCCCGTCGAAATATATTCTTCTGCCGGAAGCAAGGCTTGCCTGGCTTCCCGCACAGCACGAAGATTACGGGCAAAGGCCGGGTCATTCTCAAGGCGGTCTTGAAAACGCCGCCATAAAAAATAAGAAACCCCTGCCACGACAATAAATCCCAAACCGGTCCAAAACCAAATTGAACGGCCAAGCTTCTTTAAAAATTCCCGGATATCATTAAACATTTTTCCAAAAGAGAATTGGTTCGCAAGCAGTATCGATGGTTCACGGCTTACGTCAGCAAATCCAATGGCCTTAAATTCCTGGTCAGGACCGGGCGCCGTAACTAAAATGTCAAAAGGCCCCTGAGTGATCGTTTTATAATCCCTGATGGAAGGATCGAAATAAGAAAAATGCAAGGCAGGCACTTCCTTAATACTTGCCAAAGCCGGAATGATCACCTGCTCAGCTGTTTTTCCGCCGCCCGCATCCTTGATTTGAAGTTCATAGGACTTAAACCCAGGAGCCTGAAAAACCGGCATTTTCAAACTCTTAAAATTACCACTGCCTTTTAGCTCCATCTTCAGGGTCAACGGATCGCCGGCCTTGACCTGTAAAGGAGAAACCCCGGCTTGAAAATCAAATTGGCCGATGGCACCTGTAAAATCCGGCGGACGATTCTCCTGCGGCAAAGGGGAAACATGCAATTGGATCGGTTGGGATGTGATGGTCACAGGACGGCTGGCGTAAGAATCAAAAAAATTGTTAAAAACATCCCCCCCAAAAAAACCATTGTCCTGGCCAAAAGGATTATTCTGGCCGGTTTTATAAACAATATTGCCCTGAATTTGCACCGGACCAAAGGTCAGGTCACCTAAATGACTCGGATAAATATTGGTCTTAAACTCAACCGTGTCATAACTGGTCCCGTTGACCACCTGGGAGCCTTGCTGCGGCTTCTCAAAATCATCAACCACGATCCCTGTTTTATCAAACTGTGGGAATTGGATGTCCCGTACAGGCACGCCATTGACTAAAAGTTTTATACTTAAAGGGACGCGCTCATTCAAGAAAACGTTGGTCTTGTCAACGGCGACCATGATCAGGATCTTATCTTTAAGGCTGCCGGCACTCGGTGCCTGATTTTGGTCGGATGCCCCGCTGGAAGCCTGGGCTTGAGCAGGACTTTCGAAGACCTCAACATCAATGGGCTTGGTCGTATAAACCTGCCCGGCAATGGTGGCACTGATAGGCGGGATCTGGAATTTGCCGATCTTATTAGGGAATAAATTATAAATGAAAGAACGCTCGCTATGCGATTCTGAATTACCGTTGACCATCACAAAGGACGTGCTGGTTTGCGGCCCCAGGTATTTGGCGGAAAACCCGTCGAGCGCCGGTAAACTGACAGGGTCCAGGTCCTGATTGACTCCGGTGAAGGTCAGGGTCAATTGCAGGGCTTCATCAATGGACACGCGGGGGGAATTGACGGTCGCCTCAAAGGTGATGGCATCAGCGCGCGCAACGCTGCTTGCAGCCATGAGCACTGCTAATGTCAAAAGGCCCAATTGCTTCGTTTGTCGTAAGGTTTGTGTCATTGCGAGGAGCGCAAGCGACGAAGCAATCTTTTTAAAATTCTCTACCATATTACCAATCCTTCAATACCGGCCTGTCATCTATTTTTTTAGGCATATAATTCAATAGCTTCTTTGGCTCTTCATTCTCCCGATACTCTTCCAAGAGATCTTCGGCTTGTTTGTGATCAAGTTCTTTTTGATTCTCCTCTGCCTGTTCTTGAGCATTCTTTTGTTTTTGCTCTTGGGACTCAGACCGTTGCTGTTGTTGCTGATTCTGTTGGCCCTGCTGGCCTTGCTGATCCTGCTGGTTGTGCTGCTGTTGTTGTCCCTGTTGCCCTTGCTGACTTTGCTGATTTTGCTGGTTCTTTTGCTTTTGCTGTTTTTGATTTTGTTGCTGCTGTTGTTTCTGTTCTTGTTTCTTCTGCTTTAACAGTTCAATTTGTTTTTTAACAAAATTCTGATTATATAAAGCGTCCTGGTCTTTAGGGGCATCTGCCAGTGACTGTCCATAATATCCTAAGGCCTTTTGCAAAGACTTAATGGCCTCATCAACATTAGTACTTGCCTTTTGCATGCCTGATTTATAAAGAACATTACCTAAATTATACTCTGCTTTGGGTTTTATTTTAATATTTTTATCTTGGGCCGCCTGCTCTAAATATCCTAAAGCTTTTGCATAATCCCCCTTCTTATAAAAAGCTGTGCCCAGGTCATATTTGACAGCCGAGGATTTTTCATCCTGGTCCAAGGCCTCTTGATAAAGCTTAAGGGAATCATCGAATTGGCCCTGCTTGTACAGGCCATTGGCCTTGTTGACCTCGCCTGCTACAGATGCAAATACTTTTGTAGGCATAAAGAGAATAATCACTAGTAAAAAGGAACACAAGGATATATTTTTTTCACGGTACGGATTCCCCCCATCCCCCAAAGCTCGACACTTCGTGGCCGCATGGAAAAAAGACTTGTATGATGCCCCGAAGTGTCTTGGGGGTGACTCGACCTTATCAAAAAATATATCCTTGTATTCCTTTTTCATGCTATTTTTCGTCTTGAAACCAACGTCTCCGCTAATAAGAACATGAAGGCCAGTGTCAATGGCCACTGAAAACGCTCATCATAGAGCTTGGCCATTTTTTCCTGTGCGTCATGTTTCTTTAATTTCGACAATTGCCGGTCATATAAGTAATCCAAACCAAATTGTGCCCCTGCGCTGCGGACATAGGCGCCACCTGTGATATACGCGATTTGCGCAAGCAAGTTCTCATTCAAATGCGACTTGACCACATTACCATTCCCGTCTTTCAAAAATTCAGTTTGCCCGTCAGCATTGGTCACCTGGATCAAATCCCCTTCCCTGGTACCGACACCCACCGTAAAGACCTTCACCCCTTTTTCACGGGCACGGCGGGCTGCTTGCAAGGCATCGCCTTCCTGGTCTTCCCCGTCGGTCACCAGCACCACCGCCTTATCAGAGTCCGGCCTGTTTTGATAAGCCTTAACAGCTTCATCAATGGCCTGGGACATATCCGTGCCCCCGCGCGGGATGGAGTCAGTGCCCAGATCATCCAGGCTCAATAAAAAACCATTATAATCATACGTTAACGGACACATCACCATCGCGTTCCCGGCAAAGGCGATCAAACCAATGTGGTCTGAGCCATTTAATTTCATGACCAGGTCTTTGACCGCCAGCTTGGTGCGCTCAAGGCGTGACGGCAGGACATCCCGGGTCAGCATGCTTTTGGAGACGTCGATGACCACCATAATATCCAGGCCATGGCGTTTGACAGGGCGTTCGTGATATCCCCACTGGGGACGGCTTAACGCAGCGACCATGAACAGGAAAGCCGCCATCACCAATAGCGCTTTCAACCTGTAAAGCTTTAAACTAAAACCCTGGGCCAGCTCATCAATAAGGTGCTCCTGGACAAAACGCGCCATCACCTTGCACCGATGCTCATAAAACAAATGCGAGGCCACGGCTATCAGCGGCAGCAGCCAAAGTAATGCCCAAGCTTGTGGATTGCCAAAGGTCATGGGATCTTTAAAAATACACTGTTGGTCAGGATTATTTCCAAGGCCAATAAAATAAGGGCCGCGTCAACAAAATACCAAAATAAGGGCTCATATTGCTTATACCCATTTTCCTGGATCTTGGTTTTTTCAAGCTTATCGATCTGGGCATAAATATTACGTAATGATTCAGTATCTGCGGCACGAAAATATTCCCCTCCGGCCATGTCCGCGATCTTTTTAAGAGTGTCCTCGTCCAAGTCGAACTGTGCTTGCTCATAATGCTTATTCCCAAATTCATCAGTCACCGGAAACGGCACGATGCCCGTGGTCCCGGCACCAATGGTGTAAACCTTTATACCCATGGCCTGGGCCATTTTGGCAGCGTCCAGCGGCTGGATCTTGCCGGAATTATTGACCCCATCAGTCAAAAGCACAATGATCCTGGACTTTGCTTTACTGTTTTTTAACCGCAGCAAGGACGTGGCGATCCCGGAGCCTATGGCGGTCGCGTCTTCAATAAGGCCCACACGGACCTGCCTTAAATTTTGTAATAACCAGTCATGGTCCGTGGTCAACGGGCATACCGTATAGGCCTGGGAACCAAAAACGATCAACCCCAAACGGTCATCACGGCGCTGCTTGATAAAATTCTCAACCGTATTCCTGATGATATCCAGACGGCTGATGCGATGATTGTCGATCACATAATCCTCGGCAGACATACTGCCGGAAACGTCCAGCGCCAAAACAATATCAATGCCTTCGCTGGTCAATTTAGATTGTGCTAAAAGTTTTCGCGGGCCGGCCAGGGCGACCAATAATAAAACTAAAACCAGGGCCCTTAAAACCCAGGGCATAAAACTCCATCGTACCCGCCAGGTGCTTCCCATCTGGCGCATTAGGACCAGGGAAGAAAATTTAAATGATGTCCCCTCCTGGCGTCGAAGCATATACCATAGCGCTGCCAAGAGCACCGGGACTAGTAGTAAAACTAAAGGTGTCTTAAATTCTGGTATCATCCACTAACCTTTTAGCCAGATCAAAATTTGTCGATGCCTCTTTGATCGTCGGAGCGTACTTCGCGAATTTGACCATGTCACAAGAATCTAAAAAATCTTTTAAAGCGGTTTTCTGCGTTTCGTTCAAATGTCCGGTGATCCCTAAATAATACAAAAACTCTTCCGTTGTCATGTGCGGAGCATGGATATCAAATCGATTTTCCATGTAATGACGGGCAATATCAGCCACCCTCGTAAAAAACTCCTTTAAAAGCCCCTTATCCGGTAAATTCTCCCGGCGCAGGGCTTCCAGTTGTTGATAAGCTATTTCCCAAGCGGGTAACACAGGGGCTTGTGGCACAATAGGCACTCGGGGAGATTTTTTATAACGGAGAAAAAAATAAACACCGGCAGCAACAGCGATCAAAACCAACAGAAGCCACAGCAGCCACCATAGATCAAAAAGATTAACAGGCGGTTTTACATCTCTGATATCATTCATTTGTTTAACCTTAGTACCGGATGGTTTAATGGTGTTGTAAACCGAAGCAGACGGCAAAAATATCCCGTTTTCGGAACAACACCATTAAACCATCCGTGCTAACCGACGGCGCCTTTGGGCAAAAAAGCTTACAAGCGCTTTTTTGTAAGGCACATCTGTTGAAATATCAATATGGTCAATGCCGATAGTATCAAATAAACGATCACGGTTTTTGATGAGCCCGTTTGCCTTTGCACGATATTCCCGACGCAGTCCTTCATTAGAAGTATCAACGACCATCCTGGCACCTGTTTCCGCGTCCATGACTTCAACCAGGGCACAATCCGGCAGGTCAATTTCCCTGGGATCTGTCAAAGTGATCGCGATCAGATCATGATGCTGATTGGCAATGCGCATGGATTTTTTCATCGGCGTATAATCAGCATTAACATCAAAAAAATCAGAAATGACAAAAACCGTTGATTTGCGGCGAAGCACCTTTGTCAGGAATTCCAGGACCTTGGGCAAATTAGTGGCACGGGCCTTGGGTTTAAAATATAAGATCTCACGAATGACCCTGAGCACGTGGGCCTTGCCCTTTTTAGGCGGGATAAAAAGCTCCGGCTCATCGGTGAACATCAACAGGCCCACCTTGTCATTATTGCGGATGGCGGCAAAGGCCAGCACCGCGGCGATCTCCGCGGCTAATTTATTTTTCATCTGCCCGGTTGAAGCAAAATGTACTGAGGCAGAAGCATCGACCAGGATCATGACAGTGAGCTCACGCTCTTCCACGTATTTTTTAATATGGGGAAAACCGGTGCGGGCAGTGACGTTCCAGTCAATGGAGCGGATATCATCGCCGGGCTGGTACTCACGCACTTCATCAAACTCCATGCCCCGGCCCTTAAAGACGCTGTGATACGCGCCGGCAAACACGTCCGTCACCAGACGGTTGGTTGTGATATCAATACGTAAAATCTTCTCTAATATGTCTTTAGGTATCATAAGAATCGAAAATATGGTTAAGCCGGTGTTGCGGACGAAACAGTCAGGGATTTTTGGCCAAATGTCTGCGAGGTTTTACAATAATTTTTTTCCAAATGAAGAGAATCTTTAGAAAAAAATTGTTGTAAACCGAAGCAGACGGCCAAAATATCCCGTTTCGGGAGCAATACCGGCTTAACCATATTCATACTAAGGCACCTCTACTTCATCCAATATACGCTTGACTAAATCTTCCGATGTCTTACCCTCGGCTTCTGCTTCATAGCTGGGGATAACGCGATGGCGCAGCACATCCATGCCGATGCTTTTAATGTCCTGCGGTGTCACAAATCCCCGTCCCTGGATAAACGCATGTGCCTTAGAGGCCAACGCTAAATTGATCGTGGCCCGCGGACTGGCCCCGTAAAGGATCAATCCTTTAAGATCTTTGAGTTTATAATTTTCTGGGTTGCGGGTAGCTTCCACAATGTGGACAATATAATCCTCGATCTTTTCATCCATATAAATTTCATCCACCACCGAGCGCAGGCGGATAATGTCCTGCGGGGATGCCACTGCCTGCACGGCAAATGACTGGCAGGTCTTGGCCATGCGTTTAAGGATCTTTAATTCTTCTTCCTTAGTTGGATAGGTGATCCTCACCTTGAGCATGAAACGGTCCACCTGTGCTTCAGGCAAAGGATAGGTCCCCTCCTGCTCGATGGGGTTTTGAGTGGCCAAAACCAAAAACGGATCATCCAATTTTAAAGTTTCTTCACCGATCGTAACCTGGCGCTCCTGCATGGCTTCAAGCAAGGCGCTTTGCACCTTGGCAGGTGCCCGGTTGATCTCATCGGCGAGAATAATATTGGCAAAGATCGGCCCTTTTTTGACATTAAAAGTCCCGTTACGCTGGTCATAGATAAGCGTGCCTGTCAGGTCCGCCGGAAGCATGTCAGGGGTAAATTGCAGACGGTGAAATTTGGCTTGTATGGTCTGGGCCAGAGTCTTGACCGCCGTGGTCTTGGCCAAACCCGGCACCCCTTCGACTAAAACATGGCCATTGGCCAATATGCCGATCAAAAGACGGTCTATCAATACACTTTGACCGACCATCACCTTGGATGTTTCAAAGCGTATAGCATCAATAACCCCAGACTCCTTTTTAACTTTATCATTAATGACACCGACACCTGTGCTAGTCATATCAAGCCTCCTTAAAGTGATTGTTTTAACCCGTGCTTTTCATACCGGATGCAATGCCGTTGACGGTCAGAAGAAGTATTTCATCGATCTTCGAACGCTTGGCCTCATGAGCAGCAGTATCGCTCAATTGATTTTTTTCCTGCAGGAACCTGACCTGGATATAGTTAAGAGGGTCCACGTAAGGGTTACGCAGTTTGATCGACTCCTGCAAAACTTTATGGTAATCCAACAGCTCTTTTTGGTCAGAGATCAAAAGGACACTTTCCACTGCCAATTGCTGCTCCAGCGCTATGGCTTCATGGATTTTTTTACGCAAATTTTCGTCGGAAACGATGCCTGCATATAATTCCGAAATATAAAGATCCGCCTTGGCCAGGGAAGCTTCCAGATTATGGATAATGGAGGTAAAAAACGGCCATTGCTTGTACATCTGCCTCAAAAGGGCAAGGCCTTCAGGATTTTCATCCATGTATTTTTTAAAAGCATATCCTGCCCCGTACCAGGCAGAAATAATATAACGAGATTGCACCCAGCTAAAAACCCAGGGAATGGCACGCAGCTGCTCAACACCTTGGGCAGCACTACGGGCCGCAGGCCTTGAGCCGATCTTGGTGATCTTAAGGATACTGATGGGTGTGGCTTGGTTATAAAAATCCAAAAATCCCGGCGTTTCAAAAACCAATTGACGATAAAAAGTAAATGAATCCTGTGACAATTGGGCCACTAATTTTTCCCATCCGGCTAATTTCGGGTTCTTTTTGATCTCACGGTTAGTCACCAAATTCGTCCATGCCACGGCGGTGATCAATTGTTCCATGTTGCGCTTGGCCACCATGGGGGTGGCGTATTTTTGGGAAACAACCTCACCCTGCTCGGTCATTTTGATGCGCCCGCCCACGGCTGAAAGCGGCTGGCCCAGGATCGCCCGATGCGACTCCCCGCCGCCGCGGTCAATGGTGCCGCCCTTGCCATGAAAAAATTTGATCTTGACGTTGTATTTTTCCGCAACTTCACATAAATTCTGCTGGGCCAAATACAAATGCCAATTGGCTGCCAGATACCCGCCGTCCTTACTGCTGTCTGAATAGCCAAGCATGATCTCCTGCACATCCCCGCGGGCCTTAAGATACGAGCGGTATAAAGGAATGGCAAAAAGCTCTCCCATCATTTCATGGCAATTTTGTAAGGCGCTGATGGTTTCAAACAAAGGCACAATGCCAATGGCTGCTTTTTTGACCCTTTTATGCGCCACATGGACCAAGCCTTCATTTTTGGCCAAATACAATAAAGCCAGCATGTCCACCGATGTTTGCGTCATGCTGAGGATGTAGGCATCCACCATGTCCGCGTCAAAATGTTCCTTGAGCTGACGGAAGGCCTTAAATTGGGCCAGAATATCCTTGGCTTCAGGCGAGCTGACAGTCCCCTTTCGGGGGTTTGACGCGGCAATTTTATTTAACAAAACTTCGGGGTCAAGTCCATTCTCCCCCAGTAATTCTCTAATAGCCATATGGACTTTTTTGGCATGGTCCCTAAAGTCCAAACGCGCCAGGAAAAAACGGAAAGCTTTGGCCTGCACGATAAGGCGCCGAAGATCTCCGTCAGAAGCGGTTTGACCCTGGTTCTTCTTTAAGCTTTCCTGGATGATCAAAAGGTCACTGATAAATTCATCCGCGTTTTTATATTTGCCCTTTTTATCCGTCAGCACGCATTCCAATTTATGATGGATAAATGAGAATTTCTTGCGGTAAATTTCAGGACCTTCATAACGTTCCAGCTCACGCGCCTGTTCTGGCAGATTTTTTTTGTCAAGCTCCAGCGAATCCAGGAACTTTTTGCTGACCTGGATATAATCCGTTGACTGGCTGAACTTGCGGATAAAATTCTCAATGGCGGCTAAATAAAACTTAACGATCAGTTTCCTTTGCATTTTAGCCGTTGTCAGGGTGATGGCCGGCGTGACATTAGGGTTCCCGTCGCGGTCCGCCCCCACCCATGACCCAAAATGGATAAAAGGGTCAATATCATCCTGGGCATCAACCCCGAGCCTGGCAAATTCCCGGTGGATCTTTTCATGGATATTGGCCAAAAGGCTGATGATCGTGCGTTCAAAATAAAACAAGGTCTGGTCCACTTCATCCAGGACTTCCACTTTACGGTTACGCACCTCGGAAGTCTGCCAGAGGATCTCCAGGGTCTCCTTGATGCGCTTGGTCAGCGAATCTTCTTCAGCCAGCGTCAGATCCGGCCTGTTGAGTTGCGTCAATTGCCCGGAAATAAAAAATAAATGGTCCAATACCGTGCGGCGTTTGGCTTCGGTGGGATGGGCCGTTAAAACAGGGCTGATGTCGCACTGGCTTAAAAAATCCAGGATCTCTTTGGGTGTGTAATCTTCATCCATCAGGTCCTTGAACAATTTTTTGAGCGACATCTCCTGAAAAACTTCCGGGGAACGTTCATAATCCCTTAAGCGGCGCACACGCTGGACTTCTTCGGCGATATTGACCAGCTGAAAATAGATCGTGAAAGCGCGGGTAATATTGTACGCCTCATCCGGTGAAAGAGAGGCGATCAACTTCTTTTGGGACTCGATCATCAATGGATTATGCTTTTGACGGATCTCTTGGGCCAAGGTGCGGACCTCTTCAATTTTAAGCAGGAGATCTTCACCTTCCTGTTCACGGATGATCTCAGCCAAAAGCTTGCTTAAAAAACGGATGTCCTGACGCAATTTATCTTGCGAAGGCGCTAAGGGGATGAGTTCTTCTTTAAACATTTTTCAAACCACGCAGGGAACGATGGCCTCGACGGGCCATGGTCTTGACGGAAGCTTCTACTTTTTTCTTTAAATTTTGTTTATGGACCTTCAATTTAGCCGCAACAGCCCGGTCAAAAGTCGCGATGATTGCCGCGGCCAGGATACCGGCATTCTTGGCACCGTTGACCGCCACTGTTGCCACCGGGATCCCATCAGGCATCTGTACAATGGACAATAAAGAATCCAGCCCGTCTAAAGAATTGGACGATTTAACAGGCACCCCGATGACCGGCAGGATCGTAATGGACGCGACCATCCCAGGCAAATGGGCTGCTCCGCCGGCGCCGGCGATGATGACCTTTAAACCCCGTTGCTGTGCTTTTGAGGCGTAATCATACATGCGTTTAGGTGTCCGGTGAGCGGAAACAACGGTCACTTCATAAGGAATACCGAATTCATCTAAAATATCCGCGGCAAGACCCATGATGTTCAGGTCTGACTGGGAGCCCATGATAATGCCAACCAATGGTTTCTTCATGCTAAGCCCTTATTTTGATCAACTCTTTAACCTGACGCGCCTTCTCATAAGCTTTGTTGATATCCTTGTCAACGATCGTGGCGTGGCCCATTTTACGGAAAGGTTTGGTGCGGGTCTTGCCGTATAAATGAATATACACGCCGCCTAAGCCCAAGGCCTGCTCAACGCCATGATAGACCGCCTTGCCTTCGTGATCTTCATCGCCCAACAGGTTGACCATCACTGAGGGTAAGGTCATCTCTGTCAAGCCCAGAGGCAGACCCATGACCGCGCGTAAATGCTGTTCAAACTGCGAAGTCAGGGTCCCTTCGATCGTATGATGGCCGCTATTATGCACGCGCGGGGCTATTTCGTTAACAAGTACCTGATTATCCTTGGTGACGAACATCTCCACGGCCAGTGCACCTACTAAGTTTAACTGATGAAGGATACCCAACGCAATAGCCGTTGCTTTTTTTTCAACATCCGCGCTGATGTCAGCCGGGCAGCGTAAAAACTCAACCAGGTTCTTTTCAGGATGGAAAACCATTTCCACAGGCTTGTACACGGCAACAGCCCCTTCAACATTACGCGCAACGACAATAGATATCTCTTTATCAAAATCAATGTGTTTTTCAAGGACACTTGGCTCATTAAAAGCATCCGGGATATCATTTTCATCTTTCAATTTAAAAATACCCTTGCCGTCATAGCCGGCCTTGCATGTCTTTTGCACAGCCGGAAAAAAATCTGAACAGCCCTTAAGGGCCAGACGGTTAGGCACGATCTGAAAATCCGCCGTGGGAATGCCGTGTTGCCGGTAGAATTCTTTTTGCCGGCCCTTGTCCTGGACCAATTCAATGATATCAGGGTCAGGATATATCGCCAAACCTTCAGCTTTCAATTTTTTAAGAGCTTCCACGTGGATATGTTCATACTCAAAGGTCAGCACATCCACTTTTTTGCCGAAGGCATAGACATCATCAAAGTTCATGGCATCGCCCTGAGTGAACTCATAGCAAAGATGACGGCAAGGGCAATTAACATCATCATCCATGACAAAACTGCGCACGTCAAAGCTGGGTGCTGCCTGAAGCAGCATCCTGCCTAACTGCCCGCCTTTAATAAGTCCGAGTTTTAAGTGGCGTTTGAACATATCAATTTAAAAATACATCAACGGTTTTTACATTGCCTTCGCGCACGTCCAAGGCATGGGATTCACTCAAGACCCCGCCAGCAGTTTCAATGCGCTTACGGTCAAGATAGGTCAATACGATTTTTTGCGCCTTGACCGCTTGGGGCCCAAATGTATCTTTTAATTTAGGATTATGATAGGTGACCAGGATTGTTGCAAACAATTTAAAACTATAGGTGCGCGCTTTAAACGGCCCCTCTGCCTTATTGGTAAATAACCACGACGGCAATAAAGGATCGAACCTTAAGCTCAAAGCACCTTGGCCATCAAGCGCAAAGGGTTTAAGGCCCATATTCATCAACAGCCACATATGCACAAACTCGGCAGTACTGCCCGAAAGGCGGGCCACAAAACCCTGTCCATGCAAATTCTTGTCTTCGTGCGCTGATGAAACAATGAAAGAAGAATTTTGCAGGATACTGCGGCCATACCGGGCCGGGTCCATGAATGGAACCAGGGCCGTCCGCGCCTCGTTAAAAAATGCTTGGGGGCACCCGCCCCGCAAAAGTTCCAGAAGATACTTATATTCCATGTGCAGCCACACAGACCCGTTTTCCAGCCAGCCGCTGGGAAAAATACGGGTGCGGCCGATCTCCTCGGGTTCTTGGGACAGGTCCGCGTTGACCTTGTACATCCCTAGATCACGGTCATATAATTTGCTCGACCTCACTGTTTTAAAAAGAAACTCCGCCTCCTTTGGATTTTTCTCTGTACGCAACGCATGGACAAACCCTTCTAAAAATAACGGCAGGTCATGACGTTTAAACGCGTTGGCCCGGACATGATGCGGACCATGGTGTGATTTATCCAAAAGATCATGCTGTGTAACTTCATGATAAAAATAAGCAGCAAAAAGACCATTGTCACGCTTGGCCCTGGCAATGCCGGTATCACATCTTTCAATGACACCATCTAAAAATTTATTGATATCAACAATGGGTAAGGACTTCTCCTGGCCCTTGATCCCATAACGGATGCTATGACGATAATGCTCCTTGAGATCATTAGATTTCTGCCAATATTTTAACGGATCACTCTCTGTGGAAAGCACATGGGTAAGCCCCTGGACAAAATCCGCCAATTCTTCAAAAACCATGACCGGGACGTGAGTGTCCAATCTTAACTGTCCTATTGCTTCTTTGACAAAAACAGCGAGGCGCTTGACTTCAAAAGTTTCACAGATCGAAGAACCCAGCAAACCCGGTAAACCGTTAAGCGCGTCATACCAATTGGGCTTGTTGGCCTCCATCTCAACCCCGATACCGCTGGGGTCAAGCGTTGCGGATTTATTGGCCAATAAACAGATCAATTTGGCCAACAAATTCGTTGTATAAACAGCACCTGACCCATCCTTGCCGCGTAATTTATAGTTTTTGGCCGCGGCCATGACCTTAGCGTCGCCCTCCGCTAAAGAATGGTATTGGCGCACCCCCTCAGGGGTCAAAACATAACGGGCTTCCCTTGGCAGTACATAAAGATCATTTAAAAAGAAACTAAAAACTTTTTTTTCCCAAAAAAGTTCTTTGAGTTTTTCAGGATAAAGCCGTAAATAACTCTCGATCAAATCCAGGTTATAGGTCCAATGATCGCTCCAAAAACCTTCTCCCGGATCAGCCAATTCCGCCTTGGTGCATGAGCCCAAAACACTTGTTAAGAAATCATCCGCTTTTCCCTTGATGGCAATTTCACGGGTGACAAGCTTTAACAAATCCCCGGGCATAAACCCTTTTTTAAGGAGCTCTCTTAGCTTATCTGCCCCTTCGACAATACCAAATTCACGCAGGATGCCTGCAATGGCACCTTCATCCTTAATGACAAAAATAGCCCCCTTGACGATCAACGGATTGTAGCCGTCGGCCTGGATCAAATTCAAAAAATTAATAAGCCCGCTGTCTTTGACATCCCCGTTAAACCAGGCATCATTGCGGCGGTTCTGGTTAACGTCACGGTAATTACCGTTTCCCTGGGAAAGAAAGGTAGGCGCCAACATAAAGAAATTATAATCGCGTTCCAGGTCACCATGCTTGCGGCTGTAAACATTAAATGGTACCGGCCCCTCCGCGGTTTGCAATGATATCGGCAGTCCCCCGCGCAGAACATTGTCCAGAAAAGTCTGGCCGCAATACCGGTTAAATTCATGGGAAGCGCTATGGGTAAAACAGTGGTCCTTGATCTCATCAATGATCCGGTGTTTAAGCTTGGCTTTTTCTTCGATAAATCCATGGCCTGTGGATTTTTTGACCACCTTTTTTAATTCCGGCAGGTCATGCGCAAAACCCGCGATGGCCGTGAAACTGTGTTTCCTGGCCGGAGCTAAAGTAAAACGGCTGGCACTCATTGCCGACGGTGTGCGATTGGCGGTTTCCTGATGGGCAGGCGCTGAAAAGATCTTTTGCCCTAAAAACTCTTCCGGCACCAGAAAATCACTGGCACTGCCAAAGACTGCGGAAGCTTCCACGATCATATCCAGGAGCTTGCCCGAATCCGCATTAAAAGCAAAATAAAAATTCCCCTCGCTGATAGGCGTCACCTGCGGGGTATCTGCCACCTCCACTTTTAACCGGTAAAAGGGTGCTTTATTTTTTATATTATCCACCGTCATCCAGGCTTCCACAGTGCGGCTCATGTTCTTGCTAAGCCAGTCTTTAAGGCCGTACGGATTAATGGCTGGAAGGCCGTCCACACATTGGATATCTAATGGCTTGCGGCCCGTATTTTCAACAGTCACACGGCGCACCAGTCCGGCAAAAGGCTCTTGAGGCATGGTAAAATAATTAACAGTGACCTTGAGTCCCAGCGTTGTATTTATTTCTTCAATGGTCAGATCGTGAGCTGTGATCAGCATCAGCTGATGGGTCTTATAGGCGAGCCCCAAGCTGTTGGCAAAGGGCTCATAAAATTTCTGATCCTTACCGTCGCTGATCTTTAGAAAAGTCCTAAAACCCTGGGTGGATGTTAAACGAAAAGCTTTATTGGCCGGCTGGAACTCCAAAATAGCCTTGTCTTTGGATTCGATGCCGAATGAAGTGACCGCCTGCCCGCGGTTGACAAAAAAGGCCCACATCGGGATCCCGTATAAACCGGACACGCCTGGGAAAAAATCCGCGAATAATTTAGCATGGCTATAATCTTCGATGACAAAAGCACCGTCATCATTTAAATGATATGTTTTGTTCATAGAGGAACTTCTTAGGCAATTCGCCGCTGTCCTTGAATTGGCGGAATAAATTGTAATAACCCGATAATTTAAACCACATGATCAATCCGGAATATTTGTCATCCGTCGTATTCATATGGATGCGTTTAAGTTCATACAGATCAATATTAAACCTGTCCTTGCCCCGGTTGGTGGTCACCGCGGCTTTATAGCCCGCTTCTTTGACAAGAAATTTAATGTCTTGGGTAAACCCGCCTGAGGGATAACAAAAATAATTGATGCTATGGCCTAAATGGTCCTCGATCATTTTTTTACTGCCCGCTATTTCATCCTGGGCCTTAGATCTACTCAAACTGGGCAAATAAGTATGGTGCCGCGTATGCGCCCCAGCCATAAAATTATATCCTTCCATTTCTTTAATTTCATCCCAGGTCAAAAAATTAGGGGTACTTATCCTGTCCGATATTAAAAATACCATTGCCGGAAAGCCGTATTTCTTTAGGATAGGAAAGGCATATTTATAATTATCTTCATACCCGTCATCGAATTGCAGGACAACGGTATTGCGGGCGAATTCCTGACCTTGTTTCATGCCTGTTATCAGGGCATCAAAGCTAATGACTTGAAATCCATGCCGCTTCATAAAATTCATTTGATACTCAAATGACTTTTCAGTCACGGTATTAAGCCGCCATTTGGCTGAAGGAATGCCCACATGGTGGTACATCAGGATAGGGACAACGTAACGGTCACGCACCCAAAAACTAAAACCAACGCCCCCAATAAGCAAGACAAGGGCCAGCCCCCAACAAATGTCCTTGATGATACGCATACCGCCCTTTATATTTTAGACAAGCGTTCTTTGACAAGAGCGCCAACCGTCTGATTGTCCGCCTGGCCGGCAACACGGCCCAGGACATTTTTCATGACCCTGCCCATATCTTTAATGGACGCGGCCCCGCTGGCAGTGACCACTTCTTCAACGATGCTTTTTAATTTTTCCAGGGACATTTCAGGGGGAAGATAATTCTTTAAGATCACCAATTCCTTTTCTTCCTTTTCAGCCAGGTCGGTACGGCCGCCGGCTTTAAATTGGGTGATCGAATCCTGGCGCTGCTTGACCTGCTTTTTGATGACGCTGATGACATCCTCATCAGGGACTGTTTCCAAACGTTTATCGACCTTGACATTCTTGATCTGCGCGCGCAAAAAACTTACGACCGACGAAGTAAAAGAATCCCTGGCTTTCATCGCCTGCACATAATCCTGGCTGATCTTGTCTTCTAAAGACATGGCTTACCTCCATAATAAAAACCGGGACACATTGACTTTTTCTTAAAAAAAGTCAATGTGTCCCGGTTTTTATTGCACGATTTTAACATCAATGGCAAATGACTTCTTGGTGCCATTAGGGTTCAACGCATGGCCATTACGCACAACAAAACCGCTGTTGCCGTTCAAAATTGCCAGGCGATCTCTTTCTTTTTGGGCCGCGACCCTGGTAAAATACGCTTCCTGCTTCAAATAACGCATGCGGCTTTTGACCAAACTGATCTTGTTCCTGAATAGAACGATCAACGACCGTCCTTCATCAAGATTGGAAAAATCAGCTTCAAAAGCGCGCAGCTGGCTCTTTAATGTCACTAACTGGCTGCTGACCTGGGAATCATTTTCTTTCAAGGCCGCGATCTTGGCCTGCAGTTCACCTATGTTCTGGACGTTCTCAGAACCACGCAGATCGTCCAAACCCTGCAATTCCTGCTTTAACCGGGCGTTCTCCGCCTGGGCTTCAGACAGCATCCCCTGGGTATTGGTAAGCATGCCCTTGGTCGTCGCCAACTCCGTGGTCACCTGGTCTAATTGGCGGTTGACCTCTTCTAATTTCCGGGTGGTCTCATCCAGCTCGATCTTGGTCTCTTTATATTTTCCGACATAGGTCCTATAATTGATCGTCGCATGGTCGCTGGCTGACAAGGCCAGGTCCGTTGACTTAGAAAGGATATTGGTATTTTGGTTCTGCAAACCAAGCACATAAACGGTCAAAGCGATCATGACTAAAGAAAGAATGATCCCTATTATTCTTTTTAAATGACTGTTTTGGTGTTGAGTATCCGCACTTGTATCGAGTTTTGTTTCCTGCTGATTTAATACCGTCTCTGCCACTTCACTACCCCCTGTTTTTGGACTGCTTTGGTTGATACCGCCTAAAAAGCTAAATTACCTAAAATTTTTGCATCTTCCGCTTCACTCAACTGGCTTACCTTCTTTTCAAACCATTGTTGAAAATGATTGTCCGTTGTATCCGTCAAAAACCGTATCCCGCATTGAAAACCTTCCTGCGGGGTCTGGATACGCCTAAACCACATGATCTTGCCTTTTTTAGCGGCAAACGGCAAGGTCTCAACTCCTCCTATGGACAAAACACAATTATCCGACGGCCTAAACACCCCGTATGTCTGCAAAAAAAGCCCGGAAATGGAAATATTCATGACCATCCCTTCACCTGAAACCTCCTGGTCAGCGAGTTTCCAGGTGACGTCAAAATACTCCCTTAAACGGAAATGACGACGGTTCTCTAACATATTGAGTTATTATTTTAACCCTACAATCCCAAAAGGCAAGAAAAATCAATTCTTTGATATTTACCTAAAATGGACAAAAACCCTGCCGAAATTCTTGTCATCTTTCTCAATACGGTGATAAAGCGCTTTGATGTGCTTTTGTTCTAAAAACCGCAGCACATGTTTTTTTAACTGCCCGCTGCCCTTGCCTGGAATGATCTCTACCAAAGAGATCCCCTTGTCTACCGCTTCCTGGATCACGCGGTTAAGCTCTGAATCAATGGAACGCCCGCTGCTAAAAATAGGGTGTAAATCTAATTTGATCTTAGCCATGGGAAATCCCTCTAATGGTTTGGGCCATGTCTTGGGCCTTATCTTCCAGATGGAAAAGATGTGATGTTTTCCCCTGGGTGTCTATTAAATAAAGATAATCAGAATGGTCGAACATATCTCCCATCGCTGATGAATTGGTTTGTACCTTCATGGAAGAGGCTTTATAGCTGCTGAGCACTGCATCAATTTCCTGCTTTGTCCCGGTCAGGCCTATGGCGTTGATCTTAAAATACTGCAGGTATTCCTTAAGTTTTGGCCCTGTATCATGCTTGGGATCAACGGTTACAAACACCGTTAAAACTTGTTTGCCCATGGGCCCCAAGAGCGCGTACACGCGGGCCAGCTTTGAAAGAGTGGTTGGACATTCATCCGGACAAGCTGTATACCCAAAAAATAACAGGACGATCTGTCCCCTATGGTCTTTTAAATGAAAGATCTTCCCGTCCTGATCGTGAAGGGTAAAATCCTTTTGAGGATTTATTATCCCTAGATCCATGTCCGCGGACTTGTCCATCTGCATCTGGCCCCATGCCGGAAGACAAACACCCATAATAATACTTACAAAAATAGAAAGCCCCCAATTTTTAATTTTCATAAACTCTCCTATTTCTCAAAGATTGTAAATAATTAATGATCTGATCTAGCTCTTCGGGCGGGATATCTTGGAAGGCTGGCATGATGCTATTGTCTTCCTTGATCCCATTTTGTATAGAACGCCTAATACTGTCCTTGTCCCGGCCGTGAAGGTAGCTTTGAGGGTTGTGAAAATCAGTGGGCTTGGGAATGAATTTTTGCGAATTTATCCCGTCCCCGCTCCCATTGCGGCCATGGCACAAAGCACAGCCATAAGACAGATAAAGTTCTTTTCCTTTATCCGCCACAGGGCCCGTGTCTGCTCCTGCATTTTCACAACCCCAAAGCAGGAAGAATAAAAATATGACCTTACACATAATTTTCCTAAAACATGTAACTAACGCTGACCTTATAAAGCGCTGAAGCTGCCAGCTGATTTCCATTCATGTACTGATACACTGGAAACCCTACATCAAAATACACCATTACCCTCTTATAATCAAGTTCAATGCCCGGAGAAATTAGCACGCGCTCATAGCCGCTGTCTGTCGGATGCGCAGGCCAGCCTCTATCACGGGAGCGATACGAATTCAGGACTTCTGCCACCGGCGTCATCTTCACACCGGCCATTGACCATCCATTATAGTAGACACCTGCCGCGGCATCATTCTCCGTGCCGGGCAAGTATCCGCCCTGGGTCAAAAAAGGCTGGCCCACATTGTCCTGGATAAAATAACTGAAACGTTTATCTGTTGTTATCGCGCCGCGATGATAAGCGCCAAGCAAGGCATCCGTACTGCCGCTTCCTAATTCAGTATCCCGGTCAAAATGCGGATAGGTCCAATCCCCAGTCGGCACCTTAAAACCAAAGGTAAGACCGGTGGACATATCGGCTGAGAAACCGGTATAGATTCCGCGAATACGCATATCACCGGCAGCAGAATGGGTAAACGATACAATGTCTCCGCTATCATCCGTGGTCTTGAAATAGCGATGATCGTAAGGTAATTCTACTTGAATGCCCCAACGGCGATTAAACATATACTGCGCCCCCGTGTTGATAAAACTGGTGCGGATCCGCTTATCAGAGTTATCATCGTTGGATGCCTTGGAACTTTTACTCCAATTATGGCCCTGGTCCATAAAATCATATTCCTCAAAAATCGTTCCCCCTTGACCTGACGGGAACATTGAACCGGTGCCTACATCAAAAATACCGCATCCGCAGGCACAGGCCCAAGAGAAGCTTGGTATGAAATTAAATATGAAGAATAGTGATATAAAAAATATTCCGCGCATTAAATCCCCCCTCCTTTGACCTTGTCAATCCCGGGGATTGACAAGGTAGGTAAATTTAATTTAACAAATTAACTATAAATTAAATTTTGGGGACGTATTCTAACGCGGCAAGAAAAGGGCTTTTGTAGCAGAGATGCTGATTTTCGAAGAAGGAAGTTAAATGTAAATTCAAAGTAACTGCCGGACGGGCGGAAACAAAATAATTGCTCCCGCCGCCTGAAGAATTTTCTTTGTTTGCCGCCCCCCCTGCTTTTAAGGCCATGCCAGGCTCCATGGCCTTATCAACTGACTTAGGGATAAACGCGTGGCACATGCACATGGCCCGCTGGCCATCGCAGGCGAGCTTCTGCAGGGAAGGCTTTATAAAGACACCTAAAGGAAGGACCCAGAGGATGAAACTAACAAGTAAAAATGATGCCAATAATTTTTTCATTTAAAAAATGCCAAGGAATTTCTTTTTTTCCGGTTCCCAGCCATCGGCTTTAAAACGGTAGATCCCGGTAAACTCGCCGTCTTCAAACTTCGGACCAACTTCAAGGGTGCCATAAATGGTGATCGGCTCATCAAACTGGTCATCACTGATATTAAATCCTTTAGGGTCCACGGTATTCCCCACCATCCATTGGTCATAACCCAACATGGCGCAAAACAAACAGGACACCAGTTGATCGGCAAATAAAAATTCCTTGGTATTCTGGCCCTCGCTATTCGCTAAGGGGATCACAAAACCCTTGATAGCCACCTTCTTGCCGTTTAAATCCTGCAGCTGTGGAGGAATGGTCATCGGTGTTTTAGCCGCTTTAGTAATATTACCGTCGGGATGTTCAACATCCACAGGAGGCTGGTAATTAAAATAAAGATCATCGAATGAAACCACCTTGTAATCGATATTATTCCTGACGAATTTTAAAGGGGCAGCCCCTAATTTCGGTTGGGCTTGAGGCCAGGCCGGATGCGCTGCCAAAAGGATACAGGCGCATAGAAATGCCCAGCGCAGGAATTTTGGTCTTTTGTTTATCATCGGAACTTGCTCCCAATCCAGGCAATGGCGAAAATCAAAGATGCAAACATCACGATCGAGGCGCCGGATGCTGAGCCAAAATAGTAAGAAAGGTAGATTCCCCCAATCGCGGATATTACCGCGAAAACACAAGACAATGCCATCATCCGTCCCAAGCGGTCCGTCAAAAGCCTGGCCGCTGCCACCGGAATGACCAGAAGAGCATTGGTCAATACCGTCCCCACCGCCTGAATGCCGACAACAACGGTAAAAGATAAAAATAATAATATCCCGTAATGCATGAGCTTGACCGGCAGGCCGATGGTCTTGGCATAGTTAGGATCAACGGAGAATAATTTTAATTCTTTGTAAAATAAAAAAAGAGCCAGAAGAGAAACAGCCGCGATCAGCATGATCAAATGCAAATCCCCCTCTGTCACGCCCAAAATATTACCAAAGAGCATGGAAAACAGGTCCCTGAATGATCTGGTCGTACTGATAAGCAAAATACCAAAAGCAAACATGATGTTAGGCACCATGCCCACCAAAGTGTCTTCATAAACATTCTCATCGCGGGCCAAAAAACCAATACCCAAAGCCGTGGCTACGGTCGCGATCAACGCCCCGGCAAAAAGACTCGTCCCCATCAAATACGCGATGACCAATCCCGGCAAAGCACTGTGTGTTAACGCATGCCCGACAACAGCCATCCGCCTTAAGACAACAAAGGTCCCAAGGGCCGCACAAAGCACACCGATGATCACGGCCGCGACAAGCGCACGTTGGATAAATACATATTGAAGCGGATCTGTTAAATAGTGGGTCATGTGCAATCACAATCTTTGTGCGTCGGGTCTTCCTTATGATCAGCACCGCTGATCTTTTTGCCGTCCTTTAAATAAATCGCCTTATCGTAACGCCCTTCTTCCTGGTCATAATAATGGGTGGCAACGATCACTGTTTTCCCTTGGGCTTTAATTTTATGTAAAACCTCCGCGACTGTCTGGCGGGTGCTCACGTCAACCGCGTTAAGCGGTTCATCCAGTAAAAGCAAGTCCGCGTTTTGACTCAGTGCGCGCGCGATCAAGACCCTTTGCTGCTGCCCGCCGGAAAGTTTACTGATCTGACGGTCAGCTAAATCCAGGACATTCATTTCTTTGAGGGCATGGCGGGCAATATCAATGTCTCTCTTTTGAGGTCTGTTAAACCAGCCTAAATAAACATACCGCCCCATCACGACCAGATCCAAAACACTGATCGGAAAATGCCAATCGATCTCACTGCGTTGGGGCAAATAAACCACCCTATGGTGACAAGCCCCTAAAGGATGGCCGAAAACACGGATATTGCCCGTGCGAACAGGCAAAAGCCCGCAAATGGCTTTAAACAAAGTTGACTTACCCGCACCATTAGGCCCCACCAAAGCCATTGCTGATCCTGCAGGAACGCTGATATCAAAATCCTTGAGGGCAAGCTTCTCCTCTGAAGCATAGGAAACCCCCAAGCCTTTTATTTCCAGGGCCGGGGCTTTGGGGTCAGGTGCGTCATGACGGTGTTGGCAATAGGAAAATTTCATATTTGAGTATGTTAACATAAAGGAGGTCATTTTTCTAATCTAAACCTGATTGGCACAGTAACGGTGGACTCGACAGGGACATTGCCTATGCTTCCCGGCTGGAATCTCCAATGCCTGACAGCCATTAAAGCCGCTTGATCGAGCAAACGATACCCGGAACTTTGAATGATTTCGACATTGACAGTATCTCCCGCTCTATCCACATCCACGGATAACAAAACGAGGCCTTCCTGCCGCATCTGCTGGGCAAATTTTGGATATTCCGGAGGCGAATTCTGAAAATAGTCGGGATTCGCCTTTACCCGTACGCTTGACACAGAATGAACTGCCTGCTTAGCTTTATTTATTCTTTTTAAAGCTTTGATTGATCCGTCTTCTTTCTGCAAAGCATCTTCAGGATCTTTTATCTCTTTGATACTTACTTCCACCATTTGGCTGGATGGATGAACGCTAAATTGAGCCTGTTGAATAAAGGTCTTTCCGGAAAAAATAAAAAACAGGCCATGCATCAATAAAGATGCCATTAAAGCCAGCCAGATCACCCTATCTTCATTTATGGATACAAAATTCATGATCAAAAATCCCAAGTTACACCGCCATAATATCCCCGGCGGGGACCGAATGACGGAGCAGCCACACCCACCCCTGTGCCGTTCCTTAACTCATAGGCTTCATCGAACACATTGACCACATCAAAACGGACCTTGATATCATTTTTATCATTGATCTTAAAGGTATGTTCAATGCCGAGATTGATCGGGTTATACGCCCCCACGCGCTTATCATTAGGAGTGTCAGCACTTTTACGTAACCCGCTGCCAAAAAGCAGGTCAGCATAAACCTTGGTTTTGTGAAATTCATAGGCTAATCCGGCAGAGGCCGTGAGGCTCTGATCATGGTCTAAATGTATCCAATGATCATTCACATAATTAAGATCATCCTGTGTAAAATGAAATTGCGCGGAGCTCCACTGCCGGCCTAAAGCCCGGCTGTAAGCGGCATTCGCGTAACTCGAAAATCCGCCTTTTTTATAATTAATGGTCAGTTCTGTCCCATAAACCCTGCCTTTTTTATAATTAAAAGGCGTGACAATAGGGGCCGCACCAAATTGCCCGTCATCAAGCTGATTTACAGCAGTTTTATAATAACTATCCAAACCAACATCCAGTCCAGGCAAGAAATGATGCGTCACACCCGCGTCATAATAATTCGCTCGTTCTGCCTTAGCAGGTGAATTTTCGTCGATCTGCGCGGCATTGCTTGTATTATCAAAAATAGCAGGATTAGCGTTTTGTTCCAGCTCCAGCGGCGGCGGAGTAAAATAACGGGCATATCCCGCGTGCACCTTGGTATCTTTGTCAACTTCATAGACAGCATTAATGCGCGGGCTGAACTGACACTCATTAAGGTATTGATAAGATTGGTCAAAGCGGCCGCCAAAATTAATCGTCAAGGGATCAAAGACCTTCCATTCGTCCTGCAGATAAAGGCCATACTACTCGCCCTGTTTTTGATTATTATTGATAATCTGGCGTAAAGGCAAGAACGGATTGCCGCTGCCATCAAGCGGAAAGACAAATGAATTGCTATCATTGATGGCATCACTGATAGTAAACATGGATCCGGCGCGTAGGATGTGCTGCTCATTTAACTCATAACTGCCATCCAGCTCAAGGCCATTGGTCAAAATACTGTCATTGAGCTTGCTGGCTATTCCGTTATAGCCTAAATCACCGTTAACATCCGGCAGATAATTGACCTCGCTAAAACGGGTAAAGGCAGATACCTGATAATTGAGTTTGTCCTCGGCCTTTTGGTAGGCAACGACACCATAAAAATTCTGCTCTATTTGCTGGTCATTGACGTCCGCGGAATTAATGATCGGGAAACCAGGGTTTACGAAACTGTTGGCCGTAAAATAATCAGTGCCGTTAGGACTATTGGGGACTTGAAAATCACTATGCGAGGCACTGAGCATAATGTTAAGGC
The DNA here is from genome assembly GCA_013287965.1 of Candidatus Omnitrophota bacterium. Classification (GTDB taxonomy): domain Bacteria; phylum Omnitrophota; class Gorgyraeia; order Zapsychrales; family Fredricksoniimonadaceae; genus JABDGZ01. The sequence continues at coordinate 1,434 of JABDCU010000013.1, read as the reverse complement.
GGCTGGTATCATCAATGATCTTGGAAACATAGGCAAACATCTTGCCTTGCTGGGTCTGGTCATGGATGGCTGACGGGCTATTCGTGGTATTTTCAATGCCCAAATTGTCTTCCAGATAAGAGCCGGTGACGAAATAATTGATCCCACCTTTGGCAGAGCCTCCGTAAGTAAAACTGGGATTGACTTCACTGTGGCTCCCCCCATACATGGCAAACTCTCCCCCATTAATAAATGCCCCGCTCTTGGTATGAATATCCACGATACCTGCCGTATGAAAACCATATTGGGCTGGAAGTGAACCGTCGATCAAGGAAACATTATCCACAAAACGTGTATCAAGCTCTTCTCCAAAACCAGTCAGCCCCTCGGGCAAAAGAACATCATTGATCCTGTACTGCAAATTAGCGTGTTCTCCACGCACGTGCAATTGCCCATCATTATCCTGGGCAACGCCAGGGGCTCTTAAAATGACCTGGTTGAAGGAAGCACTGTTCCCTTGCGCTTGGTCGTCAATTTGGTCTGCGTTAATATTATAATCAGTGGCCCCAAGGCTGGGCTGAATGCTGTTGCGCTCCTGGTCCAATTTGCCGATCACATCAACTTCATTAAGCCGAGTTGAGGGAGCATTGTCCGCATAACTATTAATAGAGAAGAAACATAAAAATCCAACCAAAGCCCATACCCGCATTCCTGCCTCCTTTTTATAAATAGAAATTATTTCTATTTATTGGTTAAGAAAAGGGGACACATTAATGTGTCCCCTTTTTAAGCTATCTCAAATATTTTTGAAATACGCTCACATTATGATGGATCATTTTAATATAAGTCTCTCCATCGCTTCCGACAGGACCCAGAGCATCGGTGTATAGTTCCGGTCCGACCTGGACACCGGCTTCCTGGGAAAGCGTCTGGGCTAATTTTGGGTTGGCCATGTTCTCTGAAAAAATGGCATGGACACCATTGGCTTTGATGATATTTAACAAGTCTGCTGTTTGCTTGGCAGATGGGTCTGACGCTTCTGTTGTGGCGGATGGAATAACAGCACCAATGATCTTAAAACCATAAGCCCTGGCAAAATATCCTAAAGCATCATGATTGGTGACCAATTTACGCTTATCAACGGGGATGGTGGCCACTTGCTCCTTGACCCAGGCATCCAACTCCTGAAGCTTTTGGATATAATCATTGGCATTGGCCGTGTACTTATCCTTATTGGAAGGATCAAGCGCAATAAGCGCGTCACGCACATTTTGGGTGTAAAGAACTACATTGGTGACATCCTGCCAGGCATGAGGATCAGTTTCTTGAGGATTATTTTCAAATACCCGCGGGGTCACCCCTTGAGACACGACAATACGCTTGGACTTAGAACCGCTGGCCGCATATAATTTATCAAGCCAATGTTCCAAGTGCAGGCCATTTTCAAATATAATA
>JABDCU010000012.1:26623-51367 GCA_013287965.1 Candidatus Omnitrophota bacterium | reverse complement strand
GAATGACTGATGATGAGTTGACCATGGCCTTGCGCGCCATTGCCAGCAATGACATGCAAAAGGATTTGTTTTAAAACACCCACAAAATCTGCTGTTTCCACCACAAAGCCAACACCAAGGTTAAAGGGGATCATTACCCTGGCGCTCCTGAATCTTATGATGTGGAAAAAGGAATAGCAGCTTCAAAGTTCCCCCACGATGCAACTGCATTATTCGGTTTGGCCTTGCTCCAATTCAATGCAGCAGCCAAGCCGGGTGAGCAATTTGATGCCGCGGTTTTACAGACAGTCCACGACCGCTTGGTCCAAGACAGTGCATCAATCCAAAATGGTGATGAGGCAGCACTGATGTACGCATACTTTGTGAAATCTGGTAAACCTGGTGATTCTATTGTCGCGGAAAATATTGCACGGTACGCTGGCAGCTTGTGGGAGGCTGATAGCCATTTGTTCCATTATAAGAAAGGGCCTGGATTTGCTTCTTCCACAACCTTGCTTTGGTTAAGAGTTTTAGGGCCGCAAGGTTTTGCTGACCGGTTCTTAGGCGCGAATACCAGTAAATTAGTGGATGTCACCCGTGCTATTACCAATACCTTTGGGACACAAGAAGGACTGTTGGACGCGGTGGATAAGAGCATGCGTCAAGGCCGTGACGCTGTTGGCTTTGTGGTGGAAACAGCAGATTTTGTGGGTGTTTTAAAACAAATCATACATTCGAACGTGCTCAATGCAGGTCAAAACCAGGAATTACAGAAGAAGATTGATTTTTATACAGCCAATTTAATGGCAATGGAAAGTAAGGGCAGTGGCCCAAGAAGCATCCCGCAGGCCACCAAGGCCAACGTGCCCAGCGGCAAAGATTATTTTACCGCTGATGGGAACAAAGCCCTGGGCGCTTACCTTGCGTATGAAACAGAAGTTGTTTTTGACAGGGACTTGCTTTCACTTTCACCGATGGGAAGCCGCACTAATCTGCTCCCCTTGCCTAATGTTGGCCCAGTGCCCGAGGATGAAATGGGACATACCACAGTGGTGTCGGCGGATAAAGCCCAACGTGACAGCATGCAAAGAGAATTCCAGGCGCTGTACAAACAGCAAAAAGAAGGAAAAGCATCTCCTGACGGGCGCTATATCGAATTCGCCGCTTCCAACGGCCAGGAATGGGTAGTCACCCAAAACGGGATCACCCGGCACATTGTCTTATTGCCCAGCGACCAGGAAGTTAAAGAATACGTGGCTTTTGTCAAACATCAATTGGACAGTGCCCAGCGCATGGGCAAGGCCTTGCGTGGAGAAGGTGAATTTTCTTCGGGTGCTCTGGTCATCAAGAAATTTGGGGACAACAATACCGTGGGCGATGGAGTGAAGATCAATGACAATGATATTTTAAATAGCAGCTTTATGACAGAGGCCATGAAACAGATCCGCCGCTTGCCTATTGCGCAGCAGCAGGAGATCGAGCGTGAGAACTACACTAATTTCGCGATGGACTTGAACCTGCCCGGCTTACATGGCAAGTATGTGGTCAGCATCATATTCCCCTTGACGGACAAGGATGTCTCAATGGTCGAATTTAATATCCATTCCGGCCAATCAGAGATAGCTGTTTATAACAGGGGCCGTTTAAAATTACGCGTGGCTAACACGGTTGTCAATAAGGCCAAGAACACTAATGTGACCGTGCATTATCGTGACCAATACAGGTTTGATATTGATGATGTGACCTTTGACCTGCCGGCAGATTTGAGCAAGGACATTAGTGTCATGCAGGAGAATTCCCCGGAATTGGCAGCCTATGTGGGACATATCGAAGAATTCCTTAAAGGAAACCCAAGGCCCAATGTGTTGAGCCATACCTTAAAGATGGCCATCCCTGAGTATAAACATCCGTTTGTCGATGGAGATATAACCAGTGTCAGGTTAAGGCAGAGTTTGGAACCGAGCGAACTTTCAGTCCAGACCTTTGGGGTCAATGAAGGCCCGGACCTGGCCACGACCAGTGTGTTTACGACCAGGACCGCCTATGATGCGTATGGCTTCCCCTTGACAGCAGAGAAACACTTCAATGCCAGTACCTCCACTGATGTATTGGATAGATTGGTCAATCCGGTCCAAGGTGCCTTACGCGTCACATCCTACAGGATCAATGGTCCGCAGTATCATACAACCTGGATCGAAAAGGACAATGCGGGCCATACGGATTTAAGTGACCAGGACAATGCCAATGACGGGCATGAGGCCATGAGGGTGCATTTAAACATATTCACCAGCCCTGACGGCACGCATTATGAGATCGGTTCCATGGCGCTTTCACACTATGAGGCAGATTATTTCCACGGGCATGTGGCGGTGGGGGCAATGGATATTAATACAAATACCGGCCGGCTCAACGGCATTGCCAATAACTTGAGCTATGACCTGATCGCTAAGAAGACGGTCAGGAATGACTTTAACTTACTCACCGGCGGCAACGTGACCAAAACGCATGATAATACTATTGATCAGGATGTCAATGTCCAGGGCACTGACGATGGCCGTCCCTATGAGGTAGTGCTTACCTGGAACCCGGAACAGACCGCGTACACCTATACGGTCGCCATCAATGGAGTTACAGCACAAACCGGCGATGCCGGCTATGACGGGGCAGAAGGTTGGACCAAGCACCAGAAAAATTGGGAAGATTTCACTAACAATATTCCTTCTAAAGATATAAGTCTCAGCGATGATTTCTTCCAAACGCCGTACGGCATGGTGATCTCGTCACTAGGTCATTATAAAGACAACATGGATATACGGTATACGCCGCGCTATAGCCAACGCGGGGAAGAGATCAGTGGTGATGATGCCCGTCGTGATCAGGTCAATAATGCATTCAATCAGAGCGTCTCTTACGGGCATATCAGCTGGGACAAGGGTGAGATGAGCCGCAGCGCTGTTAATGGATTAGAGGGCAATAAATATTGGTCAGACACCATGACCTCTTTGGGCTTCCCCAAAGTGCATGTAAGTGAAAATGAAAAACTTTATAATGAGAAAGGTGATGTTATCACGAGCAACGCCCGTTTTGTCACGACCAAGCAATATAATAATCCGAATAAGCCGTTTGAATCGGTTGATATAACGGATGCGATTTATACGGATGATAACGGCATACAAAGGACAATTCAAGACTATATCACCACTGTGCGCAAGAGTTTCCTCAACGGGGTCACGACCACCCGGTCAACGAACAATGTCACCCATGTTGTTACTGAAGAAAGCCAAGATGCCAATTATCGCAGCCGCCTGGTTGATGACACGGTGTATCAGATCGGGGAGAGAGTTCCTTCCAGTATTACAAAATATACGTATGCCGTTCCTAATGTCTATACCCCGACAGATACCGCGCAAAACTACGAAATCCATATGTATGATGATGCCGGCAGAATGATCGCCGCTGCTGAAGAGACCGGCACCATCACCAAATTAAATGATGGGAACAGCATTATTGACGGCAACAATCCCCGTACCCATATCCGTCACAGGGACATGAGAGACAACTACAATCACCTGTTATATACCGTTGTAGACATTGTTAATGACAAGGGTATCTTTAAGGGTCAAAGCGAGACCTTCTTCAGGAAAAATGATCTCTTCAATAAACCCAACGCGGCGGAAACATATATCCTTAGCCTTGACGGAAGAAGGCGTGCCTGGTCAACGTCTCAGAATATCACGCCACTGCAAACGTATTTGAATACTGGTTTGATCCGTTCTGAAAATCAAAGCCGTATCTGGGGCAATAAATGGGAAGCTGTGAATAACGGTCTGGGCGAGGAAGTTGAGAATGTCGAGCATGTGAATTTCCTTGATAGATTCAACCGTATTACTTTGCTTGGGGACCGTGTTTCACGGAATTTCAATTTTAACCATTACAATGTCCCGCGCAGGGGTGAGACAGTTGCCCGGATCAATGGCGTTGATCATCCCTGGATCAATTCCACCGCTTCCACCACCGCGCAAGAGTTCAATGCAGGCAAGGTTTCTTATGTCGCTAATAATGTGTTGAGCGGATTAATTAACAGGATAGCTAAAGACGGATTTAACCGCATTTATGAAAGCATTAGAGAGACGCCAGATGCCAATGGTGTGCTGCAGCCGCAAGTTTCCCTTGAATCAAGCGATTTTGATGAATTCGGCTTCGCGCATTTATCAGAGACCTGGGTGTTAGATAGAAGTCCCCGTGAACTTTATACCCGGTCCACGTTGCTAAGTTCAATAGATGATGTCATAGCTACCCATCGAATTGGTTTCCATACACAAGACTTTTTCCATTTTAGCGTTTGGGATGCGTTCAAGGATTATCGCGGCCGTGTGGTGGAAACAGACAAGCTGCGTTTGTTCAATGGACAATTGGTCAAGAATATGGTGGTTGCTTCCACCTACGATGGTGTCCCTGGTGTAATAGACGTGGCAGATAGCACCAAGACAAACTTGTTTGCCAATAATCAATTGGGGATGTTAATAGATGAAAGCCATTTGATGACAGCCCAAGGAGGTGTCATTGATGCCAATAATATCAACACGGTTGATGTAGATTCCATCTTTAACGGGATCAAGAAGATCCGCTATCAAGGTGCCAGATATCATAAGGACCGTGTTGAGCCGTTGATCTTACAACAGCCGTACCAGGCGCTCCGTAATCCTTTGGGCAATGATGAGATCATGTCCGTGGGCCATATTGTTAACGGACAATTTATAAAAGATCACTCAGAATACAGCTTCTATGAAACAGGGCCGGGTAAATATGGCAATTTTGACACAGCCCAAACCCGTATTGCTACGAATATGGATCGGAACGGAAAAGAGTGGATGACAGATCATTCAAACAATACCTTTGTTAATCATAGTAATGGGGTAATTACTTATAAGAAGATCACAGGCATCATGGATCCATCGATCAACTTATCGAACAATGAATCACAAACCTATAATTTCTTGCAGGCATATACGAGCGCTCATATAAATAGATTTATTTGGGTCAAGAACCTCTCAGAAGAGTACATGAGCGGAGAAGGCAAGTCATTGGCTATCATTACAGGATCACAGAATGTTAATGCCGCAGGATTCCCAGCAGACAATTCAGGTGATCTTATCGCTTTTGAAAGTTATCCTCAATTGGGAGATGACCGACTGCCTTTAGGAAGCGTCAGCTTCAACTTTATACCTGGAAAAGTCAATGTCCAAGATTATACAGGACAGCCAGTTGTTGCTTCGAGTGGTAATCCCCGCTTAAGGATGGTTTTGGATGAAGAAGGAAATAAAGAACCAGCGATCATTTACGATGCTTTTGATACACGTAAGAGTAAGGAAAGTATTAAAGCCCGTGCGTTCCATTTAGGCAGCGGCGGCCTCTTAGCTGAAAACCATGTTGGTTCTAAAAAGTGGAAAGATTTGCCCAAGATGGTGATGTTTGATAATTTTGAGTTCCCCACCAAATCTTTTGTGGATGAACAAGGGTTTATTCCTGCCCTGACATCCATGCAGAAGATCAACCGCAGTCCGTATGGCCAATATTACATAGCTTTAATTGATCCTCAAAAAGCTAAGCTGGACGTTGATTATCTGGAACCTTCTAATAATGCCAAACCTTTACAAGGATTATTTGCGACCTGGGAAAAAGATATCCGCGGACCTTGGGAGTTTGCAGATTATTACCGGTTAGAAGATGGCCGCTTTTGGAATAACGACAAGACGCAAGGAAGAGAGATTACTTCAGGTAAATTTGGACAATTTGGCAGGGAAATAACATCAAATATACGTATTGGGGATTATAGAAATGGCGTGAAGTTGGCACAACGCAACGGCACTGTCTTTATGCGGGATGTGCCCAAGTATAATATTAAAAACAGGTACACACCAATAGATTGGGTAGATTACCATGGCCAAGGTTTTGGCGCGGTCAAGGAATACGGGTATTTATTGATCACAAAGGGCAAGTATAATGATTGGATTTACAATTTAGTATTGGATGCCAGCGATAGAGGGACATGGAAGCCTGCCGTAATTATCATTGAAATAGGTGTTTTTGCCATTACCTTGCTGCTGCCAGCGGTTTTGCTGGGGATTTTGTACCTATTTTCATTGCTCTTTAGGAATACTCCATTCCCGCAGTTGACCTACAATATATTCCCTGCAGCCTACGGGGTACGGATCCCACAAGCAGCCAGAGACCAGATCAACCATATTAATCCTCAATTTGCCTATTTTGAGCCTATTGTCCAATACATGGCACAGGTGATCGCCAGGGGTGAAGGCCATCGGGTCAAGCCCATGCTTGATTTATTGGCACAAATTTTAAATCATCAGGGCATAAAATGGAAAGCAGTTTCCAGTGGAGCATATGGAGATATTCAAGACAACCACACTCTCAGGAATGGTCAGGTGATAAACGGTTACACGCTCAAGGATGATCATCTGATGGATTATTTTAGGTATATGCTTGCTGATAATAATCAGGATCCCTTTGCCAACGGCTCTATCCTCGGATCTTTTGAAAATCATCAGGATAATACGGATCCTGCCAGGAACATTGATCCGCATGTGTTGCAAGAACAGATCATTCATCCTATCAGGGACTATTTAATAGCCAGGTATGAGCATGACGGAATGGAGCTCTTTAATATTCCTTTTGCCAAGAGATTCGCCTACTTCCAGTACACCATGTACAGATTTTCAGGGTTCCAGGGACTAATACCAAGGTCTAAAATGGGCAAGATATTATTGTTTGGTCTTCTGATCTATAGTTCCAAATTGTTATTGGCGGGATCGATCGTCTCAGCCTTGGTGTTGATTGCAATGTTTTATGTTTCAAGATTCTTTAGGCCTGGGCCGTTCCTTAGGTTAGCGTCCATGATCTGGGAGACACGCAAACAATATTTAGGTTCGCGTACTTCGCAAGAAATACAGACCAGGATCCGGTTCTTTAAGTTATTTGCCATCTGGTGGGGCATTATCAATATTGGCTTGACCCTAATCACCAGCTATTACGCCTGGGGCGTTATGGTAGCACCGTATATCAGCTTACCGCTTGCATCCATGATCCTGCTTATTTCATTAAGGGAGTCTGTGCGCAGCATGTGGTACATCTTTATTGCTGCTGCCGGTCATTCCCAGGCACGGCAGGAGGGCTGGTACCATAATAAATCTTACAAGGATGTTGACTGTGAGCAGATAAGATTTGTGGCCCGTAATCCTTACTTAAGGGATGTCTACAATGAAATTGTCGCGCAAGCCACCTTGAGGGATAAATGGTTGATTGACGATGATGAAAAGGGCAAGCTGGAGGCTGTCCTTAACAAATGTACCAACGGATTGCCTGAAATTGGAGACCTACGTGCCCAGGAAAAGCTCAAGGATTTCTTTAATGCGGTCATGATTTATAGGGCACGTGGTCTTGACATCAATGATATTGATCTAACTTCTTTATTGCCCATGTGGTCAGCTATTGCAGGGATGAAGGCAGGGATGATCCCAGATGAACTTTTCCTTGATAGTCAGGTTGAAAGAAAAGATGCTCAAGGAAATACAATAGTAGAGGACACGAAGGTGATTAAAACCACCTTCAGATTGGCCAAGGACCAATATAAGACCAGCTGGGTCATCTATTTGGATGACTTACTCTTCGATATAACACATTCAAGAAATAATGGTGTCTTAGTTGCCCTATTATCAGATTCTGGTTTGAGCTTTGCGGATACGGCGCGAATCATCAGTAATGAAACAGGTGCCGATAGAGATACGGTGTCCAGGAAAATTAGAAGGGAATGGGCACTGTTTAATACGGACGGAAAATCCCATACCTTAAAGACCGTGGAAGCTGCTCTCTACAATTCAAATTTAGCTTACAAAGTTTTCTTGCGCCATAGATTACACAGAGAGCCAACGGATGATGATATTCAGCAGTATAGCCGCTTCGTGATGCATTACTCTTACTCTGCACCGAAGGATGCTATTACGAAACCGGAAAACATAGAAGAGAGAAATCACATGTTCCGGGATGAATTTATCATTCCTAACAAGGTGGATGTTAATCCTTTAACCCACCCGACACCTCAACAAAGAAGTAGGCGTGCCATTGTCAACAGCAAAAAGTCAGTTAAATTCCGTTCTTCTTATGCGGCCAAGGTGACTAACTGGCAATATATGTTCAGTCTCATGGATGATGGCAGTGAAGACCCGGGCGTTGGCTATTATATGGACGAAAATCTCCACCTGTTTGCCTCAGACATGTTCCTCCTGCCTTTTGCCGCGCAGGAATTTACTCAAAGACGAAATTTGGGCATCCTGCTGCCAAGATTGACCATGCACGAAGGCAATTTGACCCCCAGCACTGCTGACCAGCGGATCTCGGAAAATAATCTCAATACGGAGATCATTCCCACCATGGCCAAGTACACAGCCCACAGTTTCTACGGCTTTGGGATGATAAGGCTTAGAGCCATGAGAGGCAACACGGCTAATTTAAGTTTCATTGAAGACACCAGTACAGGCAACGAGATATTGGCTGCCGGCTATCAGTCAGATTATACGCCGCTGGTGGCCATCAACCGTCCAAGGGAGAAAACCCATGGATCCATGCCAGCCTTCGTCAACCGTTTCCCTGCCCTGGTCATGGTAGAGGAAATGCTCTCCATCCGCTTCCAGAGGGTGCTTAGAAGCCCAATGCTGCACTGGACGGAAAAATTGGGCCTCTTGTTCATGTTTGATTTCTATGTCAATGAACCTTTGTCCATGCGCTACAATTTAATTATTTTCGTCGGCGCTATGTTTCTTGCTATGACACCATTTGCTGCCCTTGCTTTACCGCTGTTCGCCATCAATTTCCAATATGCCTTGTCCATGGCCATCACCATCGGCGGTGTTAAGGTCAATGTTAATGAGAAAGGTATCCTTAAGGGGCTGATCGCCTATTACCAGAGATTCTGGAGCTTGGTCTTCACCTACCTGCCGTTAATGGCCATTCATAACAGAAAAATTAGCGAGGGCTTACGGCAAGGAAAAATAGGTGCATTTACACGCGGTATTAAGGAAACCAGTTATCCTATCGAAGAATTCTTCACGATAGATGAGAATGGACGTAAAGTACTTTCCAGCAACCACCCGAAGAGCTCTCCCGGGCTGTTACAAACATTCCGTCCGTCCCTGCGCTGGGGTGTTAGCTTGGCCTTTATCCTTCTCCTGGCACCGTTCCATCCTTATGCGGTGGTGGCCATGCTCTTCTTCCACGTATTTCCTGTGGGCTTTATATTTGGGCCTTTCATGAAAAACGGCAAATCAATGCCGTGGATTTCAGGGCCACTCTTTGGAGGCATGCAGTTGGCCTTTATTATCAATTTATTTATACCGTTACCATCGGCCGTTGTCTGGTCCTTGACCATCTTCTTTGTAGTGGGCATTGCTCTGGGTGCTTTATTATTTGGAGAAAAATATACTAAAGGCTTTGTCCAGGGCCTTGGCGCAGCGCTTTATACGCTGGTTATAGATATTCCTTTTAGAGCATTACCTGAAAAAATAGGATCATTCTTCAATCTTGTCACTGATACCGAACTTCCATCGAAGAAGAACGCCTATCCATTAACAGTGCCAGCGGGATGGACAGGTGCCAAGCAACATGTATCGGTCAAGGCAATATTAAAGGACAATCATTATGCATTACGCCGGATCAGCGGTGAATACCTGGATATACAAGGTGAAGTTTTAGCAAGAAAGCTTGCCCAACTCACCGGCCTTACACCGCGGGCACCTCCGGCAGTAATGTTGGTTATTACCACCGACACCGGCCTGACCGAAGGCAATGTCGCGGCCTGCGATATCTCCAGCAACACAGTATACTTACATCCTTCCTTCTTTACACAATCAGATGCCAAGCAATTGGAAATTCTTTACCATGAGCTGGTAAGCCATATTGCTAAGGGGCTGTTTGCCGAATCAGAGGCCATGGCAGATACAGAAGCATTATTTACACCTGTCAGGATCCTGGTCAGGGATACGGTAAATACCTTGGGCCGGCAAGAGATGTTTGGCCATGCCACTGATCCGCTAATGATGGTGCATACCGATATCCATCGCAATGTCATCGAAGCTGGAGCCAGATTATGGGCAGCCGTTGGCTTAACACAGAATGGCCGTAACGCCTTGATCGATGATTTAATTCATGAGCGTTTGGAGCAAATGGCTGTTGAAATGATGGCAAAAGCAAAGGTGTTCGCTGAACAGGCACGCGAATTACGCGCCGGATTAACGGCTTTTGATGAAGGCGCCATCAAGCGGGTCATTGATATTTATTACCGCGCAACCAATCTCATCCGCCGCGCCATGACCGGTGTGGATTTCAGGAGCTTGGAAAGAAAAGAATTTGTCAAGGTGGCCAAAGAACTACATGACTTTATCGCTGAGTCCGGTTATGCCGATCATTTACCACGCATACACATTGTTATTATGACATTGCACCGTCCTGATGCTGTAAGAGATCAACTGCTAAGTTTACAGAATTATTTAGAGAAGATCGGATACGCAGGCAAGGTATTCGATAAAACAAAGGGGCGTGAGGTATATAACCGGGTGCATGTTGCCGTGGTTGACGATTCCAGGAAACCAGGCCTGCAGGAGAAGACACAGAAGGTTGTCCAAGAGTTCAGGGCCAATTCACCGTTGGACATTAGATATGTTGGCCCCAAAGAGGTCAGCCGTTTGTTGTCCGCAATAGCAGGAGATGTGCCCGGGGTTTTACAGCATTTCGGCAAGTCACAGGAAGATCTAGAGGCCGCGCTAAACGAGGATATCTATCGCATGAGCCGCCGCGGGTTTGTCGGCAACCGTAACACCACCTTGCTGGTGGCCCAGCAAATGCGTCATGAACATCCGGATGAAAATAACCAGATTGTCCGGTTCTTTGATGATGACGTACGTCTAGGCGCTGCAGTCCTTGAAAAAGGCAACAGCGTGGGCGCACACTTTGTGTTTGATGATTTTATGGAGATCATCAAGGCCAAGGAAGCGAACAATGATATCATGATCCTGGGCAACCCAACCACCATGGATGGCGCTACTACCGCTTCAATGAGCTATTGCGGTATCGTCAGAGACCTTAAGACCTTCTTTGAACATTTGGAGCAATCTTCCCCAGATGCTTTGTATTCGCCCAGCGACAACATCTCTGAGCTGTTCAGAGGAGATGAATTGCATTTCGATTTCCATAGCCCCAAGGATATGGGCTTTGCGGCCTTGCCGAAACAGGATATGGAATGTACCAATGCAAGACAACTGGAACTTTATTTTGAAAAGATCCTCAACGCCTTGATCGGCCGCCACCCGTCACGCCCGATTCTATACCGCGGGCCCAACGGCAAAGGTTTAGTGAATGCCGAAAATGATGCTCCCATCCAAACCCTGCGGCAGACCCCAATTTTTGGCGGGGCCAATACAGCCCATTTTGCAGAATTAAATGTACCCTATTTGGGAGGTCCGGTGCGCGAAGACATGATCTATAATATCCTGGTCAACACCCTGCATCCTCAAGCAACGTTCCGCGGCACCCATCCTGTTATTCACCAGCATACAGTGGAAAACTTCGTTGGTATCCAGCAAGAGGTGGGGACGAATTTTAGACGTCTCCATGCGGATATTCATGGTTATCTCTATCAAAAAGCCCTTATGTCGGTGGTTGAGTTTTTTGGTGTCACTTCGGTGGAAGATTTCAAAGCACTTGCTGCCAGTCACAGCAAGGAAGTCGGGCAACATGTCCTCAACAGCTATAATTTAAACCTGCATAAACGTTGGTCTGAGATAGAGGACGCGCAGCGGCATATGCAGGAGTTAATAAAAGAAATTGAAGCCAAAGGGTTCTTAACTGACAACAGGTTCTGGTGGAACGGGGGAGATACGAAGGCATCAGTCAGCAAAGTCACCCTGTTATTAAATACGCTGAAGGCACATTTTAATCCTGATTCTTCAGAAATGCAGGAGATGAAAAGGGAGTTTTTCAGGACCAGACGCCATTCCGCCAATCAACGTGAAACAGTCGTAGAAACAATTGCTTCTTCGATTTTGGGCATCGGTGAAACGTTGGACTCATGGCAGGCCCTGGTAGAACACCGCCGCAATACCTTCGGGCTTGCTGAAACACTGGTGGCCAAGGCCATGCAGGTCAAGGCCATGACGGAGGAAGTTCAAGATCAGGTCCTCTCCAGCGGATTAAGCGATGCGTTACAAGCAAAGGTCAGGAGGGTCTTGGGGGCAGCAATGAAATTTGAACTTGCCGATGAGAAAGAAAGGGCACATGCCATACGCGTTCAGGCCTTCGAGATTGCGAACCAGGCGGAAATCAGGTCTGCGGTGGATTTAGTGGACAGCATTTTAGCCCGGCCATTAGTAGGGCAAGAAGTAAGAGCAAAATCACAAAACGTTTTGAATGTTGTATTGACTGGCGGTGAAAATGCACAAAGAAATCAACTAAGTGAGTTGATTGCCCGGCAGGCAAAGGGCGAGGGCATTGCCATATTCGCCTCTTCAGGCCAGGCGGATGCCCAGGTGTTGTTTGACATCTTCTTGGCCCAAGGCCATGAAGCCCTGTTCTTTGATTTAAAAAATCAAAAGGACGATGATATTTTAAAGGCTATTCAAGAAGCCCTTAGGATGAGAAAGGCCCAACAGCCTTTGCTTACACCATTGGATATACGTTCACAAGAACAATACCGCTCGGCCATCGAGCGTATCAATGGCATTCCAGGCCAGGCCGTGATTATCCTTGCCGGGCCGACTGCCGCAGGTAAGACAACAGCCATTGATCAAATAGTTGCTGATACTACCACGGCGGCCCGTAAGGTCGTAAAAATTAATGGGGACAATTATTTCAAATTTAGAAATGAAGCGACAACAGGTAACGTTAGTGGAGCCGCTTTTGTTAATCCAATCGTCATGGATTGGGCCTTGTTCGGGGACCATGTAAACCGTTTGTTGGCCGGCGAAAAAGTCGAACTGCCGACATTTGATTTCAAAAAAGGAAGCATAAGGAATACAGGTGAAGTTGTTTCCTTAGGACCTAACGATCTGTTGCTGATAGATTCGCTTTTGGGGTTGACTGAACGTATGCCGGTTATCGAAGGTAGAAGAGTTGTTAAGATTTACGTGGATGCACCGGCCAATATAAGGTTGTTGAGGGCCATGCGCCGCGCCCATCTTAAGGGACATAATTTTATGGAAAGACTCGATACCTGGGGCCACATCATTGCCAATGAACAGAAAGTAATAGTTGCCCATAAGCACAAGGTTGATTTTGTTTTGGATAATATATCTCCAATGGAAATGCAAATGAATATCGGGGTCGCTGGTTTACTAAAAGAAGCCTACCCAGAACAAACAAGGCATATCGAGCAAGGAATGACCCATCCTTTAGTGGATGAAATAGCTCAAAGTTTATTGGTGGAAAAGACTTACCCTCTCCAGAGAATGAGGGGCTTGATCGGGAACAATAATTCCTATATTTTTGTTGTCAGCAATAGTCAAGCCACGGAATGGTCAGCACCCTATGTTGTTGCCGAAGTGAGAAATTTATTACGTGATAACACCATCACCATACGTCTGGTGTTTATTGAAAATGGTGAAGATAGGAATTTACTTGCGGCTGCCTCAGGTTTAGTTGGCCGCGGCCAAATTTTCTTCCATGCAGTTCAAAATAACGCCAGCGCCCAGCAAGAGATTGAGCGTTTGATCAGGGATGAAAAAGTGCAGAAAGTCATCTCGCATGCGGCCAACAGCCAATTAACAGGATACGCGTTAACAGCCGCAGAACATTCCAATGTCCCAACCGTAGTATTTTATCACGATGATGATTCGCAGGAGGTTATGGCCAGACAAAACCTTCAGCGCGCCACCCGTGTTGCCGTTGCCTCTGAGTCAGGCAGACAGGCCATCCAATCCTTCCGTCAGCATAAGATTTCCATGGTTGGTTCACCTCATGCCATTCGGTTTCATGAAGAACTTCTTATCAGTGATGTTACCGATATTCATGGGGGATACGTGGTCAATATTTGCGGATTGGCAGGGGCAGGCAAAAGTGAAGTGGCGGAAAAATTAGCAGAAAAGATTTCGGGAGTACGTCTTGATGCAGGAAACTTCCTCCGTGTATTTGCTTGGCTGGTACTTCACCAGGCCAGTGAGCCATCCTCGCTGGATGACGAGAATTCCATCACGAGTACGGTCTCCTCAAGCCAGGTAGAAGTTGTTTTGGGCGGATTCGTTATCGCCGGCCATTTTGTCACAGAACAAGATTTGAGGGCCAAGGACGTTGAGCAGCAGTTGATCAGGAACAGAAAATATCCCCAGGTACTTCAACTTATTAACCAGCAGGCACAGGCGATCATCCTGAGAGCGGCAAAGATACAGCCGGTTGTTTTGACCAACCGCGGAAGGTTCCGAGAGGCAATTGTTAATTTCTTTATAGACGTTCCTTTAGAAGTTCGTGTACAGCGACGGTTTAAAGACTTTAAAGGTGAAGTTCCAATAGAGAAAGTGCGCAATGACATGATGATGCGTGATCAAGGGGAAGACGCTAGAGTTGGCCATCCAGGAGTGTTTATCGAAGTCCCCAATGATGATGGCAAGATCAATGAATGCCTGGATCTCATTAAGCAGGAGCTTAGAAACCGTGTACGTCCTTTGAAGGTGGTTGACTTTACCCAGGAGGATTTTGATACGGTCGCACAGCAAGGCGTACAACGTACGGTTGAGAGGCGCCTTAAAGGGGAAGATTCATTTCCCGCCGGCAAAGAGCAGCGTTTTTATCATGCAGCCGAGATCAGGCCCGAAGGCAGATTTTATGTGCAGTATAACCCCGGACGCATACCAGCGCTAACCGAGCGCGGCGCAGAACTGGCCGTTGTTGCCCCCTTTGATCCTTCTAAAATGCATTTCCCGGACGATCCATTGGAAAGGATGTATATTTGTGACACGGTCATTGATGGGCAACGGCTGGCTGTTTGGGCCCAGATCAAATCTGACGGGCCGGACCACCTGATCCTTATTCCCAATCCCGGGGAAGGCAGGAATCAAGCCATCCGCAAAAGCGACATTATCAAGGCCCTGATCATCCGTCGTCAGTATAGTAAATCACAAAATTTGGTGATCTTTATCAATAGCCGCGGCGGATACGCCAGCATTAATAACATACACATGCAGGCTGTTTATACTGGTCACGATGATTTTGTGGAAGATACTGCTCTGCGTCAATGGTGGAAAGCAATGGATGGTGTGAATATCTATACCATTGGAGAAGAAACGGGTGGCAAACAGGATGAATATCCGGTGCGAGGATTCTCCTTTGAAGGGGATGATTTTTATAAACTTGCAGAGGCCGCGGAAAGTTTAATCAAAACATTCCAGAACAATAATCAATTGCACCGCGTGGTTGTGACCGGGAAAGGCCTATACCTATTTCCTATTTCCCCAAGGATATTTAATTTCTGGAACGAATCATTCTATGAGAATTTTGGAGATCTTAAGGTATTTACCAGGAAAGCTTTTGAGAAGAGATATTCAGATCAAGAGCTGGTGGCCAGGGGCCGTTTACACAGCCTGACACAAGAAGAGTTTGATCTTTTAAAAGAGGGCAGCAATGATATGCAGGTTATCCTACAGGACCATTGGCAAGAGGCCTTTAGGGCAGATGTTCGCTCGGGTCGGGCCACTTTCGCCATGATAAAACCGGACGCATTGGCATTGGGTTATGAGGCCGCAATTATCCAGGATTTACGTAATGCAGGATTTGATGTCTATGTCGGAACACCTGTTGAGTTCGACCATTCCTTGGTTGGGGAATTTTATCATGAGAAGAGAGACAAGGCCTTCTTCCCGATATTAGAAGCCTACATGGTATCAGGTTCTTCCATTCCGTTATTTGTCAGATGCACCACGGACGATGCGGTGACAAGGTTAAGAGAAACCCAGAAGGCATTAAGATTGAAATATGGGCAGGAGAGGCTAAAGAACCGGTTGCACGCTTCAGACAATATTGAGAATGCCCAACGAGAAGCAGAGATCATTTTTAAGCTATATAGGCATACGGGCGGCCCTTCTGCCCGTTCTTCATTCCTTAATGTAGGACAAAAGGGTGATGAGGAGGGGCTGGCGGATTTAATGGTAGAAGAAGTTGTGATCGGTGATGAGGGAGATTTTGTTAACAGAAACGCTGTTATTGAACAGATCAAACAAGGATTGCCGGCAGGTATGCCTGATCCTGAAAAGCAAAACAGGGCAGAGACTTTTGTTGCTAATCTGGAGGCAGGAGCGCGGGAAATTAAGACACAATTTCCCAGTGAATTCATGCAATATTTAGCAGGCCCTGACAACTTTTTTACACTTAATTTAAACATTACACAACAGCCCTTAGGGTTCACCCCGGACCATAAAACGCAGCAGTACCGCTGGGCCGCTTTGACCCGCGCCGGACCAGGAGATGCCGATTGGCAAAACGTCGTCGCAATCACCGCTTTTGAAGAATTCCTGCATTTGCTCTCTTTAAGAATACCTGAAGCAAGGCCCACCGTAGATGCGGACCACAACATTGTTTATAGCCACATCAGTTCAAATAAAAACCTGTTGCATGGTTTAGTTCAAGTACTGGACCAGCCGGACAGATATGGGGTCCATGCGGCGGTTGTTTCTTTTGCGCGAAAGACACCCATAACAGAAATTGAAGGCCGGACAAAAAATACCCTTATTGCAAAAATTGCCCAAGCCCTTAAGAGACATGGCAGGCTGATCACAGAAGTAAAAGGCGGGCTCGATGGCAATGAATACATTTTTGTCTTTAATAATCCTACCAATATAGGAGGCATGGAAACGTACATGCTTACCGAGCTCACCCTTTTATTGCAAAGGAATAATATTCTTATTCATTTGGTATGCGTGTCTGGCGACGAAGAAGATTTAAAGAAATTTCAATTATATGATCTGGAAGTAGGTAAAGGCGCTGTTGAGTTTCATGTTTTACCGGATATAAAAGAGGCAGGCAAGAAAATAGAAGGGCTGATCAAAAACAGAGATATCACCTACATTGTATGCCATTCTCCCTGGGATGCTATTACGGACACAGCATTAGAGATCGCTAAAAAGAACCAGGCGAGATCAATTGTTTATTATCACGGCGGTGATGACCCCATGCGTAAGAGGGCACTGGAGCCATCTAAAAACAGGACCGTTAACAATCTGAAAAATGCCGACCAGGTAGCTGTTGTCTCTCAAGCGGGGCGCAGGTTTGTTGCTGGCCTGGGCATAGCAGAAGAAAATATTATGATGATAGGCCCCATGGTCAGCGTTAAGACCTTTTCTCCCATGAAATCAGTCAGCAGGAAAGCGTTCAGGGCCCAATACGAAATTAGTAATAGATTTGTTTTCTTAAGCGCCAGCAGGACCACCCGTCTCAAAGGACAGTTAGAATTATTGAAAGCTATCGATCTATTAAAAAGACAGGGGACCAATGATTTTGTTGTTGTGATGTTTGAAATAACCGGTAATGACTTTGCCGACAAGCTTAAGAAATTTATTAATGAGCATGGATTGGAGGATAACATTATTTTTGTAAAGAGCCCATTGCCTCAAAATGAGCTGCGTTTGTGGTATGGTGCCGCTGATGCGGTAGTATTAGCAAGTTATACTGAAGGATTTGCTTTGGTCGTAGCAGAAGCCCAATTAATGCAGGTGCCGGTGATTGGTTCAAATGCCAGCGGCATTACTGAAGCTATGATCGATAATAAAACAGGTTTTACCGCAGAATTTAATCTTACATTTTCATCTGCTGATGAAGCGAAAGTCGCTGATTATAACGCAGTGGCGTTGTCCGTGGCGATGAAGAAGGTGCTGGATTTAAGCCCCCTTGAACGTAAAACAATGGGGAAAGCCGGGAGAAGATTTATTTTGGAGAATTTTTATCCGGAAGATATTATTGCCAGAGGTCAGGAAAAAATGCTGCTTTCCCAACAGCAATTACGTTTTGTTTCTGTGGTAAACACACTTAGGTGTGACCTGTCCGGAAAAACCATCCTTGTTTTTTCAACCCAATATTTTACTGCCAATGGCGTTGCTGTCCATGTGGAGGCGATCAATAAGTTGCTTTTAGAAAGACATGAGAATTTAACAATTCATATGTTTTATATTGTCCAACCCACGGCCCAGGTCAAGCAAGGGCAGGAGGATATTGGCCAGGGAAGGATCTATTACCATCCTTTTTGGGGGCAGTATGGAATAGATAAGACCTTTGCAAAACCGGAAGACAACCAACTTTTTTACGAAGAAGCCCAAAGAGTTATCGCGGAAAATCAATTCAGTTTAATGCGTATCCATAGTCCGCAAACCGGTTTTGCGGTCATGTTGTTGGAATTGGCCAAAAAGAACAATATACCTCTATTTGTCCAATGGCATGCCGGAGCGATAGGTTCTGATGATCCGTCAACAAATGTTCATTTGGAAAAAGTCATCGCTGGCGCGGATATTGTCGTAGCTGTCGCCAGGATCGGACAGAATGACATAAGAAAAAGATATCGTAAAGACGTTATTTTTGTTGGCTCCATCAGGGATTTACGGGCATTTGATCCAAATTTAGTGGACGATGAGGCAAAACGAAACATAAGAGAAGCGCATCATTTCGGTGACAGGACGATAGTTTTGTTACCTAATAATATTAACCCCAACAAAGGCACCTTGGAAGCAATAAGAGCAATAGAGATCTTAAAGGAAGAGCACGCGCATGTCCTTTTGGTAATTATTGGAGCGATCGGTAATCGAGCGTATGCGCATAAGGTTGAAGAATACATAGCACAAAAGAATTTAAACCCATGGGTTGTCATCTTGCCGCACACCATTGACATTATTTCTATACGTGGGCTGTACGCTATTTCTTCTGTTACATTATTACCCACCATCGAAACCGAGGGGACATCAGGTGTCCTTCTTGAAGCTCAATCCATGGGGAAACCGGTCATTACTACCCCTGTTGGCGGGAACCTGGGGGCATTCGTCCCTCGAAAAACAGGTCTTTTAGTACCTCTCATAGGAGGCCGAAACAACAAAACCATAGACGCCAAAAAGTTAAGTAAAACAATAAAAAGAGCACTTACCAACGGGCCTAAATTAGGGACTCAAGGCAGAGGGTTTATTGCGCAAGCTTTTGCGCCTCATTTTTTAATACAATTACACGAAAAGGCATATAGTTTGGCCATGGGTGTGCGCGGCTTCTTTAATAAAATTGTAGAAAGTATTTCCATTGAAGAAAGTGATCCAAGCACACTAGAAACGTTGATCCCAGAGCCTCAAACGGTCGTTGTAGAAGATGCTCCTAAATCGGAAGCTCAACTTGGCGATACACCTGTGTCTCCGTCTGATCCCTCACCCGCCATGCTGTCGATGTTTATGGTTGGGGTAGGGGGACAGGCGGCCCGCGTCTCTCATCTGAGCCCACAAGAACTCTCAGTGATCCTGTTCACTTACTTTGCTTTCCTGGCACTGGTTGTTTTATATCCATTGGTGAAGAAGTTTATTTTGACATATTGGAAACAAAAAGAGGAAAAACAGCGTTATCAAAATGCGGGCCCTCAGACTCAACAAAAACAGGCGTCTTCATTCAGCAATACACGGTCAGTTATGACTAAAATCGGACTGATCGTTTTCTTAGCATTGATCTTTATGTCCTTCACTTTAACTCCAGCCCAAGCACAGGACTTGCCATCGACACAGGTACCTGCGCCGGTAATAACAATACCCCAATTGCAAGCGCTGCCGGATCTTCAGATCCGCGAATTTTTAACGCCCCCCCTTGCAATACCGACTGGATTGGCGGCTTCTAATATTTCTCAAAATGCAGTGACCTTGCGGTGGAGCGCGTTGGAAGCTGGTAGTTCAGCCATAGGATTTAATGTCTATCGTGGCGGCCCTAAGCCTTCGGATCCCCGTCAAGTGATCGGCTTTGTCCTAACGGACTCTTTCTTTAAGGACAATAGCGTTGAGCCGGGACGCGTTTACTTTTATTCTGTAACTGCTGTTGACGACCAAGGTAATGAGACGGCATCTTCCGCTCCCCTGAAGGCAATAACACCGCCAATAGCTCCGGGAGTCAGGGCTAAGTCAACCACTACCACGGTGACCATGGCCTTCGGGCATCCCCGGCGAGCGGTCGGATTTAATGTCCGTGAAGGCGGCCTTATAATAGCTTCTCCTTTGGTCACAGACCCACCCATTCTCTTGACAGACTTGGCACCTGGACGGGCGTATCGTTTTATGGTTTCCTCATTCGATGAGGAAGGCAATGAGTCAACGAGATGGACGGTTGTTTCAGGAAGGACCTTGCCGCTGCCTCCAGACGGCCTGAATGCAGACCCAAACAATATTACGTCCGATGGTGCCGTTATTAGATGGCAGCCGGTTGAAGGCGCTGTGAACTATGACGTTTACATCCAGGGCGAGGGGAAGGATTCTAAACCACGTGTGATCTCAACCCCAAGGACTCAACTGTCCATCAGCGGTTTGGCACCTGCGACTAAGTATCGCCTCACTGTCAAAGCCCGCGATGAATTGAAGCAGTTGTCTGCTGAGTCAACAGATTTAGTGTTTGATACCAGACCCACCGCGCCGGAGGGCTTAAGGGTCTCTGTTTCCAAATATCTTCCATGGAAGATCACCTTCACTTGGGAAGGCTCGAGCCAAGCAGATAAGTACAATATTTTTGCTGACAACGGCCAAAGGGTAGGTGTTGTGGGTTTTTCGCAGGCACCGGCACTGATCTATAAAGGCCAAAAGCCAGGTACTCGTCGGGAGTATAAGATCACTGCGGTCAGCGCGGCAGGCATGGAATCTCAACCGGTCAGTATTTGGGTGGAAACGCCCGGCTGGATGGCCTTGGTGTCGCTGGTCTCAATGCCTTTTGTGCTTTTGGGATTGGTCTGGCTTGTCGTGCTGCGCAAGAGCGCTATTGCAAGAGGGTTGTCCCTCTTAGGGAAGAAAATCAAGGACATCAGGGCCTCTGCCATCGCCCATAAGTCCATTAAGAAAGCCCCACGCCGATTGAAGGACCAGGTGCGCAATAAGGTCAGACAATTGATTAGCAGCATTACGATCATAAGGATGACACGCAGGCAAGCAGGAGAGGCAAGAAAAGAACAGCTATCAGAAAGAGTGGTTGATCCAGCAGCCAAGAAGCCAGTGATAGAAGAACCAATAGTGGCAGCGGCAGATAAAGCTAAAGAGAAAGTAGCAACAGCACCTATAGCAAGGCAAAGGCGTTCAGGATTAAGCAGGATCGAGTGGAAAGCGCGACAGAGGAAGGGCCGAGAGGCAATGGAAAGCAGACAGAGAGGAAAGTCAAAAACAGCGTTTGTGCCAATGCTCCGGAACTCGCAGAGACAAGAAATTTCAAAGGATGAAGTTTATCGAAGAAGACTCGAAAGAAGAGCAAATAGGGCAAGAAATAAAGTAATTTTAGGCGCATTTGTTCCGGCAGTGTCATTGACAGCATCAACAGATCCAACAGCACAAGAAGCGACTGCATTGGAGTCAACGTTTGAAAATAGCAGAGCAGGTGAAACAACAGGCAAATCAGCACCAGTGGTATCAACATCAAAACAGCCAATGCTATTGACAGGTAGAGAGGTGCAGAGATTGTTAACAGCAGGAGCGAGCCAGGAGGTGACGAAAGGAGAGTCAGCTGAAAGCCCGGAGCCAGACAGCGGAGATGTTCGCGTAATCACTGTAGAGATGTTAAGGCAGATAGATTTATTGGCAGGCAATAGAGGCTTTGTGATTGTTGGTTCAGGCAGAGAAGAGAGCATAAGAAGGCCGGTGAAAGTAGCAGATGAAACAGCAGGGGCATCAGCATTAAGACAGCTAATGATAGGAGGTACAGGTCCACGAGTGTTGTTCTTGACAACAGGGACGTCACCCCAGGCAGAGGTGAAGGAAAGAGAATCATCTAAAAGTCAGGAGCCAGATAGCGGGAATGTACATGTAATTACTGTAGAGATTTTAAGGCAAATAGATTTATTGGCAGGCAATAAAGGCTTTGTGATGCTTGGCTCAAGCAGAGAAGAGAGAACAGGAAGTTCGGAGAAGGTAGCAGTGGAAACGCCGGTGGTATCAACAGCAAGACAGCCAATGCTATTGACAGGTAGAGGGACACAGGGATTGTTAGCAGCAGGGACGGCCCAGGAGGTGACAGGAGGAGAATCAGTTGAAAGCCCTGAGCCAGCCAGCAGTGGATGGGTACTTACTTTAGAGATGTTAAGGCAGATAGGGTTAATGGCAGGCAATAGAGGCTTTGTGATTGTTGGTCCAGGCAGAGAAGAGAGCATAAGAAGGCCGGTGAAAGTAGCAGATGAAACAGCAGGGGCATTAGCATTAAGACAGCTAATGATAGGAGGTACAGGTCCACGAGTGTTGTTCTTGACAGCAGGGACGGCGATAGAAGGAGTAGGCACAGAACCAGTCAGTGGAAGTTCAGGTGTAATCACTTTAGAGATGTTAAGGCAGATAGAGTTACTAGTAGGCAATAGAGGCTTTGTGATTGTTGGTCCAGGCCAAGAAGAGAAGACAGGAAATCCTGAGAGGATAGTAGTGGAAACACCAAGAGGCAGGCTAATGATAGGGGCAGGTTCACGAATGTTGTTTTTAACAACAGGGACGGAGTCCGGAACAGAGGTGACGGAAGGAGAGTCAGCTGAAAGCCCGAAGTCAGACAGAAGCGTGCCGGTGGGAAGGATTATAGAGATACCAAGGGAATATTTAGGTGGGCAGACAGTTCATAGAGGCTTTGTAGTCTTTGAGGTAGTAGATAGGAAAGTAAGTACAACTAAAACAGCAGATAAATTAGCACCAGCGGTATCAACATCAAGACAGCCGATGCTATTGATAGGTAGAGGGGCACAGGGATTGTTAGCTGCAGGGAGGCCGGCAGAAGAAGTAAGCATAGAGCCAGACAGAAGTGTGCCGGTGGAAAGAATTATAGAGATACCGAGGGAATATTTAGGTGGACGGACAGTTCATACAGGCTTAGTGGTCTTTGAGCTGCTGAAGAGAAGCGAAAGTACAACTGAAACAGCAGGTAAATCAGCGCCAGTGGCATCAACACCAAGACAGCCAATGCTATTGACAGGTAGAGGGGCACAGGGATTGTTAACAGCAGGGACGAGCCAGGAGGTGACGGAAGGAGAGTCAGCTGAAAGCCCGGAGCCAGACAGCAGCGAAAATGTACGTGTAATCACTGTAGAAATGTTAAGGCAAATAGATTTATTGACAGGCAATAGAGGCTTCGTAATGCTTGGTTCAGGAAAAGATAAGACAGGAAATCCTGTGAGGGTTGTAGTGGAAACACCAAGAAGCACGCTAATGATAGGGGCAGGTCCACGAGAGTTGTTTTTGACAGCAGGGACGGCGCCCCAGACAGAGCCAGAAGTGACCGAAGAAGCAAGTACAGTGAGAATCAGTGAATTGCCAAGGCCAAGTAGTGGGAAAGTATGGGCAATGCCGGGAGAGGTTCAGAAGGATGTTCCATCGACAGCAGATCCTAAACCCACCAACATAGTACAGCGTATCCTCAGAAAATTCTCAGGTAAGCCAACAAAACCTTCAGCAAAAACGAAGGTACAGAAAGCTCAACCGAGCCTTGCGCAGAGGATCAAGGAAGTATTTTTTGGAAAACAAGAGATTTTGTCAATAGCGCCACCATCAACAAGTTCCCAAGAACCTCAAGCACCAGCAGTGTTATTAGAAGAGCTGTCGGGACAGTCAGATGAGATTTGGCAGACGGACAGTGCCATTGGATATGTTGAAGGCTACGAGGAGTTTCCTCTGACAGGAGTGCCTGTCAATCCTTTACAGGGACAAAGAATTGTGCTTGGAAGCTCCGACGTAGGGGAATTAGAAAAAATGCCTATCTCAAGGGCGATAGAAATGCCAGACAAAGGGATTGAGGTCTGGGATTTTGACAATGAGATAGACTTGGATCTAGGGGATGCAGTGGGAATGGTAGAACTAGAGTGGAGAGTCCAAGGCCCTGAGCTGCAAGGTGAGAGAATAGTGAGGCACCACAGTGCATGGCGTCATAGTGTCAGAGGAAATGTCGAGATTATCTCAAGGGCCATAGAGATACCTGAAGCAGAGCTGTATACAAGGGAAGACCGGGATGCGTATACACAAGAACGCAGGAATCCTCAGAGAAGACCCCGAGGGGAAGGTGTTGGAGAAGACATAGGATTTAGAGCAATAGCGAAAGAGCGGGATAACCAACGCGATGAAGCCAGGGAACTCAAAGGACCAATAAAAGCAGGGCACCAGGAGCATCCCACAGGTGGGATTGCAACAGGAGAATTTGACAATGAGGTTTGGGACCTTGGGGGCGCGGTGGGAATGACGGGGCAAGTGAAGTTCCCAAGCCCTGAACTACAAGGCGAGAAAATAGTAAGGCACCATAGTGCATGGCGTCACAGTGTCGGAGTAGAGGTTGGGATTGTCTCAAGGGCGATAGTGGTGTCAGATGAGGAAGTAGAAGATCGGAGCACGGCAGAAGATAGGAATGCGTATACACAAGAACGCAGGAATCCTCAGAGAAATCCCCGAGGGGAAGGCGTTGGAGGAAAAGACAGAAGATTTATGCTAAGAGCGAAAGTGCGTGATGACCAACGCAATGAAACCAGAAAACACAAAGAACCAACAAAAGCAAGACAGC
>JABDCU010000012.1:0-26523 GCA_013287965.1 Candidatus Omnitrophota bacterium | reverse complement strand
AGGAAAAGACAGAAGATTTATGCTAAGAGCGAAAGTGCGTGATGACCAACGCAATGAAACCAGAAAACACAAAGAACCAACAAAAGCAAGACAGCTTGAGCAACCCACAGGTTGGATTGCAACAGGAGAATTTGACAATGAGGTTTGGGACCTTGGTGGCGCAGTAGGAATGACGGAACAAGTGAGGTTCCAAGGCCCTGAACTACAAGGCGAGAAAATAGTAAGGCACCATAGTGCATGGCGTCACAGTGTCAGAAGAGAGGACGTGACTGTTTCTAGGGCGATAGTAATACCAGAGGAAGAGGAAGAAGAACAGAACACAAGAGAAGATAGGAATGCGTATACACAAGAACGCAGGGATCTTAAGAGAAATCCCCAAGGGGAAGACGTTGAAGGAAAAGACAGAAGATTTATGCTAAGAGCGAAAGTGCGTGATGACCAACGCAATGAAACCAGAAAACACAAAGAACCAACAAAAGCAAGACAGCTTGAGCAACCCACAGGTTGGATTGCAACAGGAGAATTTGACAATGAGGTTTGGGACCTTGGTGGCGCAGTAGGAATGACGGAACAAGTGAGGTTCCAAGGCCCTGAACTACAAGGCGAGAAAATAGTAAGGCACCATAGTGCATGGCGTCACAGCGTCAGAGGAATGACCACGCCTGTCTCAAGGGCGATAGTAGTGTCAGATGAGGAAGTAGAAGATCGGAACACAAGAGAAGACAGGAATGCGTATACACAAGAACACAGGAACCCTCAGAGAAACCCTCAAGGGGAAGGCGTTGGAGAAGACATAGGATTTAGGACAATAGCGAAAGAGCAGGATAAGAAACGCAAAGAAGCCAGGAAACTCAAAGGACCAATAAAAGCAGGGCACCATGAGCATCCCACAGGTTGGATTGAAACATGGGATATGGACAATGAGGTCTGGGACCTTGGGGGCGCAGTGGGAATGATGGAGCAAGTGAGGTTCCCAAGCTCTGAACTTATGGGCGTTGAGATTGAGTTACCAACGGCCATGATCGCGATACATGCCGGCGAAACTTTGGAATTAACCACAAGCACTAACGCTCTTGGACAGCACCAGCAATGGTACAGAGTGATCAACGGGCAAGAAGAGCCCATTGATGGACAAACCGCGCGATGGCTTATTATTTGGAATGTCGGAGTATTACAGATGGGCGTCTATAAAGTAAGGGGATGGACGGAGAATCAGTCGTGGAGCCAAGAAATAGAAGTGAACATGATACCAGCTATTATAAAACAGCCGGGCAGAAAGATGGCCAACGGTACACCGGCAGTGCTCATGATCAATGAAGGCGCCACGGAAGTACTTGTTAGAGGACAGGATGTGAGGGGCAATGGGCCGATTTATAAACAGCTGCAAAAGCAGGCGAGCGATGGCCGATGGGTTTGTGTTGGCGGTGTCACAGAGGGGGATCTGAAACTTATAAATATCACCCCAGATCAGGCAGGGCTGTATAGAGCCGTGTTATGGAACAAAGGCGCTGGGATTTGGACCAGGGAAGTGGCGGTGAAGGTCAATTTAAAACCGATAATCAAAGTACAGCCCAAGCCTGAATTAATTTTCAGAGAAGGCCGGAATGTGACTTTGCAATTGGTTAGCCAAAGCAATGCTCCGATGACAGCAAAGTTATTCAAGGACGGCAAGCACATAGGGTTGCTGTCAGGATATAGTGTCTCAGAGACCCAGGAAGATATTGCAGGTGTTTATACCCTTAGAGCAGAGTATGAAATTCCTGCAGCCCGCGCAGAACATGCGGGGACGTATGTCTGGCAAGCGGTCACCTTTACGGGTTTGGAAACATCTTCCGATCCTATTGATTTGAAAGTGGAGCTGCTGCCGCAACATGTCAGGGTGCCTAAGAATGTCGTTGTTTATTTAGAAAAAGGACAGGCTTCAATCACAGCAGCCATTGAAGCAAACCATAAAGACATTGGTCCAGCCCAATATCAATGGCAAAGGAAGGTCCCCATCAATTTCTTAGGATGGACCATATGGACGAGAGAATGGGAAAATGCCCAAGGCAAAGGGGCAAAGGAAGCAAGGTATGAGCCGGTCTTGACTCAAGAAGATAACGGTGCCATTTTCAGAGTGATCGTCACCCAAGGCAGTCACGAGGTCATCAGCGATGGAGTTGTCGTATCGGTAAGGCAAGCGCTTCTAAAGCCGGATGCTCCTACCCAAGAGATAGCTGCGCAAAGCGAAAGCCCTAGGAGCATTGTCGTCACTTTTACTCCACCCGTGGGAGAGTATAAGATCTATTGCAATGAGGATAGGATCGAAGACGCGGAGATTTTGACGGACCGATCAACTCAAAGAGCATATTTCAGGCACAATGGACTTGTTCCCGGCCGTACGTACAAATATCAACTGAAAGCGCTCACCAAATCCACTGACGTGGATGTGCCCATTGTGAAGACCGATGGCACGGTAGGGGACATTGAAAGCCTTCCCTTTTTGGAAGCCATGAGGCGGCTGCGTTGGGAATTAGGCGGCAAGAAGGGAGTCCCCTACTTTTCTCCAATGGCTGAAGCCAAGACCCCGGATGAGCCTGCCTTTGACTATGCCCGTGCCAACATTAAAGAAATGGGTAATTTTACATTGACTAAGAATAAAAATGGCAATGTGGGCATTAGAGTCTCAAGTGGGCCTGTTCCCACTGGGCTCTTTTATGAAATTAATAAGGCTTATCGCGAGCTGCTTACAATCGAAGTCCAATATCAAGATCGCAGTACGGAAATCATTCTCCCTAACAGCTATGTCCTTGTTAACAGTGCTCAAGGGGCAGTGATTTATATAGGCAAAAAACTTTCCAAGAGGGCCCAAACCGTAAAAGTATCATCGGTTGAGCATATTATGATGACAAGATCTTTGGCCATACCAGCGGCATGGGTTGGGCTGAAAGCACAGCACGTGGCTTACGTGGCTGATGAAACCATTGCGGCTGATGAAACCATTGCGGCTAGGGTGGACAACATTTGGGCAGGCACCAGATACACAGAAATAAAAACCGATAGAAAATTCGAAAAAACCCCTGACCTGTTTGAAGCTTTTGTTGAGGAAGGCCGTTGGCTCGTGGAAATGCTACATACCCTATTCCACTATCTTAGACCTATAAAGGTCACAAACATTCCTCTAGAGATTTCGGCTGAGGGGACGTTGATTTCCTGGAATGCCTTGCCACGCAAGGACATTGAGGAGTATGTCATTACTCGTGACGGATTGGTACTCCGTCCCTTACGCAAATCAGAACAGGAGATAAAGGAGAGAATGGAATTTGAAATTAGGCAAGAATGGTATTACCAAGTATTGGCCCTCGATAAGCGAGGACGAAAGGTTGCTGAATCCCAAAGGGTGATCGTCGGCAAGTCATTGGTGCCTATAACTGTCATTGACGATAAACCTATGCCTGTGGAGCAACGGCAAGCCGCCCATGCTGCCATGTTGGTAGATTTTCAGAGAAGATATGATGCCACCGATGATCGTGACCAGCGCCTCAGCATAGCTTTAGACGCTGCTGAGCAGGAACAGAGAGCGCTGTTCTATAAACATATCAGTGAAGAGGAATTTTTATTGAGACATGATGAAAAGTACCGTCCCCGTCTCAGGCTTCTATTGCAATTCATGAGGGAAATGAGCCTCAAGGACCAGATTGCCGTACATAAACTTAATAATCTGCTCTGGCACGAGTTTCAATATGGCTCAATGCCAAAGATGGAGGACACTGATATATTCAAGGGCTGTTCCGATGATTTGCAAAGACAGATCCTTGATAGCAGAGAACTTTTTGGCTATGTGCCGGCCATGATGACCGTTGTTAAAGATCCTAATAAGAAAGATGCTGATGAGAAACAGAAAGAAATGATCGTAGATTTGGCATTTGTGATCTTTGTATTTTTTCTATCAATGTATTACTTTGATTTTAGACGAGCAAAGCCCGTTAAGCCAGCCGTTACGCCCAAGTTGCCGTCATCATTAGCCGCTCAGCCAAAAGCACCGCCTTTGGCAGCTGTGCTGTCCCTATCAAGGCCAATGATAATGACAACGCATAGGTTAACAACCATTACAGCAGTCCAGTTCTTGAAAACGTCCGTACAGGTGTCATCGCGACCTCTGCTTTTAACAGAGACTGCTTTGTTTTATTCGCAAAGACAGAAACCTCTCAATAATAATATTGGGCCTTTTAACATAATAAAAATTTTTCTGATCACCCAATCGTCATCTATCTTTGCTTTTAATTTAACGGCTTCGCTCCTCTTTTTATTTTTACTCTTAGGTTTGCTTTTTATTTTTGGAGGGGTGCCCATAAAACTGTTGTTCCTCTCAATAATTACGGTTTCCGTTACTATTGTTAAAGTCATTGTTAAATTGAGACAGCGGCATATTGCGTTGTATTTAGTAAATTTACTAGATATAAGCAAAAAAGGGTTCGAATTCCTGGCAGGAATGGTTAAAAGTGTTTTCCTTACTGTATTTATGGTGGATATTGATTACACCGTAAGTACATATCAATACAGCATGGTCGTTTAAATCAAGAAGGGAGAAAACATGGATGAACGAAGGCAATTGCCGCGTTGGGAAATAAAGAAAGAAGCAAAGGTCTGGATGTCGCAAACGCAGGGCTTTAGTCATTGCATTATCGAAGATATACATTTAAAAGGGATGTGTGTGTCTTTTAACAGGCCCTTGCCCCAGCAAGGGCCGGTAAAGATGTCTTTTGCAATAGGGGACAATTTTGACTTGATTAAAATTGAAGCCCAGATACCTTGGTCCAAAGTAGACCAGGGCCGGTATGTTTATGGCCTGTCATTTAATAAAATTGCGGACACAGATAAGGACAGGATATACCAATATATAAATACTAATTGTTATGATCAGATAAAAAATAAATGGTTTCAAGTGTAACCTATTTAATTTCATATAGATAAGAGATTAGCATCATGTAAAAAGGAGCCGGGGTTGTTTTTAGGGGATAAATGTTATATACTTAAAATAAGCGAAGCCATGGTGCTGCCCCAATTAATATTTAAAGTATATCGAGGGGATTAAGATGAAAAAGTGCATAGCTTTATTAGTGTCATTGTTATTAATTATCGATCCTTCGACTTTTGTTTTTGCCCAAAACAGGTCTTTTTTAGGCCTGCCCCAGCCAGGGACCATGGTCGATTTAAGCCAGACTTTCATGCCGGTCATGATCCGCGGCCTTAAAATCCATCCTGACAACCCTTTATTGTTTGATTTCATCATTGATAGCGGTAATTCAGGGCTTAACGTCAATACCCCTGGTTTCAAACGTGAATCTGAAAAATTGGTTAAATATTTTTTGGCTTCCTTGGCCATTAAAGAGGAAGATTTATGGGTCAATCTTTCCCCCTATGAAAAGAACAGGATCATTCCTAATGATCTGGGGAAAACCGATCTAGGAAGGGACATGCTGGCCCAGGATTACTTTCTTAAGCAATTGACAGCGTCTCTTATTTACCCTGAAAAGTCCTTAGGCAAAAAATTCTGGGATGAAGTTTATGATAAGGCAAGACAAAAGTATGGAACAACGGACATCCCCATCGAGACTTTTAATAAAGTATGGATCATGGCGGATAAGGCCAAAATTTTGGAACGTAACAATGCGGCTTTTGTGGTCAGTTCACATTTGAAGGTCATGCTGGAAGAGGATTTTTTGGCCCTTAACAAACATGGCAATTTCGGGACGGGTATGCCCACAGGTAAATCCCATACCGTTGCGTCTGAGATTGTTCGGACCGTGATCATCCCTGAGATTGAAAAAGATGTTAACAATGGCAAGAACTTCGCACCATTGCGCCAGATTTTTTATTCCATGATTTTATCCTCATGGTATAAGCTAGCCATTAAAAATGCCCTACTTAATCAGCTTTATAGCGATAAGGGGAAAATTGGAGGGGTGTTGTCCAATGACCAGACTGCCAAGGAGAAGATCTATCGGCAGTATCTCCAAGCATACAAGAAGGGTGTTTTTAATTATATTAAAGAAAGCATTGATACGGTCAGTAAGCAGGAAATTCCCCGCAAGTATTTTTCAGGCGGGGTGCATTTTTATTCAAACAGGAATTTTCTGGACCGTGAGCAAAGTTTGCTGTCAGGTGAAAGCATTAACCCTGTTTCCCAAATGGCCAGGGTTGTTGTCGGTGTAGAGAAGGTTGCTCCTGTGGCACAGGCGATGGTGGCCCTTCCCAGCAATGGGAAAATGGCCCCCAACAACGGATTGGAAGATACAATAAAGGTAATCGAAAGAGCAAGGGCCAATATGCTTTCAGGGAGTAAGCATTGGGACGCGGTGTATGTGTTGACTTCAAGGAGAAATGATGCGGTAGCCTCTATAGAGCGCCACTTGAACCAAATGGAGAGCTTGTATGAGCACACCCATGTAAGGGTCGTGCCTAGTCCTTCCCTTTACAGGATTCATGGGCAGATTGTTCAGGAAGGCGAAATAACTTCGAAAGAACGAGGGGAGTTTGACCAGGATGAATTCAATAGAAACGGGGGGGCGTTTACGATTACGGCCTTGGGTGAGGCCTTGTCCCAGAGAAGGATTGAATTGCCGCTCGGAAATGAGGTAGGGTTTATTAACGACAATGTATTGCCGGACAGGGATTTAATTAATGATTATCCGGATGTAAAGATTTCTGATGAAGAGAGGAGGGTCCTAAGAACGGGCGATGAAAGCGCTGTGAGGATAATCAATAGAGGTATTATGATGAAGGGCGACCCAGAGGCAGTCCCAAACCACAAGGTCTCCACCGGTAGCTTTGATCTGACCTTGTGGTTTTTAAACCAATTGATGCAGGGCAAGGTCAAAGATGAAAAACAGATGGGTAAGGATGACAAGGTTTTGATTATTCTCGATGTTGGTTCTGGTTCCCGGCTTTATCCCCTGGTAGGCGCCCTGGTAGGCAAGGGAGAGGTCGAGATTCCCCACGAGATTGAGGGGCATCTGCTGGAATTGATGGACCAGGTCTATTTTCAATCCCATATGATCCTCGAAGGCATGTCGGAAGGGGGAGTTGTCATACTGGCCAATGATCAGTTGTGGTCATTGAAAGAAAATACGAAGATCAATGGGCCGATTACGGTTACAGGCCATATTTATCCGATGGACAAGGTTTTGGCTGAATTAAAAAATTTGGGCTGGGTCAGGCAAAAAAGCGGAAGTAGAAGAGTTTTGGTATTAGATGAAGATAAGATAAACGAGGTGACAGATGAAGACGCAGAAGAGAGATTGATGGATACCAGGCTCGCGAGGTTGGAAGAATACAAATCAAAGGCCCCGATTTTGTATGCCCTGACACAATTAGGCCATTTTGTTGAAGGCGATAATCATGGCAAGGTCAAAGAAATGGTTGAAAAACCAAAACTTTGGAGCCAAATAAAGAAGTTCTTTGTGAAAAGCCCGGTGGCCAATTGGTGGAACCACGCGTATACGTATGAGGCCATTAAGAAAATGCAGCCGGCCATAGAACAACATGAGATCATTGGTGATAATATGGATGTTTCAGTAGATTTTTTAGAGGCCATGGTTAAGGCTAACACTGAACTCAGCTATAGGGAATGGAAGGAACAAAGTGGCCGGGAACAGAGAGTTGGCATTATGCCTGTGAAAAAGATTTTAGGCATACAAAATGGGAGAGGCCTGTTGGCTCGATTACTTGCGAGGCATGTGGTTAGAAAATATGGTGGATATGATAAATTGGATGAAGAAAAAAGGGAAGTTAGTATTGTAAATCAACATTTCTATCCGGCCGACATGATTGAGATTGCTGAAGGGTTGGGAATCGATGCTCTAGAGATATCAAATATCTGGAAATATATGCAAAGAGTATGGTCTAATGCAGAAGCAAGGTCAAGAAGGACTTTTAGATTTGCCCAAACGGTTAGAGCAACGGTTGGGGAACTGTCCCTGGTCAAGGGAAGCCATTTTATTGATGTGGGCACAGTGCCTTCGGCCCACACTGCATTTTCAGGCACTCTCCCTGATATAGAAGAGAGAGAGGTTGTCAGGCATTTATTAGGGTTGGACCAGGATGTTAAAGTCCTAGAAGCATCGCCCAAAACACTGGAAGCCATTAAAAGGGGCGATTTAATCATTGATGACGGCGGTCTTGTTGTAGGGGGGGAAATATTGTCAGGGCATGTGGGCAAAAACTCAATAGTGCAAGACTGTTTTGTACAGAAATTGGAGACTGGCACGGGGAGCTGGGTCTACAAGCTGAGGCAGCAAGGCCACACAATCCAAGTCAATAGTGGCGAGGTGATGGTTGAAATGTTGTCTTTTGATAAGAGTGGAGCGGAAGGATCTTATATCGCAACTTATCCTATTGACTATAAAGGCAAGGTTGCTCATGAACAATTGAGTCCCGAGAGATCAAAGCAAAATCGATTAGCAATAAGACGTTTTTACGAAGATAGTAAAAGCAACGCGATGACAGTAGACGGTGGTATTGCCTTGAATGCTAAGAATATGGAATTCAATATTTCTAAAGAAGGACAGGGCGTTAGAATGAAATTTAATGAGGCGATGATTGCGGAATTTCGAAAAGGCAATTTTAATGGGGTCAAAGGAATCATCCTTAAAATCATTCCTTTGCAAAGTCCGTTGCAGATGTTGGGACTTTGAACGTAGCATTAAGGTTAAGTGCGTAGGAATTGGCGATCCAGAAAGTTCTGGGTCACTTCGATGAGTGTTGGGCGGCCATGCGGGCAGGTGAAGGGGTCTTTGCATTCAAGCAATTGTTTGCGCTGGTGATCAGCTTGGGAGGCATCGAGTTTGTCGCCGGCCGTTATGGAAGCTTTGCAGGCACGGCGGGCCAAGGCAGCATGGTCCATGCGCGGGGCTTCTCCGCCGGCCAATAGGTCGAGCACCACGGCCCTGATGTTTTTAAGCAATAGCGGCTGGGTTTGTACGGCGATGGTGTCATCATCAAATTGGGTGGTTTCAATACCTGCAGTGGTTAATTTCTCCTGTAATTCTTCCCACGCGATTTTTTCTTGAGGTGTTAATTTAAGCAGTAAAGGGGTGAGCAAGGGCTGGCTTTCAACTTGGGCCGCTTCGATCTGGTCTTTGAATTTCTCGAACATGATGCGTTCCTGGGCCGCGTGCTGGTCAACGATCAAGAGCGATTCGTCCACTTCATAGATGAGGAATTTTTGAAGGAAGCTCCCCACAAACCGTGCGCGGGTGAATTTGGAGCGCAGAGTGTTCTCCTCGCCGAAGAGTTGAAAGTCTAAGGGCAGGTCATGGGACATGTCATTCTGAGGCTTTAAGGCCGAAGAATCATAAGACGTCTTAAGTTCCTTCGCTTCGCTCAGGATGACGGGGTTGGAAAATTGTTTGGCCTGCCCTTTATGCATCAGCTGGTATTCCGTCATGCGCCGCAATAAACTGATGATCCTGCCTTCATCTTTCAGGCGCACCTCACGCTTGGTGGGGTGAATGTTGACGTCTACATTAGCGGGGTCCAAGGCAATATTGACGATAAAAGCTCCATAAACGCCTGGCGGCAGGATGAGCTTGTAAACATCATTGAGATTATAATTTAAATTTTTGCTTTCCACTGGGCGGTCATTGATGAAGATAAACTGTGAATCCCGCCGGGGACGCTGGATATTGATATTGCCCAAGACCATCTTGACCCGGATCTTTTCCTCAACAAATTCCTGGTCAGCTTCCAGAAAATGGTCCATCCGGGCATTTAGCGCGGCAGCGGCCCTGTCTATGTTTGAAGAGGCAGGCCGCAGGTCTAAAAGGGTACGGCCCGCGTGGGTCAGCACGAAACGTTTTTGGGGATAGATCAAGGTGTAGGGAAGCACGACATTGAGGATTTGATTTAACTCGGAAGTATTATTTTTAAGGAATTTACGGCGGGCAGGGGTATTAAAGAAAAGCTCAGCGATCTTGATGTCTGTGCCGTTCCCGCTGGCCGCTGCAGGCGTAAGCCCCAACCGTTTTCCACCTCTGATATGGATTTCCCATGCCTCGTTCTGGATTCCCGCTTTCGCGGGAATGACGCTGGTTTGTGATCTCAAAATGACATCGCTGACAGCGGCGATGGAATACAGCGCTTCTCCGCGAAAACCCATTGAATGGAGTTTTTCTAAGTCTTCAATGGCTGAAATTTTGCTGGTGGCGTGGCGCTGGAAAATTTTTTCCAAATCCTGACGGGAAATCCCCGAGCCATTGTCCTTGATATGGATCAATTCTTTGCCGGCGTCTTTAAGATGTATTTCAATGCTGGTGGCCTTGGCATCAATGGCATTTTCAAGGAGTTCTTTGACCACAGAAGCCGGCCGGTCCACTGCTTCACCGGCGGCGATCTTGGCAATCACATCGGGGGAGAGAATGTTGACTTTAGCCATAGGTGTCTTAAGATTCTTCGCTTCGCTCAGAATGACAGGTATGCTTTTTATAGTAGTTTACGCTTAAGTTCATCCAATTTTTTCAACGCTTCCATCGGTGTCAGGGTATTGATATCAATTTCTTCCAATACGGCGCGTATTTCATCCATCTGCGGTTGGGCGCTGGGGACAAAAAGGTTTAATTGCTTGTCTTTTTTCGCATAGGGGTTGGGTGTGCCGATCTCAAGTTCAGAGAGGATTTCCTTGGAACGATTGATCACGCTCTCCGGAATTCCTGCTAATTTGGCGACATAGATCCCGTAAGAATCATCCGATCCGCCGGCAACGATCTTGTGCATGAAGATGATCTTGTCCTTCCACTCGCGCACCGCCACGTTATAATTTTTAATCCCTTTAAATTGGTTTGCTAAAGCAGTCAATTCATGAAAATGCGTGGCAAAAAGTGTACGTACGCTCTGTGCATGCATATGCTCGGCCAAGGCCCAGGCCAGGCTTAGCCCGTCAGAGGTTGAGGTGCCGCGGCCGATCTCATCTAAGATGACGAGCGACCGGGGTGTCAGATTGTTGAGGATGTCCGCGGCCTCGGTCATCTCCACCATAAAAGTACTTTGCCCTTTGGCAATATCATCATGGGCGCCGATGCGGGTAAAGATTTTATCAACCAGCCCGATGCTGGCTGAAGCCGCAGGGATGGGAGCGCCCATCTGGGCCATGATCACTAAAATGGCACTTTGGCGGATATAGGTGGACTTGCCCGCCATATTGGGCCCTGTTAAAATGATCAGGCGATTCTCATCGGTGTCCAAAAGAGTGTCATTGGCAATGAAATTATCCGTCACGGTTTTTTCAACGACCGGATGCCGTCCATCCTTGATGTCAAGGGTAGTTGAAGTATTGACTTCCGGAAAAATGTAATTGGGCCATGCGGCTAATTGGGCCAGCGCGAAACAGCAATCTACGGTGGCCAATTGATGACAGACGTCGTGCAAGCGTGCGACTTCAGCGAGGATGGCTGCTTCAATTTGGCCGAGGATGCGTTTTTCAATATTCAGAATTTTGTCCTGGGCGGTGAGGAATTTTTCTTCGTATTCTTTAAGCTCCTGGGTGATGAAACGCTCACCATTGACCAGGGTTTGTTTGCGCACGTAAGAACCGGGCACGCTGTTTTGCTTAGTTCTACTGATCTCAATATAAAAGCCAAAGACATTGTTGAACCCGACCTTTAGCGACGATATCCCTGTTTTTTTGATCTCTTGGGCCTGGTATTGGGCCAGCCATTGCCTCCCGTTCTCTAAAATATTTTTAAGCTCATCTAATGCTCCGTCTATGCCAGGCTGGATCATTTTGCCTTCGGGCTTGGCCAGGGGCACGTCGGGGTTAATGGTTTTGGTCAACAGCTCGCGTAAGGGGACCAAATCCTGGATCTTTAAAAGAGGGTTGGAACTACCTGCCAAGGTCTCAGCGATCAGGGGGATACGCAGTAAACCCTGGCGTATGTTCAAAATATCTTTGATGGAGCCGCATCCGCAGGAAAGCCGTGAGAGCGCTTTCTGAAGGTCAGGAAGGTTTTTTAGACATTGGCCCAGCGTGTTATGGATTCCCGCCTTCGCGGGAATGACAGTGGAAAGAGATTGAGCGGCCAACTCTTTGGCTGCTTCCTGACGCAATTGGATGGCGGCAACGTCCTTAAGAGGATGATACAGCCAATAACGCAAAGCCCGTCGGCCCATGGGCGTTGAAGTCAAATCAATGGTGGCAAGCAAGGATTCAAGTTCCAGGCCATAATGAGCGGCAGGGGAGATAAAGACATGATCATCTTGGGCGTAAAGAGCGATCTTATCAATGTGCTTGAGACTGGTTTTATTCATGTTTTTTAAATATTCCAGCAAAGCACCTGCAGATCCTATGGCCTGCGGCAGGTCATCAACACCAAAGCCTTTAAGCGACTGGGTGGAGAGATGATCGCAAAGCCCTTTTTTAGCCATATCAGGGTTAAAAGTCCAATCGCCTAGAGGGCTTAAGGCAATGGCGCGCATTTTGACTAAAGGATGGGAAAAAAGATCTTTGATGGCTTCTTCCTGGGATTCAGGGTAGAGGCATTCAAAAATGGGAAGTTTGGCTAAAAGCTCGATGGTCTGATGCAAAGAGAGTTCATTGGCAAAAATGGTGCCGCCGGAATTATCTATAAAAGCGACACCCATCATGGGGAGCTGTCCCCTATTAATGGCCAAGATGTAACGGGAATCAATGGCTTCATCCAGATAGGTCCCGGCGCTGATAATGCGGATGACATCGCGTTTGACAATGCCCTGTGCCAGTGCCGGGTCTTCGATCTGCTCGCAGATGGCGACTTTTTTACCGGCCTTGATGAGTTTGGCAATGTAATTGTCGCTGGAGTGATAGGGCACCCCGCACATGGGTATCTTGCCCGAGGCGTCCGACCCGCGGGAAGTCAGGACCAGATCTAAAATAGAGGACGCCTGGGCAGCATCTTCAAAGAACATTTCATAGAAATCACCCAAGCGGAAAAAAAGGATGGCGTCCTTGTGGCGCGCTTTGATGTCGTGGTATTGTTTGATCATGGGGGTCGTTGCCTGCACAGGGATATTATGCTACTATAATTGAATTATGCAAATTTTTTTGTTAATGGCCCTGCTTATCATCAGCCCATGTCTTGGTATCTGTGCTCCGCTGCCTTCGCCGCCATTTTATGACGCTATCATGAAGATCATCAGCCCGTTGGAATATTCGGGGGTCCCGGTCATGGTCAAGCCCCAGGTGTCTTTGAGCGTTGATTTTAACCAACGGACATGGACCATGCATCATATCCATGAATATGACCCTCAAGGCGTGATCATTTTAGAGCAGGGCCGTTATGGCCTTTGCGCGGAATTGGCCACGTTTTTATTTGAGAAGATCAAGCCATTGCTTGACGGGCGTTATGAAGTCAAATTCGCCATGGCCTCGGAGGCGGGTTTTTTTTCCACGGCCCAATCCAATCACATTGTTTTATTGCTCGTTGACAGGTCTGACAAGCAGGTTTACCTGATCGACCCTTCCTTTCATAAATACGCAAGGATGAAGGACCTTCCCGAGTATCATGTTGTCAATATCCAGGACACGTTGTCCTTTGTGAAGGACAAGTCCCATGATGTTTCTTTTGGTGTTGACCAGGGCATACCGCTTTATATCAAGAATGATTTTCTGCTGTCTTTCGCGGTGACCTCTGTTGACGGGAAATTTGACAGGGACAATTTTGTTTTAGTCATTTCCGCCAATCGCCGTAATAAGTTCGTTGGCCGCGACATTGTTGTCATCGGCCGCAACAACAAGGTATTCGCGGATTTTGAAGATAAGGCCTTGCTCAACCAGCTTTTGACCCCGGATGAGATCAAAACTTTGTTCGATAAACTAAAAAGTTGGATCATACAGGTTTAATGCTATGAAATGGTTCTCCCGTTGGGAATTTTTTGCATTGGCGTCGGCCTTTTTTGCCGGGCTTACGGCTTTTTTAGGCAAGATAGGCGTCATGAATGTTAATTCCAATCTTGCGACATTCATCCGTACCGTCGTTGTCCTAGTGATGACGGCGTGTATCCTTTCATGGCGCCATCAATGGCAATGGCCCCAAGGTGCTGTGATGAAGGCCTGGGTCTTCCTGGTCCTTTCAGGGATCGCCACCGGACTTTCCTGGCTTTGCTATTACCGTGCCTTGAGCCTGGGGCCGGTTTCCAAGGTGGCACCCATCGACAAATTGAGTGTTGCCTTCGCCATCATTTTAGGGGTATTATTTTTAGGGGAGAATTTCACCTGGCAGATCGCTGTGGGCGCGGGACTGATCATTTTGGGTGCCGTGCTTATTGTTTTTCTTTAGCCATAAGTCCTAATTGCGTTGGAGTCAAAAGCCAGTTAAGAGTGGCGCTTTCATCTTGGACAGTTACGGAACAAAGCCCGCCTTTTTTGAAATCAATATTAAGTGGTTTGCCGCTATTTAATAGAGAAGAGACCATTCCTGACAGGTGCGGCTCGTGTCCGACCAATAAAACATTTTTTGATTTTGGAAAATGGGCAAGGATTTCCTGGAGCAATTTTTTGATAGAAGCAGGGGGAAGCAGATTATTTGTAAGACGCATTGTCTTGTTTTTTAGTTTGTAGACTTGCGTTACGGCTTCCGCGGTTTGCCGGGCCCGCAGGTAGGGGCTGCTAAGGACAACATCAAATGTTAAGCCCAATGCCTGCATGCCTTGGGCAACAAGGCGCATTTTTTTCCGGCCTTCCGCGGTCAAAGGGCGCAGGCTGTCGTCTTTGTATTTAGGATCACCGTGCTGGCCTGCGAGGCCATGACGTAGAAAATAAATTTCCATAAATTCTCCTAAATCTATTATAATGGATTCCCGCTTGCGCGGGAATGACAATTTATTGGGGGGTTGTTATATGCGCTGTGCATTGATTATTCTTTTAAGTTTAAGCCTGGCCGGCTGTGCCTCAAGCGTAGTTTATAATCCTATGCAGC
The DNA here is from genome assembly GCA_013287965.1 of Candidatus Omnitrophota bacterium. Lineage (GTDB taxonomy): Bacteria > Omnitrophota > Gorgyraeia > Zapsychrales > Fredricksoniimonadaceae > JABDGZ01. The sequence continues at coordinate 11,596 of JABDCU010000012.1, read as the reverse complement.
AGCCGCTGCCGCAGGAGATCTTATTAAATGAAAGCGGGTTTAAGGCGGTCCAGGATGGCATGACCGAGACTCAAATCCATCAACTCATGGGCACTGAGCTTGTTATTGGTTATAAATCTCAGACACCTGGTTACCAGCCCCTGACCATTCCCAATCCGTATAAAAGTGAAGCTATTAAAGGCACGACCTATTTGATCGAGTATTACATTGAAGCCATACGCCAACCGGACGGCATTGTCAGCGACAATGAATTGATGCCGTTAGTTTTTAAAGACGGCAAGCTCATCGGCCGCGGCTGGCCTTTGGCAAATTCCGTGCGTCCTGCTCACCCCTCAGCATGAAAGCTTTTTATGTTTCGCTAAAGCCTTTTTTAAATCACGGCGCCCTTAAGCGTCCGACGCTGTGGGGTACTGTTTTTGCCAATGATCACCCGTTAGAAGTGGAGATCGGTTTTGGCAACGGTGAATACCTGGCAGCGTTAAGCCGTGCGGACCCGCAAATTAATTTTGTGGGGTTTGAACAGTACTGCGAACGCATCCACAGGACCTTGCGGAAATTAAGCCGCACGGGCCTTGATAATGTGAGGGTGCTGAGATTAGACGCCAGGGCGGGTTTTGAGCGTTATTTGGCCCCCAAGACCGTCTCCCGGGTGCATTGCCTTTATCCGCCGCCGTGGCCTAAAAAATCCGATATCAAGCACCGGCTTTTTACGGGGGATTTTTTAAAGCTCGTCAACAGCCGGCTCGTTGATGGCGGTGTTTTAAAGATCGTGACGGACCATCATCCGTATATTGATTGGGTCAAGGAGAACATCCAGGATACCGGATTTTCCGTTGAGTCTAAGAACATTCCGGCGAATTACGGCACAAAATTTGAGAAAAAATGGGTCGAAGGCGGCCAGAGCGAATTTTATGAATTGCTTTTGACCAAGCATCAGCATATTCCTGTGGAAGTAAAGGAGGACAGCACCTTGCAAAGTTATCTCATTGATCATTTTAATCCTGATAATTTTGGTTTTAGCGATCATTCCCAGGAAGGGGTGGCGGTGTCTTTTAAGGAGATCCTATATGACCCTAAAAAGAAGACCGCCCTGGTCCACGTGATCGCCTGCGACGGGCCGCTGGCCCAGAATATACGTATTGTGATCGTCCACTCTCCCAAAGGCTGGCGCGTGAATTTGGCCGAAGGGACCATGTTAATGCCTACCATGGCCGTGTCCCAGGCGCTGGAATGCGTGTACCTAGCGGCTAAAAATAGTGCTTCGGACAAACAGCCATTGGGATGAATTTTTTAAAAATTATCCCAACGTCTGTTTGACGCAGACCAATTCTTAAAGTATATTGCAGTTTATGTTGAAATTCCTCCGTCCAGCGCTTATTGCTATTTTGATAGCCATTTTGGCATCTCCTCAAGAGGGGATGGCGTATCGCCCTGCTTTCAGGCACAAGAGCGCGTATCATTTGACGGCGAACACAGCCCTTCTTTGGGACCCGGCGAGCAATCAGCGTTATTTTGACCTCGGCGCTGACCGTGAAGTTTTTCCGGCCTCAACCACCAAGGTATTGACAGCGCTCCTGGTCCTGGAAAATCTTCCTTTGGATAAATATGTGACGGTAAGCCGGCATGCCACCGACGTGCCGCAGACTAAATTGGGCCTAAGGGCCGGTGAAACTTATCGCGTGCGGGACCTGCTTTACGGGCTCATCCTTAAGTCTGCCAATGACGCGGCCGTGGCCCTGGCTGAAGCCGTGGCCGGGTCTGAGGAAAAATTTGTCGACATGATGAATGCCCGCGCCAAACAGATAGGGGCCCTGCACACCCATTTTGCCAATCCCCACGGGCTTCCCTCACGAGGCCCCCAATTTACAACAGCTTCGGACATGGCCCTGATCTTCAACCAGGTGCTTAAAAATGGATTTTTCCGTGAGGCGATCACTTTTAAATACTTCGTCATTTGTTCCAAAGACGGCCGCCGCTGTTATTTAAAATCACATAACAGGACGTTATTTTTGAATTGGAAGCACCATGTTTTCGGTAAAACAGGCTTTACCTTTGAGGCGCAATCCTGTTTTGTGGGATATATCCCCAAGGGGGGAAATGATATATTGATCATTGCCGTTTACGGATGCCGCAAGCGCTGGACAGATATGAAGTATATTATTGAACGCTTTGGGCACATCTCTCTTTAGAATTTCATTGTTTGATTTTTTGATTTGAGGTAATATACCGTATTGATTTTAATAATGGAGGAATTATGGAAAATAAAAATAGTGTCGTTGTTGTTCTTTTAGTTGTCTTGATCGGTATTGTCGCAGGGGTAGGCCTCTTGATCGGGATCAATAATGCCGTCGGGGTTGCTTTAAGCCCGTTGTATGCCAAGATCGCCCAGATCGAGAGCACGCAAAAGAGCATTGAGAATAAATTAAACGCGCAGGGCAGTGGTAATTCAAGCGATTCCCTTGCCGCTATTCAAAGGGACCTGGCACAGTTAAGCCAGCGCGTCAACGCCGGCAATGGCCAGCAGCCCCAACAGCCGCCGTCTGAAGATATGAATAAAGTTTACGCGATCGATCCGGGTGTTTCTTCCATTATCGGCAGGAAGGACGCGCCGGTGACCATTGTTGAATTTTCTGATTTCCAATGCCCGTTCTGCGCCCGTTTTTATCCGGTGGTCAAGGATGTCTTAGCGGCCTATCCTGATCAGGTCAGATTGATCGTCAAGAATTTTCCTCTTCCCTTTCATCCTAATGCCCGTCCGGCAGCCAAATTAGCCATGGCCGCCAACGAGCAGGGTAAATTTCAGGGAATGATGGAGGCCCTATTGGCCAACGGCGGGGATGTTTCCGATGCCAAGGTCAAGCAATACGCCAAAGACTTGGGATTGGATTATAATAAATTGATGGCGGATTATAAGAATAAAGATGCCCAGTGGGAGAAGCAGATCCAGGACGATACGCAGTTAGCCACGAGTGTGGATGTGCGCGGCACACCGACGTTTTATCTCAACGGCCGCAAAACCAATGCCCGGGACATCGCCAGCTATAAGGCCGAAATTGATGCCATTTTAGCGGGGAAGAAGTAATTTTCCTTTGCAAAAAAATGGTTTTCGTGTATATTGAACCCTTCACACAAGGCATTTTTTACAGGAGGTTTTAGCTATGGGTGGTCGTGTAGGGGGAATTTCAAGTAAATATTATTGCGAAACAGCCGGCATCAAGGTTTCCGGCGGCCAGAAGGTCAAATCCGGCACTGTTTTGACCCGCCAAGGGGACCAGTGGAAACGCGGTCTTAATGTGATCGGCCGCAGTTCTTTGACGGCCGCGTGCGATGGTGAAGTTTATTTTACCCGCCGTAAGAACGGTTCTAACAAAGTCATCACGCTCATTAACATTAAGCCTTAATTATGTGCGGCATTGTTGGCTATGTTGGTAGCAAAGACGCCCTGCCCATCCTGCTTGAGAGCCTCAAAAAACTCGAGTACCGCGGGTATGATTCCAGCGGTGTGGGTTTTTTAGACCATGACGCGCATCTCATTATCCGTAAAGCCAAAGGCAAGATCCGTAATTTAGAAGAGTTGATCCGCAGCCGGCCTTTGCCTTTTGCCTGTGCCGGGATCTCCCATACGCGTTGGGCCACGCACGGGTTTCCATCTGACAAAAATGCCCATCCGCATACAGACAATAAGCACACCATCGCCGTTGTCCACAACGGCATCATCGAAAATTACCAGGACCTTAAAGCCGCTTTAAAGAAAAAAGGGTGCAAATTCGTTTCTGAAACAGATTCTGAAGTCATCCCGCATTTGATCGCTTCTTTTTATAAGGGGGATTTGCTCACGGCGGTACGCCACGCTATTGCCAAGCTTAAAGGCACCTTTGCCCTCGGGATCATCAGCCGCGACCATCCGGGCATGCTGATCGCCGCGCGCGTGGGCTCTCCGTTGATCGTGGGTATCGGCGAGCATGAAAATTTCATCGCCTCTGATGTGCCTGCTATTCTGGATTTTACCCGACGGGTCATTTATTTGAAAGACGGGCAAATGGCTGTCCTGACCAGGGACAAGGTCGAGTTGTCTACTTTTGACGGGAAAAAAGTCACTCCCAAAATTGATACCGTATCATTTAACGTGGTGGCCGCCCGCAAGGAAGGCTACCCGTATTTTATGCTCAAGGAGATCCATGAACAGCCGGATGTCCTTAAGCAGATGTTAAGCTTGCGTTTAAAAAATAAACGCCTGGCCCTTGAAGGACTGGGATTGTCCGATGATATTTTAAGACGCACGCGCAAGGTGATGGTGGTGGCCTGCGGCACGGCGTACCATGCCGGTTTGGTGGGCAAATACATCATTGAGAATTTGGCCCGCCTTCCCGTCGAGGTTGATACTTCCAGCGAATTCCGCTACCGTAATCCCATTATTGATAAGCACACCCTGGTCCTGGCGGTCAGCCAGTCCGGAGAAACAGCGGATACCCTGGCCGCGAGCCGCGAGGCTCGCGCCAAGGGGGCAAAGGTCATTGCCATTTGCAATGTGGTGGGCTCCTCATTGGCCCGTGAGGCCGACGGTATTTTATACACCTATGCCGGCCAGGAGATCGGTGTCGCCTCCACCAAGGCGTACACAGCCCAGCTGATGATGTTTTATTTGGTCGCCTTGAAACTGGCCCAGGCCCGTAAAAGCCTGTCACCTAAAGCATCAAAAGACCTGATGGCCCAGTTGCTCCGTATCCCGTCTTTGTGCACGGAAATCCTAAAGGACATGCATAACATCAAAAAAATAGCGGAAACTAATTCGCATTTCGGCTGTTTTCTTTTTTTGGGACGGCATGTCAATTTCCCGTCGGCCATGGAAGGGGCGCTCAAACTCAAGGAAATTTCTTATATCCCCGCTGAAGGCTATGCCGCCGGTGAGATGAAGCACGGGCCCATTGCCCTGATCGATGAATACCGGGCGGTAGTGTGCATCAATCCCCAGTCCCATGTTTATGAAAAAATGTCTTCCAACATGCAGGAGATCCGGGCCCGCCGCGGCAATGTCATTGCCATCGCCACCCGCGGGGACCGTGAGATCAAATCTAATGCTGATTTTGTGATAGAGATACCGGCCACCCCTGAACTTTTGAGCCCCTTGCTTGTGGCCTTGCCCCTGCAGATGTTGGCTTATTTCATCGCTGTCAAACGCGGCTGCGACGTGGACCAGCCGCGCAATCTGGCAAAATCCGTTACAGTCGAATAAAGGAGCTAAACAGCCATTGGAATGAATTTTTTCAGCCAAAAATTATTCCAACGTCTGTTTAGACGCATAACATGCTGTATATCGTTTCTACTCCTATTGGCAATCTCAAAGACATCACCTTACGCGCCATTGAAACCCTAAAGTCCGTTGATTTGATCGCCGCCGAAGACACCCGCCACACCAAGATCCTGCTCGATGCCTACCAGATCCAAAAACCGTTGACTTCTTTTTTTGAGCATAATCAGATCAAAAAAGCAGACCATCTCTTAGGCCTTTTAAAGATGGGTAAGAATATCGCCCTGGTCTCCGACGCAGGAACTCCGGGCATCAGTGATCCGGGATTTTTGATGGTGCGCCTGGCCCAGGAAAATAATATCCCCATCACTGTTATTCCGGGCGTTAGTGCCTGCATCAGCGCCTTGACAGCGTCGGGCCTGCCGGCCCATCGTTTTGTGTTTGAAGGTTTCCTGCCGCCTAAAAGCGGGGCGCGGCGTAATAAATTGATCGCTTTAAAAGGGCAGGAGGCCACGATCATTTTTTATGAATCGCCGCACCGTCTCCTGAAAACTTTAAAAGACATGCAGGATGTTTGGGATGACCCCACCATCGTCGTGGCCCGCGAACTGACCAAGAAATTCGAAGAGGTCCGCAAGGACAAGGCAAGCCGTCTTATTGAACACTTTACCCTGCATGCCCCTAAGGGAGAATTTGTTTTATTGTATCAAGGTTCATGAAGAGCAGCAGACGATGGAAATGACAGTAGTATCCGCAGAAGTCTGGAATTGGTCATAAAGGTCGTTGCCAGGATCAACGGCCTTTTGTATGAACCCTTGCTGGCACTGTCCCTGTGGGGAGGGTGTTCCGGCCGCCCAGTTCGCACAGGTAGAACTCCCCACGGGTATTGCATTACCGGGATTATTATAGGAACAGAAACTGTTATAGCACTGTTGAGGGTAGCTGGAAACCGCACCATTCATGCACACATGTAAAGCCCCGTTACTGTCTGTATAAACTGTCCCATTATTGGCCCCATTACTATTACAAGCGGGAGATGACCCGTTAGCGCTAGGAGCTAATTTGACTGTATTATAAGCTGCCGTAGGCGGCGGGTAATAGGTGGTCAGGGTAGTGGTCCCGGCCAATGCGCGGCAGGTGAGCAAAATGAAAAAGAAGAAAAGTATGTAAGTGTATTTTTTCATGATGTTGGAAGGACAGTAGAGTTACCGTTAGGAGTACCGTTACCATTACAACAAACAGTGGAATAAACAGTGTAGCCGGCACTTGTTGTAAAGGGATCATTAATGGGCTTTACTACTCCGCCAGTTGTATATTTTCCTTGAACATACCCTGCGGGACATGGGCTACCCGTAAATCCACTGGCGTTACAGGAGGCGCTGGAACAGCCCCCTGCGGTACAGGAGCAAAACCGGTTAAAGCAGGTCTCGTTGTAAGGGACCGGTTTGTTTGTGCCGTCTTTAGTGCACATTTGTAAAGTATTTGTACTAGTGTCTATAAAGAGTTGTCCTGCATTACTTGCTTGTGTGCAGTCGGGATTTACTGAAAGATTTTGAAGAGTGACCTTATTATAAGATCCATTAGGAGCAGGGTAACTAGAGAGCAATGTATTATTCCCGGCGTAGATACCGCAAGTTGCCAAAATGGAAAAGTATAAAAATAATGCAAAAATAAAGATTTTCATAAGCCGTAGCTCCCGCTTATTATTTACCGACCATATGAGCCGCTGCCACCAGACGAGCCACCGCCGCCACCAGTGCCGCCGCCAGAGCCCCCTGTGGTACCAGTGCCGCCGCCAGAGCCCCCTGTGGTACCAGTGCCGCCGCCAGAGCCCCCTGTGGTACCAGTGCCGCCGCCAGAACCACCCGTGGTACCAGTGCCGCCGCCAGAGCCACCCGTGGTACCGGTACCGCCGCCAGAACCACCCGTGGTACCAGTGCCGCCGCCAGAGCCACCCGTGGTACTAGTGCCACCACCAGAGCCACCTGTGGTACCGGTGCCGCTTCCGCCGGTAGTGCCAGTGCCACCCGTTGTACCAGTGCCGCTCCCGCCGGTAGTTCCTGTGGTACCAGTGCCACTACTGCTTCCACCAGTGGTTCCCGTGGTTCCTGTAGTTCCGCTCCCGCCAGTGGTTCCCGTAGTACCAGTGGTACCGCTTCCGCCAGTAGTTCCCGTAGTTCCAGTAGTACCGCTCCCGCCCGTGGTTCCAGTACTCGTACCAGTAGCAGGGGCACAAGCCCCTGTAGTGGATCCATTACAGGACACGCAACCAAATATGGAACCGGCACAATATTGACCAGCGGCACAATCAGCATTACTGCTGCAGGAAGTTGGGCATGGAGCGCCAGGGCCATTGCATTGGCCGCAAACATCATTAACATGGCCGGCGCAATCGCATTTTCCAGCAGCAATAGCCGTGCAAGTTGGGTAGGTACCGCAAGGAGTAGCTCCACTGCAGGCAGGGGGATAACAACAGCCGCTGCTAAGGCCACCAACGCCCTCGCAAGTGCCTGTACATGATGAGGGATCCGAGGGGTTACACATCCCAGAACTATTACCGGGGCAATCATAACTGCAGCAACCAGCGCTGCAGTTGGCAGTAAGGCCGCTGATATCAGGGCAATCAGTATTAATTAAGCAAGGCGAACTACAGGCTGGTGCAGCACATTGTGAAACATTACTAAGCCCAAATGGGGTTTGAACAGCTTGTGTTGAGCAGTTGCCTGAGCAGCAGTCTGGACCACCCGTGCAATATGTTCCATTAGGCCTGCACGCATTACTGCAAGATCCCCCATCACACCACAAGCCATCACAACATGGAGTAAGACCTGGACCGTTGCTGCAAGCTTCACCAGCGATGTAACAGGTTTTTTCGCAGTTACATTCACCGCATGAATAACCCCGTGATGCATCGCAAACACCGGGACTGCTACAATGTGCGCATTGAGGTAGATTAGAGGCGTTACATTCTGCGCCGGGACAGGTCTGCGCTAAGGGATTTTGACAATCACCAAAGAAAGCAGGGCGGCAATTATTATTAACGACACCTCCAGGCTGAGAATTATTAGGCATGCACCCTGAACTGGTGCAGCAAGTTTCGCTTTCGCAACTTCCAGAGTAAGTTTCCGCGGAAGGTGTCCACCATCCTCCACTTTGACAAACAGAATTTTGCTGGAAACAGCCCTGGTCATCACAAAGAGCACCATTAGGCTGTCTATAGCATTCAGGGTCGCAAGGATTTCCGCAATTATCAAGACCGCCCGCACCGCAGCTGGAAGACGAGCAAGGGACACCGCACACATTGGGAGTTCCGCCGGCACCGCAAACTTGACCCGGAGGACAAGAACCGTTCGAACATTGGCCGCCGCAGCCATCAGCATCCCCGCAATTTGCTCCGGAACAGTGAGGAACACATGTACATGGACTTGGAGTAGTTAAAGACCCTGCATTAGAATTAAAGCAGCAGTTCCTTTTATAGGTAGCCGTTATATCTGACGCGTTAATGGTCTCACAACCAATATCATAAGCATTAGAATCGCCGCCATGCGCAGTGTCGTTGCAGGAATATGGCAGAGCGGGAGAAGTAGCATAAATTGAAAAACAGCCTGATTTGGCAGCTGAAGCGCCGGGAGCAGGTCCGGTAAAACAGCAGGACCAGGAATAAACATTATTAGCACCGCTCATTAAAAATTTGCTGTTCGTCCCGTTGACACTGACCTGGTAATTGCTTGGGCATGTGGGGGTGTTGTTATTTGAGAAACGGTTAAAGCAAGAACCCGGATAGGAAGCGACCGAACCATCGCTTTTACAGATCTCCAAATAGCCGGTTGTTGGGTCTGCGAAGATGGTCCCGGCATTGATATAGGTGTGGCCGACTTGGGGTGACGCATCTTGTCCGTTATTGGTTTTGAGACAAATGGCAGCGCTAGTCGCGCCAGCACCTTGGTTTATAAGATGCACCTTGGTATAGGTGCCGCTGGGAGAAGGATAGTAGGTAGACATGCTCGTCTGGTTGGCATATGTAATAATGGACATCAGCAGGAGGCTGAGGCTGAAGGAAAGGGTAAATATGACAAGATTTTTTTTCATAGCCAACCCTGAAAGCGAATACCACACTCTTACTTAGAGTATAGACTAAAGAGAATAACCAAGCAATATTCTTTTATGCCTTGTGGTTTTGAATTTTTTCCCGGAGCACTTTTAACCGCTCTTTGGCCTGATCCAGTTGTTTTTGGAGCGTTTCGACGGAATGCTCGGCCATTTCTTCAAATAATTCATCTCTTTCTTCCAGCAAGAGCTTGAGCTTGGTATTGATTTTTTGACGCGTTTGCTTATCAGGCGCGGCTTTAAGCTGTTCTTGCAGCGGCTTGATCTGGTCCTGGAGTTCTTTGGCCTCAGCCTTGCGTATTTGCGTGTATTCCTTTTCCTTTGCATCCGAGGCGGCTATTTTTTCGGCTATCGTTTTCATGGGATTATCGCTTTGCGCGAAAGCGCCGACACTACATACAAACATTCCTGATAAAATTAACGTAATTTTAAACATTTTCATAGATACTTTCCTTCCGTTTAATTATCAGCAGCCACACCATCCTGAGCAGTTCCATGGCTGGGGCCCGCAAATATCTGTATTACAGTTTCCCTCGCACGCCGGAACGCAGCTTGGATTACAGCAGTTATTGTCGGTGCCGTTGCAGGTACCCTGGCAGTCATACCACTGACAAGCAGGTGAACAGCTTGTTCCGTTGCCTTCGCAAATACCGCAGGCATCACACCATGGGCATCCGCCGTCGCATGTGCCTGTGCAATCAGGCACAGAACCATCGCAAGAGCAAGCTCCAGCAGGCATGGCGTAACAACTCCCAGGAGCACCGCAAGGAGTGGCTCCGCCGCAGGCGGCAGCGCAGTTTCCGACGCCGATGGCCCAGATCCCATCAGGCCCTTCACAGATAGAACCGCCGGGACATCCGCATCCGGGTGAAAAGCACCCTTGAGGGCAAGGATTACAGCTTGATCCATTGCCGCCGCAAACGCCGCAGGCATCGCTCACATCGCCGGCGCAATCACAAGCGCCAGGAGGTAAAGCCGTGCAAGCTCCCGGGGAACCGCAAGGAGTAGCACCGCCGCAGGGGACAGCACAGGCATTATTATTAGTGCAAGGATTATTGCAACTATCAACACCTGACCCGCCGCCGCAAGCACCGGAACATGAACCATTGGGGACGCAGGATGGAACACACGCGCCCCAGGCAGTACCGCACGCGTCACATGTTTGTGTCCCGCCACTGCAAGCTTGAGTGGATCCGGGTGCGCAGACGGGGCCAACACATGGGTTCCAGGAATTGCCCGCGCATGATTGGTCACCTTGATTTGCGGGACATCCCGGAATAGTGCAGTTTTGCCATTGCTCATCACCATTACATGCGTTACCAATGCCGGTAGTCCAAGCACAATTGGATGAACCATTGCAATAACCGCAATTATCAACAGGACCAGCGCAACAAGTTCCCGAATTACTGTATTGGTTAGCGCAGGATAGGCCAGAGCAACAATGTACCCCTATCGGACCCATGTCGCAATGCTGATTTTCAAACTGGCAGGCTTGCACGCATTGACAACTACCGGAATCGCATACATAATTTGCTGGGCAACCCGGTAGACCGGGGTGGCCGCATTGTGCGCCGGGGCAGGTGGCAAAATCGTAAATACAGCCTACATCTTGGTCAGGTCTACAACTTGTAGAACCTACGTAAAGACCACCCGTGATGCAAGATCCTCCCTGGCATCTTCCGCCGTATTGTTCTTTATATGATTCCCATATTGATCCATTCGCCTGACAAGATGCGCCAGCAGGATTACAACCCAGGTCGTCACAATAATTACCATCAGACTGTCCATAGCATTGAGGGTCGCAAGGATTTCCACAATTATCAAGACCACCTGCACTGCAGCTGGAAGACGAGCAAGGGGTACCGCACTGATAGGGAGTCCCGCCGCCACCGCAGGTTTGGGCGCCGGAACACGAACCGCAAGAAAGGGTCCCGCCGCAGCCGTTGGGAGGGTTGCCGCAGTTATCGCCAAGGGCCCCGCAGGTGGTAGGAGCACAACAAGGAGAAGATCTCCCCAAAGCATATTGCCCCGAACTGTCATTAAAGCAGCAGTTCCTTTTATAGGTGGTAGTTATGTCTGACGAAGAAATGGTTTCACAACCAATATCATAAGCATTAGAGTCAATAGAGGAGCAGGAAGCAGGAGATATAGGCACAGAGGAGCTGGCTGAGTTAGCATAAGTTGAAAAACAGCCTGATTTGGCAGGTGAAGCGCCGGGAGCAGGACCGGTAAAACAGCAGG
>JABDCU010000011.1:23984-54606 GCA_013287965.1 Candidatus Omnitrophota bacterium | reverse complement strand
TTTGAGACCACTGGAGGCCCGCCAGCCTACGTCACCGATCAGAAAAACCTGCGCCAAAACCACATGTTTTTCTGAAGAATTAGAAAAGGCTGGCGGAAAAAGCCGACCGTGGTCGAAAAAATTAGTTTCCAAGGCTGCTAGGGCTAAAAATGGATTCCCGCTTTCGCGGGAATGACAATGAAGAAGATTGTAAAAAACGATTAAACCTGATATATTTAAACTACGTCAGAGTAGTGCGTTATCCATAGGGTCGCAGAAATGCGGCCCTTCTTTTTTGCTCAAAATAACACTAATAAAAAAGCCCCGTCCTGAGGACGGGGCTAGTTTAATAAGATACTTAAAGATCCTTCGCTGCGCTCAGGATGACGGCGGAAGAAATTATTCCGCGCCGGTTTTGCGCTGGAAGAATTTCCTGATGCCGCCGGTTGGCTTGCCTGTTTTGGGCGTTGACTTGACATCAGCCTTGGAATGCGTGGTCGGCGTTGCTGTCGCGGTTGTTGTTGCTGCCCCAGCTGCAGGCTTGGTCTCTGCTTCAGAAACCACCGCTACATCCTTTGCTGCCTTTTCTTCCTTGGCAACTTTAACGCGCTTCTTGCCGGTGATGATCTCTTTGGTCTTTTCAGTCAATTCCAAAAAGGCCAACTCAGCATTGTCACCAGCACGCTGGACATACGGGATGATACGGGTATATCCGCCTTGACGGGCCTTAAAGCGCGGGGCTATATTCGTGAATAATTGTGAGACCTCTTTGTGGTCACAGAGGATCGCAAAAGCATGACGGCGCGCGGCCAGGGTATCTTTCTTGCCTAAGGTGATCAATTTCTCGATCATCTTGCGGGCTTCCTTGGCTTTGGCACGCGTGGTGCAAATGCGCTCTTGCAGGAACACGGCCTTGGCCATATCGCGCAAGGTCGCTTTTCTTAAACTTTGGTTACGGCTTAAACGATTGCCGGATTTTCCGTGTCTCATATTACTTCGTCCTTAATTTCTTGGTATCCACCTTCATACCCAAATTCAAGCCCATGGCTTTAAGGATATCTTGAATTTCTGTTAACGATTTCTTACCGAAATTGCGGAATTCCAATAATTCAGGTTCCTGACGGCGGACTAGATCGCCGATGGTCTTGATATTGGCATCCTTAAGGCAATTGGAAGAACGCACTGACAACTCGAGCTCCGAGATCGGCAGGCGCAGCTTGGTGTACAAAGCCTCTTCTTCGGCGGAAACTTCTTCTTCCGCTTCTTCCTCTTCAGGCAATTGGCCGTAAGCAACGAACACGTCCAAATGGCGCTGTAAAATATTGGCCCCGTACAATAAAGCTTCCTTGGGGTTGATGGCACCGTTAGTGAATATCTCCACTAAGAGGCGGTCATAATCCGTGCGTTGACCGACACGGGTATTTTCAACGGTAAAATTGACCTTGATGATCGGGGTGAAAATAGAATCCACGACGATCGTTCCCACCGCAGAACCTTCTTTTTTATTCTGGTCTGCCGGCACATAACCGCGGCCGCGGGAAATTTCCAGTTCCATGTTAAATGGGATGTCCTGGGTCAAGGTGAGCAGGTGATGCTCGGGGTTCAAGATCTCGATGATCTCATCGGAGATAATGTCCTTGGCCTTGATATCGCCTTTTTTATTGGCCTTGATATAAATGGTCTTGGGCGTCTTGGAATGGGAACGGACGACCAGGGCCTTGATATTAAGGATGATCTCCGTCACTGATTCCATTACACCGGAAAGAGTGGAAAATTCATGCGAAACACCTTCAATACGGATAGAAGTAACAGCGCTGCCTTCAATGGATGACAAAAGAATACGGCGCAGGGAATTACCTAAAGTAACACCATAACCGCGTTCAAATGGCTCAGCCACGAATTTACCGTAGGTATTCGTATAACTGGTCTCTTCACAATCTAATCTTTTTGGCATTTGAAAATCGCGCCATTTGACACCCATGTTACTCTCCTTCGTTTTTATGTCCCCTTCCGGTGGTCGTGCCGGAGGTCATACGAGTTAATAAAAGTATTATCTTGAATACAACTCGACAACGAGTTGTTCGTTGACTGTAAACGTCACATCTTCACGCGTTGGAGGACGCACGACCTTGATGGCCAAATTCGCGGTATCCACCGCCAGCCAGCCCGGGACCTTGCGTTCTTTGGTGGTTTCCACATTGACCTTGATATTGGCCAGGGCCTTATCATCTGTCTTGATCTCAATAAGATCATTGGGCTTGACCAAAAAGGACGCGATATTGACACGGCGGCCATTGACTGACACATGATTGTGCGACACGATCTGGCGGCCGTCGGTACGGGACTTGGCAAAACCAGCATTAAAAAGAACGCTGTCTAAACGGCGTTCCAAAAATTGTAAAAGGATATGACCGGTAACGCCCTTGGTCGCGGTGGCTTTCAAGAAGTAATTACGGAACTGTGTTTCCAAAACGCCGTAAATACGTTTGATCTTTTGCTTTTCGCGCAATTGCACCCCGAAGTTGGACAACTTGGTCTTCTTGTTCAAACCATGCTGGCCCGGAGCATACTCACGGCGGGAAACAGCACACTTGTGTGTATAGCAGCGGCTGCCCTTTAAAAAAAGCTTCTCGCCTTCACGACGGCAAAGACGGCAATCTGGTCCTAAGTCACGACCCATTTAATACTCCTTTTTCCATTTTTGCCACACCAGCTTGGTCAGCCGTATCCAATTATTTGGATTCCTCGTGGGAGTGACGTTGTGTTATTAAACTCTACGTTTCTTGCGTGAACGGCATCCGTTATGAGGGATGGGTGTCACGTCTTTGATCGAAGTTACATGTAAACCAGCAGCCACTAAAGCGCGAATCGCTGATTCACGGCCTGAGCCCGGGCCCTTGACGAATACATCAACGCTCATTAAACCCAATTCCTTGGCCCGGCGGGCCGCATCTGTCGCGGCTATTTGCGCGGCAAACGGGGTGGATTTCTTGGAACCATGAAAGCCCACTAAACCGGGTGATGCCCAGCTGATCGTGTTGCCCTGCTTATCGGCAATGGTCACAATGGTATTATTAAATGTCGCCTGGATCATCGCGACCCCTGAAGTGATCCCTTTAAGGTTTTTCTTTTTCGTCTTAAGGGACTTCTTGGCAGCTTGGGACTGGTCCTGCTTCTGGTCCTTCTGTTCCGTCGGTTTGGTGGCCATAAATTCTTTCTTGGATTCCCGCCTTCGCGGGAATGACATTGTTGTTAAGCTGCTTTTTTAGCTGGAGCCGGTGCTTCTTTCTTGATGATATGTCCCACAACAGGCTTTTTACCTTTGCGCGTACGAGCGTTGGTCTTGGTCCGCTGGCCCCTGACCGGCAATCCCTTACGATGACGGATACCGCGGTAGGAACCAACCTCCATCTGACGGCGCACATTCTCATTGATCTCGCGGCGCAGATCACCTTCGGTGACATAATTTTTCTGCAACAAACTGGTGATACGGGAAATCTCTTCTTCTGTCAGGTCCTTGGCACGCTTGTCCCCGCTGATCTGTACTTGGGCCAGGATCTCCCTGGTGCGTGTGGGGCCGATACCGTAAATATATGGAAGTGCTGCTTCGATCCTTTTTTCTTTGGGAAGATCAATACCTAAAATTCTGGGCATCTACTTTATCCTTGTCTTTGTTTGTGTTTCGGATTGGTGCAAATGACGCGCACCACCCTGTTGCGACGGACGATCTTGCAACTCGCGCAAATTCTTTTAACGGATGATTTGACTTTCATTTTTTCCTCTACTTTAATCTAAATGTTATCCGCCCACGGCTTAGATCGTACGGCGATAATTCCAGTTTGACCTTGTCCCCGGGCAGGATACGGATAAAATTCATCCTGATCTTTCCCGACACATGCGCTAATACCACATGTTTATTCTCTAACGCCACGCGAAACATCGCATTCGGCAATGCCTCTGCTATTGTTCCTTCTACTTCTATTAATTCTTCTTTAGCCATAATGGATTCCCGCTTGCGCGGGAATGACAATGTAGTTTACATTGTCAATATTTCAGGTCCTTTGGACGTAATAACGATCGTATGTTCAAAATGGGCTGACGGCTTACCGTCTTCAGTCACCACTGTCCATTTGTCGCTCAAGATCCTGGTGCGATGCGTGCCCATGTTGACCATGGGCTCAATGGCAAAGACCATGCCTTCTTTGAGCACCGGACCTTCCCCTGCACGGCCATAATTAGGGATCTCCGGATCTTCGTGCAGTTTCTGACCTATCCCATGCCCGACAAAATCCCGGACCACTGAAAACCCGTGCATTTCTACAAAACTTTGTACTGCAAAAGAAATATCAGAGAGCCTGTTGCCTACCCTGGCCTGCTCAATACCCCGGGCGAGCGATGCCTTGGTCACATCTAAAAGACGCTGTACTTCCGGCGCAATATTTCCGATCGCAACTGTGACAGCCGTATCGGAATAGTAACCTTCGTAAATGATGCCGATATCTAAACTGACAATGTCCCCGTCCTTGACAATACGGGGGCCGGGAATACCGTGCACAACACCTTCATTGACCGAAATGCAGGTCACGCCCGGAAAGCCGCGATAACCTTTAAAAGCCGAGACCACCTTATGCCGGCGGATCAATTCTTCGGCCTTCAGGTCAATGTCCTTCGTCGACATGCCACTTGTTAAAGAGCTTTGCAACGGTGCTACAATGGAACTAAGAATTTTACCAGCTTTTCTTAAAATGTCAACTTCATTGGTACTCTTGATCCGGATGCCTCGAGAGCTCATTTTAGCATGGCGGCCAACGCTTGGGCTAGGTCGGCCGTTTCCAAATTGCCATCAAGCTTTTTTAATTTATGCTGTTTGGCATAATGATCAATGATCGGCTGTGTGCTTTCGTGATAAACTTGCATGCGCGCCTTGATCGTTTCTTCATTATCATCCGTACGCTGATAAAGTTCACCGCCGCACAGGTCGCAAACGCCATTTTTCAACGGCGGCTTATTGGTCATGTGGAACAAGGCCCCGCATTTGCGGCAGACCCTGCGGCCGGTCAGGCGTTTTAAAATAAGATCAGGGTCCGCATCCATGTTCAAGGCAAAATCCAAAGGCATTTGGGCTTTTGCCAATATCGCATCCAAATCCCGGGCCTGCTTGGCCGTGCGCGGAAACCCGTCGAGCATATAACCTTTTTTTAAATCCGGGTCATGCAAAAAACGCTGCTCAACTAATTTGGTCACCAGTTCATCTGAAACCAAAGCACCCTTGGTGATCAAGGCCTTGATCTCGGCACCTAACGGCGTGCCTTTTTTAATTTCCTCGCGCAGCATGTCACCTGTCGAGATATGCGCCAGGTGATACTTTTCTTTCAATACTCCAGCCAAAGAACCTTTGCCGGCGCCCGGTGGGCCCAACAAAACAACTCTCATCGGCTACCCCACGCGCTAGCCGTATTCCGTCCGCGTAGATGCCCGGATTTCATAAAACCTTCATAATGATGCATCTGCAAATGTGACTCGATCTGTTTCATGGTATCGAGCATGACACCGACGGTGATCAAAACACCGGTACCGCCGAAAAATGAGGCCACCAGATAAGGCACCTTAAAAGAAGCCATGATGGAGTCCGGCATGACGGCGATCACGCAAATAAACAAAGAACCGACCATGGTAATGCGCGTCAATACATAATCCAGGTAATCCGCGGTCTCTTTGCCCGGGCGTATGCCCGGCACAAATCCGCCGTGCTTCTTTAAATTTTCCGCCACATCTGTTGGATTAAAAACAATGGCCGTATAAAAATAACAGAAAAATATGATCAGCGTCGCATAAATGATGTAATAGGTCATGTGCCCGCGCTGGATCCAGGAAGCAAATTGCTGTAAACCGCTATGCGGCATGAACGAAGATATGGTCGCAGGAAATAAAATAATGGACTGCGCGAAAATGATGGCAATGATACCAGCGGTGTCCACTTTCAAGGGGATGAACGTCCCCTGGCCCACGGCTGTTGAAGCAGCGGCACCGGCACGGCGCGCGTATTGCACCGGGATGCGGCGCTGGCCCTGGGAGATCAAGGTAACACCGATAATGACCGCGATCAAAAAGAACACCATGAAAACAATGGCAATGGGCTGTAACTGGCCTGCCCCGCTTTTAGGGTCCAATAAAAGTGTCAGGTAATGGTACGCTGTCGGTGCCCTGGACAAGATACCCGCTGTAATGATAAGCGAAGTACCGTTGCCCACCCCTTTTTCCTGAATGCGCTCGCCTAACCACATGAGGAAAATGGTACCCGCGGTCAAGGTCATCACCGTCGTGAAACGGAAACCCCAGCCCGGATCACTGACAATTTGCATCCCGCCGAAGGTGCTGGGACTTTCAAGCCAAAGAGCGATAAAAAACGACTGTATCATGGCCAGTATCACCGTGCCGTAGCGGGTGTACTGGTTGATCTTTTTATAACCGGCCTGGCCTTCTTTGGAGATCTTTTCCAGGGAAGGGATCACCGCCGTCAAAAGCTGCATGATGATCGAGCTTGAAATATACGGCATGACGCCCAGTGAAAGGACCGTCATCTTGCCCAACGCACCGCCGGAAAACATGTCCATGATGCCGACCACGTTGCCCCCGCCGTTGGCAGAGCTCATTTTCTGAAAAAACTCGTTTAAAGCCACCCCATTGATGCCCGGGGTCGGGATAAAACAGCCTAAACGATAGACCGCGAGGATGCCCAGCGTGAAAAAGATCTTTTGACGTAGTTCGGGGACTTTAAAACAGTTCGTTAAGCCTTTTAAAAAGTGGGAGAACATAAAATGTTAGGCCAAGATCTCCGGGTTACCGCCGGCCTTAGTGATCTTGTCAGCAGCCGCCTTGGAAAAACGGTGCGCCTGCACTGTCAATTTCCTGGTGACTTCGCCCACGCTTAGAATTTTTATCGGCTGTAACAGGGACCTGATCAAATGACGGCTTTTTAAAAGCTCAGGGGTGATGGTGGTGCCGTCTTCAAAACGGTTCAAGCTTTCACAATTGACCACCTGATACTTGGCAGGCCATTTGCTGTTAAACCCGACCTTGGGTAAACGGCGCAGCAATGACATCTGGCCGCCTTCATAAGCTAACATGACCCCGCGCCCGGAACGGCAGTTCTGGCCGGTTTGGCCGCGCCCGGAACGTTTACCGTGGCCGGTACCGCGCCCGCGTCCGACGATCTTTTTACGTTTGCGTGAGCCTTCAGGGCTTCGTAATTGGTGTACTTGCATTAGCTTGGACCTCGTTTTCAATAGGCTTACGGACAGCTTTTAAGCGTGACAGCCCGTCAAAAGTTGCTTTGACTACATTAATTGGATTGTTGGAACGGTGACACTTGGTTAAAATATTGCTAATTCCGGCACCATCACAAACAGCCCGCACAGCACCTGAAGCGATAACTCCGGTACCTTCTGATGCCGGCTTTAATAAAACAATGGCTGAACCGCACCGGCCGATAATTTCATGGGTGATCGTTGTACCGCGGCGCGGGATAAAGATCATTTGTTTTTTAGCGGCAGCTAAAGCTTTCTTGATGCCTGTTGCCACTTCGCCTGCCTTACCCAATCCATAACCAACCTTGCCTTTGCCATCGCCGACAACGACCAAGGCTGAGAACGCCAGGCGTGTACCGCCCTTGGTGGTCTTGGACACGCGGTTGATGGAAACAACTTTTTCGATCAGGCCGCTATCAGTTAAACCGGTTGGCTTCTTTGTAAAAGGTTTACGGTCCTTACCACCGCCCCTGCGACCACCACGGCCGCCGCCAGGGCCACCGGAACCGCCAGCACCAGGTGCTCCGCTGGCAGGCTGACCAGCAGCAGGAACGCCAACAGCAGGAATTTCTTCCGGGACGACTATCGCTTCGCTTTCCTGTTCGAGGATCTGCTCGGCTTGGGCCGGTGTTTTAACGTCTAATTCTTTTTCGTCGTTTTTCTTATTATCTTTCATAAATGATTAGAACTCCAATCCGGCTTTTCGTGCTGCTTCCGCGAAGGCCTTGATACGGCCATGGTATAAATATCCGCCGCGATCGAACGCGACTTTCTTGATCCCCTTTTTGATAGCTTCTGCTGCTAAAACTTCACCCAAAACGCTTGCCGCGCTGACATTGCCGCCGGTTTTGGATTTTGTTTTCACGTCCTTGGCCAGGGTTGACTTGCCGATCAGGACCTTGCCGGCCAGATCGTCGACAATTTGGGCCTGTAAATTATTTAAAGACCGGTGAAGGCACAAACGAGGACGCTCGGCTGTTCCATTAATGCCCTTACGGATACGTTCATGACGGAAAATGCGTTGTTGTTCCTTGACGTTTAACATAGTATTTTGCGAAGTAAGCTGTTACTTCGTTACCTGCTTTCCTTGTTTGCGACGAACGATCTCGCCGGCGTAACGGATACCTTTGCCCTTGTATGGCTCCGGCGGTTTAAACCCGCGGATCTTGGCAGCCACTAAACCAACCAAAGCTTTATCCACACCCTCGACGGAAATTTCCGTGGGCTTGGCTGAAGTCACCTTGACGTCTTTAGGGAATTCATATTCGATCGGATGGGAAAAACCGATGTTCATGACCAATTTATTGCCCTGTACGGCAACACGAAAACCAACGCCCTGGACTTCCAGGTCACGCTTATGGCCAAGGCTTACACCGGCGCACATATTCTCGATCAAGCGCTTGGTGGTGCCGTGATTAGACCTGGCTTGCTTGGTATCGCTGATGCGATTGACCATGATCTTATTATCTTTGTTCTCTAAAACCACGTCGGCCGGCAATGCCATGGACAATTTGCCCCTGGGACCTTCCACGTTGACCGCGGTCTTATCAAAAGAAATTTTAACGTTCTGAGGTAATACTACCGGTGTTTTTGCGAGTCTAGACATATATTCCTTTTACCAAATATAACAGAGAACTTCTCCGCCGATTTTTAATTTACGGGCCTCACGATCAGTGACCAAACCCTTGGAGCTGGAGATCACCGCTGTGCCCAGGCCGTTTAAGACCTTCGGGATACGATTATTATCTGTGTACACGCGCAAGCCCGGACGGGAAACGCGCTTGATCCCTATGATCAGGGACTTAGTATTTTCATATTTTAAATAGACCTTAAGGACGCCTTGCTTATTGTCTTTCAACGCGCGGAAATCTTCAATATAACCGTCCTTCTTAAAAATAACCATCATGCGCTCCAGCAATTTGGAAGCGGGAAACTCGACGGTCTCTTTGCGCGCGTTAGCGGCGTTGCGTATAATAGTTAATGTGTCAGCTATCGGATCAGAAACAGACATTACCAGCTCGCTTTCTTGACCCCTGGGATTTCACCCTTCCAGGAGAGTTCTCTAAAACAGATACGGCATATGCCGAAACGGCGCATATACCCGCGTGGACGGCCGCACAATCCGCAGCGATTATGCTGACGTACCGGGAACTTCGGGATTTCCATAGATTTGTTGACTAAACCTTTTTTTGCCATAAAGTCCTTAAATTATTTATTGTTTACCGAAAGGCATGCCTAAAAGACGCAATACCTCAAAATTCTGTTCTTTATTCCCATTCTCAAACACAAAAGAGATGTCCATCCCCTGGATGCGAAAGTCCCGGGCACCGGGATCGATCTCGGGAAAAATACCCTGATCAGTAATGCCCAGCGTATAATTGCCGCCCTTGTCAAAAGCCTTGCGGGAAGTCCCGTTAAAGTCACGGATACGAGGCAGCGAGACGTTCACCAAACGGTCTAAAAATTCATACATACGGGCGCGGCGCAAGGTCACCTTGGCACCAATGGGCAAATTCTCACGCAGCTTGAAATTCGAGATCGCCTTCTTGGAGCGGCGGATCGTTGGTTTTTGTCCGGTGATCGTCGCTAAATTCTCAGCGGCACGGTCCAAAAGCTTGACGTCACCAATGGCCTCGCCAACACCCATGTTAACGACAATTTTAGCCAAATGCGGAACAGCCATGGGGTTCTTGATGGCGAACTTTTCCTGCATTTGAGGAATAACTTCTTTACGGTATTTTTCTAATAAACGTGGAGCTGCCATATTAAATAACCTCTTTACTTGTCCTAGCGATGCGCTCTTTTGCACCGTCTTTTAAGACCTTCACTGTAAAACGGGTGGGCTTTTGGGACTTTTTGTCCACCAGCATCAGATTCGCCAACGCCACCGGCTTTTCTAACTCAACATACCCGCCCTGCGGATAGGTGTCGGATTTCTTGACGGATTTTTTGACCACATTGATATTTTCGATGACAGCTTTGTTGGTCTTGGGAAGGACACGGACGATCTTTCCTGTTTTTCCCTTGTCCTTGCCGGCCATCACCATCACGATGTCATCTCGACGGATACGAAGCATATTAAACCACCTCAGGTGCTAAAGAAATTATTTTCATATAATCCATGTTGCGCAATTCGCGCGCCACAGGCCCGAAAACGCGGGTACCCTTGGGGTTGCCTGCGTCATCAATAATGACCACCGCATTGCTGTCAAAACGCACATAGGTGCCGTCCTGACGGCGGATGGATTTTTTGGTGCGCACGATAATGCCCTTGGCCATGCTGCCTTTCTTGACCACGGCGTCCGGTGTGCTTTCCTTGACGTTAACACGGACAATGTCGCCGACCTTGGCCCACATCTTGCCCTTGGCTTTTAAAACGCCGATCAAGGAAGCTTTGCGCGCCCCGGTATTGTCTGCCACATCTAAAATTGTTTTTAACTGTATCATATGCAAATCCTTACTTTAAGATTCTTCGCTTCGCTCAGAATGACGAATGAAGAATTAGACCTTCGACCCGACTATTTCGCTGATGATCCAACGCTTATCTTTTGATAAAGGCCGTGTTTCCATAATGAGCACCACGTCCCCGGTCTTGGCCGCATTCTTTTCATCATGCGCCTTGTACTTAACGATATTACGCACCTGCTTTTCGTACTTGCTGTGCTTTTTGACTTTTTGGACCTGCACGACACGGGTCTTGTCCATTTTGTCGCTGACGACCACGGCCGTCAAAAATCTGCGCCTATTGACTCTTGGTTCCATTATTTCTTCTTTCCTTGAATACTGCGTTCGTTTAATAGCGTTAAAATACGGGCAATGTCACGTCTTATATTACGGAAACTGGCCGGCTTCTCCACACGGCCCATTTGGCGATGTGATTCCATGTCAAACAGGTCTTTTTTCAGCTGTTTTTCCTTGGTGATCAGATCATCTTCAGTTAAATTGCTAAGATCTTTGATTTTCATTAAACACTCCCACGAATGACAAATCTTGTTTTCACTGACAGCTTAAACGCGACTAAACGCAGGATCTGCTTGGCAAAATCTTCCGGAACACCGCCTAATTCAAAGACGATCTTACCGCGTTTGACCACCGCGACCCAATGGTCCAGATCACCCTTACCTTTACCCATGCGGGTTTCAGCCGGTTTCTTGGTGATGGACTTATGCGGGAAGGCGTTGATCCATAATTTTCCGGTACCGCGTAATTTGCGGGCCACCACGACACGGGAAGCTTCCAGCTGACGCGCCGGAATAAACCCGTTCTCAATGGCCTTCAAACCGAATTCACCAAAGTGCATCTGGGCACCGGTGGTGGCAACACCACGGGATTTCCCTTTTTGTGTTTTACGGTACTTGACTCTCTTGGGCATTAACAACATTATTTAACCTCCACCACTGGTGCTGCCGGAGCTGCCGGCGGGGCAATGACCGCTGCCGCCGCTGCTTTAGCTTCAATTTCTTCGTGATCTTTGACCACATCACCTTTATAGATCCAAACCTTGATACCGAGTAGACCATAAGTTGTCTTGGCTTCGGCAAAACCATAATCAATGTCCGCACGCAGGGTCTGTAAAGGCACCTTGCCTTCATGATATTTTTCAGTACGGGCCATTTCAGCCCCGCCCAAACGTCCGGCGCAGCGGATCTTGATGCCTTTGGCACCCGCTTGACGGGATTGTTCAATGGCGCGCTTCATCGCCCGACGGAAAGCAACACGTTTTTGCAATTGAAAAGCAACGGCCTGGGCCACGAGCTGGGCATCGCAATTGGGGTTCTTGATCTCATTAATATCGATAACAATTTTATCCATGTCCTTCTTGGTGATCTCTTTTAACTCAGCACGCAAGCGGTCAATGTCAGCACCGCGGCGGCCGATAATGACACCCGGGCGCGCGGTGTGTATCCGCACCTTGACCTGTTCAGCCAAACGCTCAATGACGATCATGGAAACAGCAGCCTGCTCAAATTTTTCACGGATATACGCGCGGATCTTAAAGTCCTGTTTGATATTGTCAGAAAATTCGCGTCGCTGGGCGAACCAAAGGCTGCGCCAATTTTTGGTATATCCAAGTCTTAAGGCTAAGGGATGAACTTTTTGACCCACAGGATCTCCTCTACTTTGTCTTAACGTCTAATTCTACGGTTAAATGCGTTGTCCGACGCAAGATCGGGGTGGCCCTGCCGAATGAGGCCGCACGAAAACGTTTCCAGGCGCCGGCGTGATTGGCGGTGATCGCCTTGATGAATAACTGGTTCTCGCTCAAACCTTTTTGCTTGGCATTGCTCACCGCGGAATCAAGCACTTTCTTGACCAGGGCGCTGGACCCTTTTTCAATTTGGGCCAATAAAGCCAACGAGGTCGGCACATCCTTGCCGCGGATGGCATCGCAAACCTGGCGCATTTTCATCGATGAAACCCTTAAATATTTTCCGCGTGCTATGGATATCATATATTATTCCTTACTTTTTCTGCATCGCCTTCTTGGCTTTAACGCCGCCATGTGCTTTAAAGGTACGGGTCGCGACAAAGTCGCCCAATTTCATGCCCACCATGTTCTCCGTCACAAACACCGGCATGTGCTTGCGGCCGTCATGCACGGCAAACGTATAACCGACGAAGTTAGGGATGATCGTGGAACGGCGCGACCAGGTCTTGATCGGCTGGCGCTGGCCGCTTTTAACGACCTTATCAAACCTGCGCGTTAAGGATTCTTCAACGTACGCACCTTTTCTGACGGAACGGCCCATATTATTTTGTCCTTCTTCTGACGATCATATGATTGGAATATTTACGGCGACTACGGGTCTTGGCACCCTTCGTCGGCTTACCCCATGGGGTCACCGGATGAGGGTTACCTTGAGGCGCCTTGCCTTCACCACCGCCGTGCGGATGGTCGACCGGGTTCATGACGACCCCGCGCGACTGCGGACGGCGGCCCAACCAGCGGCTGCGTCCGGCTTTACCGATCGAAACAGTTTCATTTTCCACGTTGCTTAACTGTCCGATGGTGGCACGGCAATCAATAGACACCTTGCGCACTTCACTGGAAGGCAGGCGCAAGTGGGCGATATTTCCTTCTTTAGCCACCAATTGGGCGGATGTTCCCGCGGAACGCGCTAACTGGCCGCCATTGCCCGGCTTTAATTCAATATTGTGCACTCCGCAACCGAGCGGGATCTTACGCAGGGGCAGGCAGTTGCCGGCCAGCATATCCACGTCGGCATTATTGGTGCTGACGATCTCATGGCCGACCCGAAGGTCCACAGGGGCCAAAATATAAGACTTGGTTTTATCACTCTTGTATTCGATCAAGGCGATGCGGCAGGTGCGGTTAGGGTCATATTCAATGCTTAAAACAACGGCGGGGTCATCGAGGCGTGTGCGTTTGAAATCAATGACACGGTACATGCGCTTGTGCCCTGCCCCGCGATGGCGTGAAGTGATACGGCCATAGGAATTGCGTCCGCCGGTACCCTTGACAGGCTCCATTAAAGATTTTTCCGGACGGGTCCCCTTGGTCAGCTCGGCAAAATCCGGCAAAGCCGCGTGACGAACACCGTTTGTATATGGTCTGAAACGTTTAATTCCCATTATGCACCTTCAATTTTCTGTCCCTCTTTAAGAGAGACAATGGCTTTTTTCCAATCCGACGTGTACCCGGCACGGGCGCGCACACGTTTCAATTTGCCCGGCATATGCACGGTATTGACCGCGTCAACCTTGACCTTATAGATCTCCTCGACCGCGCGCTTGACGTCGATCTTGGTGGCCACCGTTGATACACGGAAAAGGTATTTGCGTTCTTTTTCCAGCGTGCTGCCTTTTTCAGACCGCACCAAAGCTTTGACAACATCGTAGCAAGTGATCATTTTATTCTATCCGCTTTAATAAAGTTTTTAAGGCTTCTTTAGTTACCAGTACATTCTTATTGCTCATGATGTCTGAAGCATTGGCATCAAGGGCGCGCACCAGGGTCAAACGCGCGATATTGCGTGAAGCCAACAGGGTTTTTTCATTGGTACCGTCAAGGACTGCCAGGGTGCGGCCTTCGACCTTTAAATTCTTCAAAATGGCCTCGAAATCCTTGGTCTTGCCCGAAGGTACTTCCAGGTTATCAACACACAAAAGATTGTTGCCCAAAAACTTGGCATTCAGGCTTTCACGCAAAGCAGCCACGCGTGTTTTCTTGGAGACGGTATAGCCGAAATCACGCGGCTTGGGACCGAAGCAGATGCCGCCTTTTTTCCACAAAGGAGAACGGGTCGATCCCTGACGGGAGCGGCCGGTACCCTTTTGGGCCCACGGCTTTTTACCGCCGCCGGAAACTTCCGAACGGCCCTTGGTGGAAACCGTGCCTTGACGCTGATTGGCATTGTACATGACCACGGCCTGATGGATCACGGCATCATGGACATGCACGCCGAATTGTTCTTTAGGCAGCTCGATGCTCTTTGCTTTTTTACCTTCAATATCAACCACATTTAGTTCTGGCATAATTTATTCCTACTTCTTGGGCGCCGCGGTCGTTTTATGCGCTTGCTCCGGAGTCCAGCCTCAAACCGAGACTGTTTACCGCCAGGCTGATAAATATAATGTTCCCCGTATTGCCTTCATCCAACGAACGGAAAGCCCTCTTTTTCGATCTATTAATGACCACCACACCATTCTTGTGGCCCGGAACAGCACCTTTAACAAGGATCAAATTCTGGTCTGCATCCACCCTCATGACGCGTAAAGATTGCACGGTCACGGTATCCATACCCATGTGCCCGGGCATATGCTGACCCTTATAAACGCGGGAAGGATCTGAGCTGGAACCAATGGAACCGACACGACGGTGATGCATGGAACCGTGCGCCGCAGGGCCGCCGCTCCAATTCCAACGGACCATACCGCCCTGAAAACCTTTACCGATGGACGTTCCGGTCACATCCACGAAATCCCCGGCCTTAAAAAGATCCGCCTTAAGCAAATCGCCGATCTTATAATCTTTGTTATCGCCGGATTCAAATTCCTTCACATGCTTTAAAGGGGTCTGGCCTATTTTCTTGAAAAATCCCAAGATCGGCTTTTTCAAGCGGGTTTCTTTGACCGCTTCATAGCCCAAAACAACCTTCATTTTCGGCTTATCTTTTAAACCCAACACCGTGCAAGGGCCCGCTTCGACAACAGTCACCGGCGTGATATTGCCTTCTGTGTCAAAGATCTGGGTCATGCCTATTTTTTTACCCATAATGCCGCGGATCATCTATGTGGCCTTTCTTAAAATTATTGCTTAATTTCAACGTCAACGCCGGCCGGCAAATTCAATTTGCGCAAGGCCTCCACTGTCTTGGACGTGGGGTTGACCAGATCTATCAGACGCTTATGCGTCGCTAATTGAAATTGTTCCCGGGATTTTTTATCAATGACCGGCGAACGCAGGACCGTGTACAGCTCTTTTTTAGTGGGTAACGGCACAGGGCCCAAAATGGTCGCCCCGGTGCGGATGGCTGTATCCACGATCTCCTGGGTGCTTTGGTCAATTAACCGGTGATCGAACGCTTTTAGTTTGATGCGTATTTTTTGCATTACTTGATGATCTCCGAGATAACACCGGCGCCGACGGTACGACCGCCTTCGCGGATGGCGAAGCGCAGTTCCTTCTCCATAGCGACCGGTGTGATAAGCTCAACTTCCAAAACAACGTTATCGCCGGGCATGCACATCTCAACACCCGCGGGTAACTCGGCAGTGCCGGTCACGTCAGTGGTACGGAAATAAAATTGCGGACGGTAACCCTTGAAAAACGGGGTGTGGCGTCCGCCTTCTTCCTTGGTCAGGATGTAGACCGCGGCTTTAAATTTGGTATGCGGCTTGATGGAACCGGGAACGGCCAAAACCATGCCGCGCTCCATGTTGTCCTTGTCCGCACCGCGCAAAAGCAAACCAACGTTATCGCCGGCCTGGCCTTCATCCAATTCCTTACGGAACATTTCAACACCGGTAACAACGGTCTTGGAAACAGCCGGTCTTAAACCGACAACTTCAACTTCTTCGCCGACCTTGACACGACCGCGTTCAATACGGCCGGTAGCAACCGTTCCACGACCGGAGATGGAGAACACATCTTCAACAGCCATGGAGAAAGGTTTGTCCAATTCACGTACAGGGACAGGGATAAAGGCGTCAACAGCAGCCATCAAATCCAGGATCGGTTTGGCCTTGCCTTCAAAATCCTTAGGATTGTTCAAAGCTTCCAAGGCGCTTCCCTTTATAATAGGGGTATTTTCGCCGTCAAATTTATACTTGGTCAAAAGATCACGAACTTCCATTTCAACTAATTCCAATAATTCCTTATCCTGGACCTGATCGCACTTGTTCATGAAAACAACGATGCGCGGGACGTTGACCTGACGGGCCAACAAGATGTGCTCGCGGGTTTGCGGCATCGGGCCGTCTGTTGCAGATACGACCAAGATAGCACCATCCATCTGGGCGGCACCGGTGATCATGTTCTTGATATAATCCGCATGTCCCGGGCAGTCAATGTGGGCGTAATGGCGTTTTTCAGTTTCATATTCCAAATGCGAGATATTGATGGTCACACCGCGCTCTTTTTCTTCCAGAGCATTATCGATAGAATCATACGCACGGGCCTGGGCCAACCCTTTATGGCTTAAAACAGTGGCAATGGCCGCTGATAAAGTGGTCTTACCATGGTCAACGTGACCGATAGTACCGATATTCAAGTGTGGTTTATTACGATTGAATTTTTCCTTTGCCATATTTCTACCCTCCGTTTAAAACTGCCCGATTAAAAACTTTCCCTGTCCCCGCTTATTGATGCAGGGATTTATAGTTCATTCCCAAAATAGTGTATTCTCTATGTAAACATTCAGGAATTTTGTCGGCTCAAGAAACCTTGGCAACAAAATCCTGACGAGAGCCGATGATCTTCTCGGCAATGCTGTTTGGAACCTGCGCGTAAAACGAAGGTTCCATAGAGAATGATGCGCGTCCCTGCGTGAGAGACCGCAGCGCATTCGCGTAGCCAAACATTTCTGCTAAGGGAACATCGATCAGTGCGGTCTTAAGCTTGCCCCGATTGCCTGTTTCCTTGATCTGCGCCCTGCGTTTCATCAGGTCCCCGGTCACGTTGCCCCAGTGATCATCCGAAACTTCAATTTCCAACTTCATGATCGGCTCCATGAATACAGAACCGGCCTTACGGAAAGCTTCCTTTATAGCACGTTTTGCCGCTAATTGGAAGGACATTTCATCAGAATCAACATCGTGGTACTTGCCATCCACCAGTGTAGCGATAAAATCCGTCACCGGATATCCAGCAAGTATACCATTTTGCGCGCCAATTTCAATACCTTCTTTGCAAGGCTTGATAAATTCACGGGGGATCGCTCCACCCTTAATTTTGTCGACGAAGACATAGCCGGTGCCGGGTTCTCCGGGTTCAACATCAATGACCACCTTGCCAAATTTTCCCCGGCCGCCGCTTTGTGAAACATATTCACCGGGGATGCCTGTGACTTTTTTAGTGATGGCTTCCTTATAAGCAACTTCCGGGCGGCCAACGTTGGCATCCAGATTATTCTCACGCTTCATGCGGTCAACAATAATTTCCAAATGCAATTCACCCATCCCCGAGATAATGGTCTGGGAAGTTTCCGGATCAAATTTCACGCGCAGGGAAGGGTCTTCATCCAAAAATTTACGCAAGACCATGCCCATCTTGTCCTGGTCAGCTTTTGTCTTGGGTTCGATCGCCAGCGATACCACCGCTTCCGGCGCTTTCAAACCTTCCATGACCACCGGCTTATCTTCCGCGCAAAGGGTGTCCCCGGACTTGCTTTCCTTGAGACCTACAAAGGCAACGATCTCACCTGTAGAAGCGGATGTAATGATCTCCTGCTTATTGGCGTGCATGACCACCATCTTGGCGACTTTTTCGTTCTTGCCGTTGGACGAATTCAAATATTGCTGGCCAGGCAGGAACCTGCCTGAATAAATACGTGTAAAAAAGATCTTTCCGACATAAGGATCAGAGGCGATCTTGAACACCAGGCCCATGGGAGATTCATTATCATCAGCCTTGCGGACGATCACTTCTTCTTTATTATCAGGATTGTAGCCGCGCTTCGGGGGAATATCTAACGGAGAAGGTAAATAATCAACAACAGCATCAAGCAGCATCTGCACACCGCGGTTCCTCTTGGAAGCACCGGTCAATACAGGGACAAATTTACAGGCAATAACACAACGGCGGATGGCCTTCATTAACTGCTCTTTGGAAGGGTCTTTACCATTTAAATACATATCCGCCATCTCATCATCAACTTCAGCCAGGCGTTCGATCAAAATGTGGCGGTAATTAGCGGTCTTTTCTTTTAATTCTTCAGGTATGGGCAAGCGTTCAAAATCACTACCCTCCGCATCTATATACCTGATATATTGGTCGTTAATAACATCAACCAAACCCTTTAAATTGTCCTCTGCCCCGTCGTTATAAACGATACCCGCGGCATTGGCACCAAAACGGTCGCGCATCTCACCGATGACACGGTCAAAATCAGCGCCCAAACGGTCAATTTTATTGATGAAGGCAATACGGGGAACATTATATTTATCAGCCTGGCGGTAAACAGTCTCGGTTTGAGGCTGGACTCCGGAGCAAGCGCATAAAACGATCACAGTGCCGTCCAAGACCTTCAAGGAGCGTTCGACTTCAATAGTAAAATCCACGTGGCCCGGAGTATCAATGATATTAATGCGATGCTCACGCCAAAAACAAGTAATGGCCGCGGCTGTAATGGTGATGCCCCGTTCCTGTTCCTGCGCCATGTGGTCCATGGTGGTATTACCATCATCAATATCCCCCATTTTGTGGATAGCACCCGCATAAAAAAGGATGCGCTCCGTCGTCGTGGTCTTACCCGCGTCGATGTGGGCGATAATACCGATATTGCGAAACATGTTGAGGGGGATTGTATTAGCGGATGCCATAGGATTATTACCAACGCAGGTGGCTGAAGGCACGGTTGGCTTCAGCCATCTTATGGACCTCATCACGCTTTTTGATCGCAGGACCTTCAGATTTATAAGCAGATACTAATTCTTCAGCTAACTTGATCTCCATGGGTTTGCCCTTTTTGTTGCGGGCATAATCACGGATCCAGCGCATGGCCAAGGATGTGCCACGGGCGGGTGTGACATCCGTTGGTACCTGGTAGGTCGCACCGCCAACACGGCGGCTTTTGACTTCCAGGCGGGGACGCACATTATCAACAGCCTTATTTAAAGCTTTAACAGAACTTTCGTCCTGGGTCTTTTCCTTCAGGATGTCCAGGGCGTTATAAATGATGTTCTCAGCAATGGTCTTCTTGCCATCCACCATCAAAATGGAGATGAAGCGTGAAACCAGGTCGCTGTTATATTTAGGATCACCGACTATTTTTCTTTTTTCTGCTCTTCTTCTTCTCATTACTTAGCCTTTGCTCTTTTGGCCCCATATTTGGAGCGGGATTTCTTACGGTCCGCGACACCTGAAGTATCAAGTGTACCACGTACAATGTGATAACGCACGCCCGGCAGGTCCTTGACACGGCCGCCGCGCACCAATACGATCGAGTGTTCCTGCAAATTGTGGCCTTCGCCCGGTATGTAGGACGTGACCTCAACCTTATTTGAAAGACGCACACGCGCGATCTTGCGTAACGCTGAATTAGGTTTCTTGGGCGTCATGGTCTTGACCTGTAAACACACACCCCGGCGCTGCGGGCATGATGTCAGGGCCGGAGACTTGCTACGCTTTATTTTCAGCTGTCTGCGGTGTCTGATTAACTGTGATATCGTTGGCATATTTTACCATTTCTACTTGATTATATTCTTTCATTCCCGTCCCTGCCGGTATCAAATGACCGACAATGACGTTCTCTTTGAGCCCGCGCAAGAGGTCAACTTTACCAGATGCGGCGGCCTCTGTCAAGACCCTTGTTGTTTCCTGGAAGCTGGCCGCGGAAATGAAACTTTCCGTCGTCAAAGAGACCTTGGTGATACCCAATAATAAAGGTGTGGCCTGGGCAGGTTTGCCTTTTTTCTTCAACACGGCCTCATTGGCCTTTTTGAAGGTCAGGCGGTCAACCTGGTCCCCTACTAAAAAGTCGGTATCGCCCGAATCATCAATGCGCACTTTTTTGAGCATCTGCGCGATGATGATCTCGATGTGCTTGTCATTGATGCGCACACCCTGCAGGCGGTAAACTTCCTGGACTTCATTCAATAAATATTCCTGCAAGGCCTTGTCCCCGCAGACACGCAAAATATCCTGCGGAACAACAGGGCCGTCTGTTAATTGCTGGCCGGCAAACACGTGATCGCCTTTGTAAACGTTGGGATGCTTGCCGTGAGGAATGGTGTATTCCTTGGCTGTCCCCGTGGCAGACTTGACAACGATGGTACGCAAGCCCTTTTTGTCTTCGCCGAATTCGCAAATACCGTCGATCTCAGCGATAACAGCCGGATCTTTGGGACGGCGTGCTTCAAAAAGCTCGGCCACACGCGGCAAACCGCCGGTGATGTCGCGGGTCTTGGAAGCACCGCGCGGGATCTTGGCGATCAGGGCACCTGCCGCGATCGTGTCCTTGTCATTGACCAGGATGTGGGCACCGGTCGGGATCGAGTAGATACCGACGATCTCGCCCTTGGTGTCGCTGATGATGATCTGCGGATGGAATTCCTGTTTATGCTCGACAACCACGCGCTCGACGACCCCGGTCACGGGATTTTCTTCGCGCTGATAGGTGGTGCCTTCGATCAAATCTTCAAAGGAAACCTTACCCTGGGCTTCAGTGATGATGGGGATGGTATACGGGTCCCATGTCGCCACGACGGTGCCCTTGGTGACAGCTGCTCCGTCGGAAAAAGTCAACGCGGTCCCTTGCGGCAAAAGATGGCGCTCAAACTCGCGGCCATATTCATTGTTGATGCTGATAGAACCGTTACGGTTCAGGACAATGAATTCCTTGCCGCGGGCAACCACGCGCAGGGTATGGTATTTAAGCGTACCATCCTGCTTGATCTTGATAAAGGATTGTTCAATGGTACGTGATGCCGTACCGCCGATGTGGAAGGTACGCATGGTCAGCTGTGTACCGGGTTCCCCGATGCTTTGGGCCGCGATGGTACCGACCGCCTCGCCGATCTCAACGATGCGATGAGTGGCCAAATTGCGGCCATAACATTTAACGCAAACGCCGATCCCGGTCTCGCAGGTCAATACGGAACGGATACGCACTTTTTCAATGCCTAATTGCTCGATCAGATCAGCCTTTTCTTCCGTGATCTCTTCACCACTGGAAACAACCTGCTGATCGGTGACCACGTCCAAAATATTGTCCAAAGCCACACGGCCGACGATGCGTTCTTTAAGAGTGACCACCATCTCATCACCTTCAGTGATGGCTGCGACCGTGATACCGTTAACCGTACCGCAATCTTGGACATTGATGACCATCTCCTGGGCCACGTCCACCAAACGGCGGGTCAAATACCCTGCGTCAGCGGTCTTGAGTGCCGTGTCCGCCAAACCTTTACGGGCACCGTGGGTGGAGATGAAATATTCCAAAACCGTCAAACCTTCACGGAAGGAAGCTGTAATAGGATTTTCAATGATCTCGCCGGAAGGCTTGGCCATCAGCCCGCGCATACCGGAAAGCTGGCGGATCTGTAATTTGGAACCGCGGGCGCCGGAATCAGCCATGATGTAGACCGGATTGAATTGGTCCATTTTCTTAAAGACCAGGTCTGACAAGATTTCCGTCGTATGGGTCCAGATATCAATGACTTTATTGTAGCGCTCACGGCCGGTGATGATACCTTTTCTATATTGGTCATCAACCTTGGCAACTTCACCCTTGGCGTTAGCGATGATCTTTGGCTTGTCCTCAGGGATGGTCAAATCCGACATGGCAATGGAAATACCTGCTTCTGTCGCCCGGATAAAACCTAATGTCTTCACATCATCCAGCAGTTTAATGGTGCGATGATGGCCGAAACGCTTATAATTATCCGCGATCACCATGCCAATGCGCTTTTTGTCGAGCAGCTCATTGACAAAACCGTAATCCTGCGGCAAAACTTCATTAAAGAAGACACGGCCCACGGTCGTCTCAATGATCTTGGACGTATTACCCGTCGCTGTCTTTTCTTTCTTAGGAGCTTCCTTACCGGTGGACTGGATGACCATGGACGGCTTTTCCTGTCCCCAGACATCGGTCAACAAACGTAATTTGATGCGCGCGTGCAATTGCACAAAGCCATCGGTATACGCCACCTTGACCTCATCAATGGAACCGAACAAATGGCCTTCGCCGGTGGCACCGGGACGCTCCTTGGTCAGGTAATAAAGGCCAAGAACGATGTCCTGGGTGGGCGAAACAATGGGACGTCCATCCGCCGGAGAGAACAAATTGTTAACGGAAAGTAATTGCAAACGGCATTCGATCTGAGCTTCCAAGGAAAGCGGGATATGGACAGCCATCTGGTCCCCGTCGAAGTCAGCGTTAAAAGCGGTACAAACGAGCGGATGTAGTTTGATGGCCTTGCCTTCGATCAATACCGGCTGAAAAGCCTGGATGGACAAACGGTGTAATGTCGGAGCGCGGTTTAACATGACCGGATGGTCCTGGATAACTTCGTCCAAAATATCCCAGACCTCGATCTTGGCGCGTTCCACCATGCGCTTGGCACCCTTGATGGTATGCACAAAACCTTTTTCACGCAGTTTGCGGATGATAAACGGCTCGAAGAGTTCCAACGCCATTTTCTTAGGCAGACCGCACTGATGTAATTTTAACTCAGGGCCAACGACGATGACAGAACGGCCGGAATAATCAACGCGTTTACCCAAAAGATTCATACGGAAACGTCCCTGCTTGCCCTTGAGCATATCGGACAAGGACTTGAGCGGACGGTTGCCGGAACCGAGCACTGGGCGGCCATGACGACCATTATCTAAGAGAGCGTCAACTGCTTCCTGCAGCATGCGCTTCTCGTTGCGGATGATGATCTCCGGCGCGTTGAGGTCAATTAATTTTTTAAGACGGTTATTACGGTTAATAACACGGCGATACAGATCGTTAAGATCAGAGGTCGCGAAACGCCCGCCTTCGAGCGGGACCAACGGACGCAGATCCGGAGGGATCACCGGCAGGACATCTAAAACCATCCATTCAGCGCTATTCCCCGAGGCCCTGAAATCTTCGGCGATCTTGAGGGTCTTGGCTAATTTCTTAAAATTAGTCCCGTTAGGATTGGCGTCGCTTAAATCCTTGCGCAATTTCTTGCACAAGGCAGCCATGTCGAGCTCTTTGAGCATTTCACGGACAGCATCAGCACCGATGCGGGCCTTGAAAGCACCACCGTACTTGACCACGGCTTCCTGGTATTCGTCCTCGGAGAAGAATTGCTTCTTTTTGAGCGGCGTTGTACCGGGATCGATGACCACGTACTCTTCATAATAAATTAATTTTTCAAGGTCGCGTAAGCCCACCTGCATCAGGGCTGCCAGGCGAGACGGGACCGCTTTGTAAAACCAGATATGCGTCACCGGGCAAGCGAGGTCAATATGACCCATGCGCTCACGACGGACAGACGAGCGGGTCACTAAAACGCCGCAACGGTCGCAAGTGATGCCTTTGAATTTGATGCCTTTATATTTTCCGCAATTACATTCCCAGTCGCGCATGGGCCCGAAGATCTTCTCGCAAAAAAGCCCGTCCTTCTCGGGTTTCAGGGTGCGGTAATTAAGCGTTTCCGCTTTCTTGACCGGCCCCTTGGACCAGGACATGATCACTTCAGGTGACGCGATGCGGATCGTGATACGATCTTGTTTTGTGATATCGATTTTGCTCATTTGGTCTCACCTTCTTCTTTTGGTTCAGACCCTTCGCTGCCCACCGCTTTTTCCATGCGGATATCCAGGCAAAGGCCTTGCAACTCTTTAACCAAAACGTTGAAAGATTCAGGGATGCCGGGCGAGAGCGCCTGTTCACCCTTGACGATCGCTTCATAGATGCGTGAGCGGCCGGTAACGTCGTCGGACTTGACCGTCAGCATTTCTTGTAATGTAAAAGCAGCGCCATACGCTTCCAGGGCCCAGACTTCCATTTCCCCGAAACGCTGTCCGCCGAAATGCGCCTTACCACCGAGCGGCTGCTGGGTAACTAATGAATACGGCCCAATGGAACGGGCGTGGATCTTCTCATCGACCAAGTGATTAAGCTTAAGCATGTAAATATAACCCACCGTGACCTTTTGTTCAAAAGGAAGGCCTGTATGCCCGTCGCAAACAACGGCTTTGCCGTCTTCAGGTAATCCTGCTTCTTTAAGCAGGTCACGGATCTCCTGCTCGGTGGCGCCATTGAAGACCGGGGTCTCGCAATGGAAGCCCAATAATTTCGCGGCCCAGCCCAAATGGGTCTCTAACAGCTGGCCCACGTTCATACGGGAAGGCACGCCTAAAGGATTAAGGACAACGTCGACACTGCGGCCGTCTTCCAAAAAGGGCATGTCCTCTTCCGGCATGATGCGTGAAACAATACCTTTATTACCGTGACGGCCGGCCATCTTATCGCCGACCTGCAATTTGCGTTTGGTGGCCACATAAACAACCACGCGCTTGAGGACACCGGCCGGCAGCTCATCGCCGCGGCGGATACGGTCGGTTTCCTGAAGCTCCTCGTCGGTCAATTCCGCGATCTTGTCCATATAAAAAGACATGATCTCACGGCCTTCAGTACCTTCTTCAATATCATCCAGTGTCAATTTACCGACACGCTTTTTATCGATCCCCAGGGATTTAGCCACCTTCTCATCTTTTTCATGGATGATGATGTCAATTTCCTGTTTATAGTATTCCTTGATCTTATTGATGGCCACGGCTTCTTTGACCTTGTCCTGTTTGGATTTGCGGCCGCGCTCATTGCGCTGGAACACTTCCACATTGACCACAAAGCCCTCAATACCAGGTGACAAAGTTAAAGACGTATCACGCACATCAGCGGCTTTTTCACCGAAGATGGCGCGCAGTAAGCGTTCTTCAGGAGATAATTCTTTTTCGCTTTTGGGCGTGACCTTACCGACGAGAATATCAGTGGCCTTGACCTCTGCCCCGACACGCACAATACCCTCTTCTGTCAAATCCTTAAGGGCTTCTTCAGCGACATTGGGGATGTCCCGCGTGATCTCTTCGTTGCCTAAGCGGGTCTCGCGGCATTCGCATTCAAAACGCTCAACGTGAATTGAGGTGAACACGTCTTCGCGCACGATGCGCTCATTGATCAAAATAGCGTCTTCGAAATTATAACCGCGCCAAGGCATGAAAGCCACCAAGGCATTACGGCCTAAAGCCAAACGGCCATTTTGCGTGCCGATGCCATCCGCGATCGTCTGACCGGCTTGCACCTTCTGGCCGAGTTTAACGAGCGGACGCTGATGGACACAGGTATTGGCGTTTGAACGTTGAAAATTCTTTAAAGAATACACTGTCTTACCGACGGTAATTTCACGGCCGTCAACCTTGGTGACAGTGCCGTCCTCCTTGGCGATCACCACAACACCGGAATCACGGGCCACTTTTTCTTCCATACCGGTACCGACCAACGGGACTTCCGGTATCATCAAGGGCACTGACTGGCGCTGCATGTTAGATCCCATTAAAGCACGGTTAGCGTCGTCGTGTTCCAAAAACGGGATCAGGGCAGCTGCCACGGAAACCAATTGCTTGGGCGAAACGTCCATGTATTCAATTTTATCCGGCTTGACCCTGGGAAAGTCCCCCTTATAACGGCAGGACACCAGGCTTTCGGTAAATTTACCATCCGCGTTTACGGGTGAATTAGCTTGGGCAATGTATTTATTCTGGTCCACATCCGCTGTCAGGAATTCACTTTTTCTGGAAACTTTTCCGTCGGCAACCTTGCGGTAAGGCGTTTCGATAAAACCTAATTCATTGACGCGCGCACAGGTGGTTAATGATGCGATCAGACCGATGTTCGGGCCTTCAGGCGTTTCAATGGGACACACACGGCCGTAATGGGTCGGGTGCACGTCGCGCACTTCGAAACCGGCGCGCTCACGGCTTAAACCACCAGGTCCCAAAGCGGACATACGGCGCTTGTGGGTC
Source organism: Candidatus Omnitrophota bacterium (assembly GCA_013287965.1). Lineage (GTDB taxonomy): Bacteria > Omnitrophota > Gorgyraeia > Zapsychrales > Fredricksoniimonadaceae > JABDGZ01. The sequence continues at coordinate 28,137 of JABDCU010000011.1, read as the reverse complement.
ATCTCGGAAAGCGGGTTGACCTGGTCCATGAACTGCGACAGCTGGCTGCGGGCAAAGAAATCCTGGATCTGGTTGGAAAATAAACGGGAATTGATCAGATGATGCACGGTCAAATTCTCAAAAGAACTCATGACGACCAGGCGCTCCTTGATGGAACGCTCCAAGCGCGCCAAACCGATGCGCACCTGGTTCTGGACCAACTCACCGACGGACTTGATACGGCGGTTGCCCAAGTGATCAATATCATCGCATTCACCGGTGCCTTCGCGCAGGGCAACCAGGTACTTGATCACGGAGACAACGGTCTCAATGTCCAAAACACGGTTGTCCATCGACACATTGGTATTCAACTTGCGGTTGACAATGTGACGGCCGACCTTGGAAAGGTCATAGCGCTTGGGATCAAAGAATAAACGGAAAAATAAGGTTTCAGCCACTTCCACGGTCGCAGGCTCAGTCGGACGCATCTTGCGATAAAAATCCAGGAGAGCTTCTTCCTTGGTCGTGGTATGGTCTTTTTCAAGGGTATTTTTTAGCTTCTCATAACGGTCACCTAACATCTTCTGCATATCATCAGAGGATGAAAGACCCATGATGCGCAAAATTTGGGACGCCGGGAAATTGCGGCGGCGATCGACGTAGGCGATCAAAACATCATTGAGGTCATATTTGATCTCGAACCAGGCGCCGCGGGACGGGATGACACGGCCGTAATAGATGCTTTTACCCGTCGGATGGGTTTCCTCTTCAAAGGAAACGCCCGGCGGACGCTGGATCTGGGAAACGACGACACGCTCATCACCGTTGATGATGAATGTTCCGGTGTCGGTCATCAGCGGGAAATCACCGAAATAGACTTCCTGCTCTTTGATGTCCACCGGTGTTATCAGGCGTAACTTGACTTTTAAAGGAGCGGCATACGTCATCCCCCGGCGCTGACACTCGTAGCGGGAATATTTTTCTTTGCCGATATTATAACCGATATATTCCAGGCGGATCTGCGCGTCATAGCTTTCCAGAGGGAAAACTTCGCGGAAGACCTCCTCTAAACCCTGGTCCTTGCGCTTATCTGTCGACACGTTCCTTTGCAGGAACTCCTCATAAGAAAGGGTTTGAATATCGAGCAAACTGGGCAGCTCGAAATTATCCTGGAACTTACTAAAATCTTTGATTTTTAGCTTTTCCATAATGTCCTTTAATTTACAAAAATAAAAGAAAGACGAGGCAATCCCTCTATTGAAAGATTACCACGCCTGAAACTTGAGGCTTGATCGTGCGCTTACTTAAGTTCAACTTTTCCCCCGGCAGCTTCAATCTTCTTCTTGAGATCTTCAGCTTCTGCCTTGGGAACAGATTCCTTGATGGTCTTAGGAGCTGATTCAACCAGTGTTTTGGCTTCAGCAAGACCTAAGTTGGTTACAGCACGCACTTCCTTGATGACACCGATCTTTTTGGCAGGATCAACTTCCTTTAAAATGACGTCAAAGGATGTTTTCTCCTCGGCAGGCGCGGCAGCGGCAGCACCGCCACCAGCAGCGGCAACAGCCACAGGAGCTGCGGCTGAAATGCCAAGACGGCTTTCCATGGCCTTAACCAATTCGGCTAATTCCAGGACAGTCAAGCCAGTGACTTCTTTGTAAATGCCCTCTAATTTGGGGGCTAATTCCTTGACGGCTGTGTCAGACATCTTACTATCCTCCTTGATTAGAACCTTCACTTTTTTGTTTTAATATGGACATCAGATCACGAGTTTTAGCATTTAACGCCCCGGCAAAACGGGTCAATGGCGCATTCATGGTGCCCATCAGTTTTGCCAAAAGCACTTCGCGCGACGGTAAATCGGAAAGCGTCTTGACCTCGGCTTCCGTCAGGAAGGCGCCATCAAGAACACCGCCGCGAACAACGAAACCTTCGTAAGCTTTGGCAAAATTAACCAAAACCTTGGAAACTTCAGACGCATCCGCATTGCTCAGGATCAACGCCATCTGGCCTTCAATGGTGCCGGCCAAACTTTCCTGCTTGGCTTCTTTTAGGGCGATGCGCGCCACTGAGGTTTTAGAAACTAAAACCTCAGCTTTTTTGCGCTTCAAATCTTTGCGCAATATGTTCATTTTAGCGGAAGAAATACCGCGATAAGAAACCACAAAGGTGCTGGATTTCTTGGCAACGCCTTCCTTGACGGAAGAGGCCATGCGTTGACGGTACAATGCTCCAACCTTAGTTATAGTCGTCATAGCGCCACCTTTACGCCCGGTCCCATAGACGTTGCCAGGGCCAGACTTTTAATTAAATTACCTTTGACTGCCGAAGGTTTGGCATGGTTGACAGCTTCAATGACAAACTGGGCATTTTCCACCAGCTTGTTTTCAGCGAAAGAACGCTTGCCGATCCCTAAATGGATACCGCCCTGCTTGTCAGACTTGAATTCAACACGACCGGCCTTGACTTCCTTAATAGCACGTTCCACATCAGCGGTGACAGTACCAGCCTTGGGTGTCGGCATAAGACCGCGGGGGCCAAGCACCTTACCCAGCTTGCTTAGGTCGCGCATCATGTCAGGGCTTGCCACTACCACGTCAAAATCCATGAATCCGGCCATGACTTTTTCAATAAGATCATTGTCACCGACAAGGTCCGCGCCCGCGGCCTGGGCCTTTGCTGCGGCATCACCTTTACAGAAAGCAGCGACGCGCACTTTCTTACCGATGCCGTGCGGAAGGACAACGGTGCCGCGAACACCTTGATCTGAAGCTTTTAAATCCAGATTAAGGTTAAAATGCAGTTCAACGGTCTCATCAAATTTTACTTTGGGAGCTTTACTCAGGCGGTTGACAGCTTCCTGTAATGACAAAGGATTTTCGACGCTACCTATGGCCTTATGGGCTTCTTTCATTCTTTTGCTAAGTCTCATAACTTTATCCTTTAACCTCTATACCCATGGAACGGGCGGTACCGGAGACAGTGGCGATCGCCTCGCTCATGTCAATGGTATTTAGATCATCCATTTTCATTTTGGCGATCTCCTCGACCTGCTTGATCGTCAAAGAACCGATCACTTCCTTACCGGCGGTGCCGGAGGCTTTCGCTAATTTAGCGCTCTTTTTGATCAACGCTGACGTCGGGGGTGTTTTGATGATAAAATCAAATGATTTGTCCTTGTAAACCGTAATGACAACCGGCAAAGGAAGAGGGTCCTTGCCCTTGGTCTTGTCATTGAAAGACTTGCAGAACATCATGATGTTAACGCCGTGCTGGCCTAACGCCGGACCGACCGGAGGCGCCGGGTTTGCCTGGCCCGCTGGAACATATAATTTAATTTGTGCGACAGCCTCTTTTGCCATATACCTATCCTATATTTTCTCTACTTGCCAATACTCAAGTTCGACAAGGGTTGAACGTCCAAAAATTGACACGCTTACCTTTAATTTGCCGCGGTCCGGATAAACTTCCATCACCGAACCGTTAAAATTCGCGAACGGGCCCTGCCCGATGCGGATCGCTTCACCCACCTCGAAAACGATCTTCGGAGAGGGTTTGGACTCAGTTTCCTGCGTACGCTTGAGGATATTGTCCACTTCAATATCCGTCAGGGGTTGAGGCTGTCTCCCCGGCCCGATAAAACCGGTGATCCCTGGTGTTGTCTTGACCAAATACCAGCTTTCCTTGGTCATGTCCATCTTGATCAAAAGGTAGCCCGGAAAGAATTTACGGGCGGTGATCCTCTTTTTCCCTCCGCGCACCTCAGAAACCTGTTCGGTGGGGACAACAACTTCCCCTACAAATTGCTTTAATTCTGTCGTGGCGATGCGGCTTTCAAGCCCTGCCCGTGCGCGCTCTTCTGCCCCTGTTTGAGTATGAACAACATACCATTTCATAAATTATTTAATAATTACCGCGACACCTTTAGAAAAAGCGAAGTCGATAACCCCCACGAATATGCCCAATAAAAAAGAACTTAAAATAACGATCAGCGTCGAATCCACCAGTTCCCCGCGGGTGGTCCAGGAGACCTTTTTCATCTCCGCTAAAACTTCGCCGATAAATTTTTGAACGTTACCGATCATCTTTATATCCAAATCAAAACAGGCCTGGCAGGAGTCGAACCTGCAACGCACGGTTTTGGAGACCGTCGCTCTACCAATTGGAGCTACAG
>JABDCU010000011.1:0-23974 GCA_013287965.1 Candidatus Omnitrophota bacterium | reverse complement strand
GAGCTACAGGCCTAAGTCGTTACAGGTTTAAACTCGTTTTACTTCTTTGTTTCTTTGTGCGGCGTACGCTTACGGCAAAAAGCACAAAATTTCTTTAACTCCAGGCGGTCTGGATTTTGTTTTTTATCTTTGGTGCTGTTGTAATTGATGCGATTGCACTCAGTGCATTGAAAATGAATTGTCTCGCGCATATTTATTCCTGATTCTTGCGCTCCCCCGGTTGCTGGCCAAACGCCCTACTCAACGGAGTCACAGAAGATTTGATTTTAAAGAAGCCCTCGAGCGGTTTTGAACCGCTGACCTCGTCCTTACCAAGGACGTGCTCTACCGACTGAGCTACAAGGGCGTAAGCTTTGCACCTTGCAGCATTTTGCCTGTATTCAGGCAAAAATAATGAACCTGAAGTATATCTGCGGGCAAAAATATTGTCAAGGATATTTTTTAAGTTTATATGAGTTTCAAAAAACGCCGTTTTCCGATCTTTAAGACACCTTTTGCCGGGGGCCAATTCTCGTCGGCAACCAGCCTGCCCTCATGTGTCACAGCTTTTTCTTTGATCAAGCGGCGGGCTTCATTCTTGGAAGCGGCCATGTTCGTAACTGCCAATATATCAATGAGTTTTTGCCCTGATGTGATTTTAAATTCAGGGATATTTTCCGGGTTTTGGTGCTGGCTAAACGTGCTTTCAAAATGCGCGCGGGCTTTCGCCCCTTCAGATATAGGATGGAACATTTCCACAATGGTTTGCGCCAGCTGTAATTTAGCTTCTTTGGGATGCATTTTTTTAATGGCATCCAGATCAGCTTCCGTAAGGATCTCATAATAACGCAGCATCAATTCATCGCTGATGGACATGACCTTGCCGAAGATCTCATTGGGCTCATCATTAATACCAATGGTATTGCCCAAAGATTTGCTCATTTTATTGACGCCGTCCGTACCTTCCAGCAAAGGCGTCATTATCACCACTTGGGGCTTTTGGCCGTAGGCCTCCTGCAATTGCCGGCCCATCAACAAATTGAATTTCTGGTCATTTCCCCCTAATTCCACGTCCGTTTTCAAGTGCACAGAATCATAGCCCTGCAAAAGCGGATAAATGAATTCCAGTAAGCTGATCTCCTTGCCGGACTCAAAACGTTTTTTAAAGTCCGCGCGGGCCAGCATCTGGGCCACCGTCAAGTGAGCGGATAATTCCAGCGAATCCTGGAGGGTCAATTTATTGAGCCAATGGCTGTTAAAAACGATCTGTGTTTTTTTAGGATCGAGGATTTTAAAAACTTGTGTCTTATACGTAGCGGCATTTTTTTCAATATCCGCCATCGACATTTTCTTGCGCAATTCATTGCGGCCGGTAGGATCGCCCACTTGGGCGGTAAAATCCCCAATGAGAAAAACCACTTTGTGTCCAAGGTCCTGGAACTGCTTCATTTTACGCAGCAAAACCGTGTGTCCCAAATGGATATCAGGAGCCGTAGGATCAAACCCAGCCTTGATGACCAAAGGCCGGCCTTCCTTAAGCTTAGCCTCAAGATCAGCCAAACTGATGATCTCAGTCGTACCGCGAGTAATCTTTTTGAGGGCTTCTTGGGGTGTCATAGTGTGGGAGCAACAATAAAAGAGGGACGTCCCCCATTATTAAACGGGAAACGTCCCTAACTACTTATAACCTTGCGCTGACGCCGATCTTCATGCCTTCGATGTCAACTTTAATGATCTTCACTTGGAGCTTGTCCCCGGCCTTAAGTGCGGCAGCCTGGGTTTTATCTATTTCTGAGGAATAAACCAATGCTTCGATGTCCTCTTCCAATTTCACAAAAACCCCGAAATTGGAATTCATGATCACCACTGAATCGATCACAGCGCCAACTGGGAATTTATCGGCAATGGTGGCCCAGGGATTGGCTTGTAATTGCTTAAGCCCCAAGGTGATCTTGCGGGCTTCCGCTTCCACGGCCAAAACCAGGACTTGCACTTCCTGGCCCTTTTGCACCACTTCCTGCGGATGATTTATTTTCTTGGTCCAGGACATGTCAGAAACATGGATCATGCCCTCCAAACCATTGTCCAATTCGACAAAAGCACCGTAATCAGTAAACCCGCGGACGATACCCTTGGTCTGCGCACCGACGGTAAATTTGGCCGCGGCAGAACTCCACGGATTTTCTTCCAATTGTTTCATACTCAAGGAAATGCGCTTGGCATCCTTGTCCACATTGATCACCTGCACTTCGATGATGTCCCCTAATTTGAACATTTCCTGAGGATTGACCATCTTTTTCTGCCAGGTAATTTCTGAGGAATGCAAAAGCCCTTCAATGCCCTTGTCGATCTCGACAAAAACACCGTAAGGCATGATATTAACGATCTTACCCTTGATACGGGCGCCCGGAGGGAATTTAGCCACTGATTCATCCCAGGGATTGGATGTAATTTGTTTTAAACCTAATGAAACCTTGGAATTAGCCTGATCAAAATCCAGGATCAAGACCTCAAGTTTCTGTCCGACGGCAACGATCTCGGAAGGATGATTAATGCGGCTCCAGCTCATATCAGTGATATGCAGTAAGCCATCAACTCCACCCAAATCAATGAAGGCACCGAAATCAGTGATGCCTTTAACAGTGCCGCGGCGCTTCTGGCCTTTTTTAAGTTCAGCCCAGAGCTTTTCGCGCACTTCTTCACGTTCTTTTTGGACCATTTCACGGCGGGAAAGGATCAAATTGCGGCGCTGCTTGTTCATTTTAGCCACGACAAATTTGTAATTGTGTGTCGTGATATCATGATTGGACAGGCCCTTGAAAGCGGACAGGGACATCGGCAAAAACGCTTCGATGCCAAAAACATCGACGATATAACCGCCCTTGACCGCGCGCATGACCTTGCCTTCGAGGATATCGCCTTCATTGATATCATCAGAAAGCTTCTGCCATCCTTTAAGCCTTTCAGCCTTGGAAAACGAGAGGATCAAGCGGCCGTGGTCATCTTCGATATTCTCGATCAAAACCTCGATGGACTGGCCAATGGCCAATTCAGCCGGGTTGCGGAATTCCTCGATGGCAACGAACCCTTCAGACTTAAAGCCAATGTCGACGATCACCTCTTTGGCGGTGATAGCGGCAATGACCCCTTTTGACACTTCGCCTTCCTTAATATCCTTTAAGGTACTGGCGTACAGCTCTTCCATTAATGATTTTTCTGCATTCATGGGATTCTAAAACCTTTCTTTGAAACGGAATTCTTTGTGAAGACCTGCGCCACAAAGTCTGGTAATTATGCCAATAAATTTTCAAATGTCAACTGAAATCTTACTGCACCCCTAAAAACGCCCTCAAATCCACCAGCGGCTCTACACTAATAATAACCGGCACAAAACCCGAAGCATTCTGCAGTTGTGCCAGCATGGCAGGGTCAAGATGAAACTGTATGCCATTGTCATTCCCGAACGCAGACCTACCCTTGTCATCCCTGAACGCTTCTGTCGGGGATCCAGCCCTTGTCTCTACATTCATCTTCGCAGGGGTCAAATCAATCCCGCCTTTATTGAATCCCAACATGGCCCTATTTGGGTTAATGGTGACTTTCCCTTCTTCAATAACTTTCAAAGGATCTGCGCCCAGAATTTCGGAAACCCATCCATAGTCAAGAGATTTTACAGGGGCAATGAGATTTTCTTTAAAATATTTGGAGAGTTCAAAATAATCAGTTTTATCGTCCTTTGTTCTAACAAGCATGCCTTCATGGATGAAAAAATGGTCCTTGTTTTGGGAATGCCTCACAATTCTCATCAAATTCTTTTCTGCTCCTAGATTAAGATACATTAATGTGTTCTGGCAAAAAGTGAGATCATAATGATTTTGGTCTAAAACATCCAGATGAGAAGCTTCTTCCAGATTAAGATAAATGGGATGAACATGAAAATGCCGGGTGATTTCATCTTTGACCTTGTAATAGCTATTCACTTGAAAAACTGAAAATATGACTTTATCGAAATATTTTTCCAAAAAATGATGAGTTCTGTCTTTGGATGCTATTTCACCTCTTCTTGAGAAATAATTTCTTAGGTCAATCTCCAGCTCTTTTCCTGAGTAAATACCTCTTTTTATTTTCGATAAATTCTCTGCCTGACCATCAAACCCATCTATATCTATACGCCAATCCTTGCTCCACTCCTCAAAACTTATTTGATCAGCGATGTTTAAACTGTTATATAAACGCTGTAATGCCTGGTACATATAAATCATCCCCGTAAAAATCTCTTCTCCCCCAGCCGTGCCAATATGCCGGACACGGATATATTTATTACCGTTGGACCATTTTTCTTTGAGAACATTGTCCAGAAAATCTGAAAGCTGGTCTTCGTACAAATCTGCAAAACGAAAAAAATCAGTTAAGTCGCTGCCAGCTTTCATTCTTAAAGATTTCTCGATCCATGTAACCCAACGCCCCCTCTCACGCAATGCCTGCTCTGTTGATTGTTGTAAAAACAAAGAATAATCATTCAAGGACAAGCCCTGTCGTGCGGCTCGCGTTCTCATCAAAGGAATAAAGAATCCACTCATCTCTCGACCAAAAACCTCTGTACCCCCCAAGAAAAATCTGTCTTTGTTTATAATACTCCACAAAATATCTTCCACACTTACCTTTAATTGCTCTTCCCCCGCTGGTTTAGTTTGCATCGCCCGGTCCCCTGGCTTGGATGGGGCCACGGCCACTTGGGCGCTGTCAATCTTATCAGATTTAATACCAACATCTTTTTTAGGCTCCTTTGCCTGATCATTTATAAGAAGAATATTATTATTTTTTAAAAAACTGGCTGCCTTTTCCGGGTACCGCTTTGCTATTTCCGGTAATTCACTTTGCTTCCACGTCTTTTCCTTTCTTGCTGATACCGATTTTACAAAATCATGCCACATTTTATCTTCCTTAACAAATTCATCAGAACTTGTCGTCCTTTCGCGTTCATTTATCAACATAGGATGAGAGTGGCCATTCAAGCGTTTATATTTGGCCATGTCATTCCTGAGCTCTCTCTGCTTCAAACCAGAATATCCATTTTCGGCAAGAAGATCCATAAATTGGTTATATGTAATCTGCTCCCCCCTCTGCGATTGCAAATCTAATATTTCAATCTCTTTTTTAAATCTAATCTCTGCCCGTTCTATTATAGCTGATCGGCTGTTGTCCCCTGCCGACTTCATCGCCTGATCCTTTTTAGAGAGTCGGGACCTGATCTTAAGGGCCTTGCTATAGGCCGCCTGACTTGGATAAAACCAGTCATTTTCAGCATCATAATAATGGCCAAACGATCTTAGTAAAAAATGCCTCCAATCACGGTACCATTGGCTGCGTCCAAAAAACAACACCATTAGATCCGCTTCATTTTCCTGTCCCTCAAACATCTTTTCAACAAACGTATAATATGTCTGTGGATCTTCCTGCTCTTTAAACTCTTTCGCGATCATCAAGGCCCTTTGCCCGAATTCCTTGACGGGCATATCTGGTCCTGTAGGAATATAAAAAGTAATATACCGTGAATGCTTATTTGTCGTTATAACAGCCTTAATGTTTCCGTCTGATGATTCGCGTACTTGTTCAAGGGTATCATGCGTATATTCACGCATGCCGCTGTTCCATTGCCAAGGACCTCCTATACGCTGGTCCGGTATGGAACCAGGGACAATCCCCAACGCAATCTCCTTGTTACGTTTTGACAGCTTACTGAACTGCAAAGACAACTCCCCATACATCCTGCCATCATGAAAAAGTTCAGAAGATTGTACTATACCCGTTCCATTGGCAGACGTTGAATGAGTTGGCACATGCTTTGTCCATAGATTAAAAACCGCAGCCCTAAGAGAGGCTTCTATCATACGATTAATGCTCTTGGGACCGCTGATCCGGCTTCCAGCCGGATGGTAAATGGGTCTTATGTCTTTTATCCTCACCTTCATCGCCCGATCCGCCACTTGGGCGCCGTCCCTATTTTGGGAGGTGACCAGCTTTTCCTGGCCTGAATTTCCTTCAATTACAAATTCATGGCCCATATCATAATATCCAGGATAAATGATCGCTTTTGCCCGTTCGCTCAATTTATTTATTGGGACTACATTATTGATTTGAGCATAAACCCAGGTATCTGCACCACGAAAATCAACTTTTTTCTGAATGATCATTTGGCGGGTCAAATAAATCAACCTTATATTCTCTAAAAACGCGAATTGACTGAATTTCTCTGGTAACTTCCCATGGGATAACTGATAACTTTTAATTAACTCAATTTCTTCATCTGTTCCTGACTTTATTGCCCCTTTAGGATTACTTGCAAGCCATAATTCAGTCTCATTTTCAACTCTTTGGATCATCCCATCTTGAAATAGCTCTTTCTTGTCCTCGCCGATCTTATTTGGGTTTAAGCCCTTACCTAAAGTAAAAATGGATGCGACCCTGGCATCTTTGACGGCTGGTTCGATATCAGGTTTTCCGGGGATCAGATTTTTTACATAATATCTTTGCACTTCATCGGTTTCTTCAGGTTCAATAAAATTTGATATCAAACCTGAAGACCATGTATCAAAGTCATGGTCACCAAGGTATTTTAAAAGCAGGTCACCACCTCCCCGACGAAACTTCCAATCATGGTATGCCAATCTTTTTAAGTACCCCAACATCTTCGGGTCATTCGTCATCGCCCGACTCGCCTGCTGTTCCCCAGCCAATGGGGTGCTGTTATCTCTAATAAGCGTCTGGCCCAAATAAATCCCCATGGCCCCGGGTTTAACGGAAATGGCATTTAAATCATGCGTAAATGAGTATTGATCATCTACTCCTGACGATGTTCTGTCAATTAATCCCCTATCTGACATGCCGATAAATACCTTGCCATCCAAATAGTAGGCGTTGGGTTTTGCTGACCTGTCCTCGGGTTTGAACCCGAAATGCAGCATCAACTCCCTGAGCAGCAGGGCATTACGCGCCTCCGGATGTACATACACAACGCCTGGGTGTTGCTGCAGCAACACCCTGATCATCAGGTTCATCATGCCTCGGACACGCATATCCTTAAGGTCGTCAACAAAAACGCCTCTTATAGCCATGGGGCCGCCATGGCGAATGGGTTTGGTGTAGATATAATTATTATAGGATCGGAACGGCGCATAACTGAAATTCAACGTTTCCCTGCCATCCCAATCATCCACGGGCGTAACATAAAAACTCTCCCCTTTTATCCTTACGGTAAAATTCGGACTGTTTTGTTCTTTTTCAATGGCGAATCGATCTTCTCTGGCAAAGTTAAAACCGTCCCGATCGGCCTTCAGCATCGCCTGGTCTTTTAAGCCAGCCAATTGGGCGCTGTTCTTAATCACCTTTTGCACAGCATTAGCAAAATAAAACAGTATTTTTGAATTAGCCGGCGTTATGGTTATTGTTTCTGGACCTCTTTGTACGGGAAATTCTTCTTTCGAAAACAGAGGAGTGTTGAGCAATGCTCCCTTGTCTGATAACGTTAATAGCTGGTCCACAGGAATCCAAGCGTAATCCTCAACCTCTTTTTTATTAGGATTAAATTCTATGTCCTTGCCCTGCCTTACCGCTGCCACATATGGATATATCCGGTAACTTTTCTTATCAAGCGTATCTTCATGACGCAATACCCCGATAACATCGTAGACTTCGGAAGACGGGCCCATTTCTTCTTTTAATTCCCTCAATGCCGCATCTCTTATTGATTCAGGATGGTCTTGGTTCCCTCCAGGAAGGACCCATGCTCCTGGCCATGAAGAAAGACTACGGGCTCTTTTTGTCAAAAGAAACTCCCATTTCCCGTCAATCTGCCGCAGAAGCAAGACCACCCCTGCATTTCTTTGCACGCCACGATTCGGCTCATCCGTAGGAAAATCTTGTTCCAGAACACTGCTTAACCTTGTAATAAAATCACTGGGAATGTCTCTCGGCTTTTGGGCCCCGGGTTGCATCATGGCACGGCCAATAAAAATAAACGGCGATTCATCAGAAAATTCAATCCCGATCGAGACTTCTTTAGATATTTCCCCATCATCAAGCACTCTAACCGTGCCCTGATATTTTTTACTATACACACGAGCCATAAATGAACCTATCCCACTGTTAACCTGGTCTAGACTATTAGACCGATCATCCGTAACTTTATCTTCTGCAAATGAAATTCCCCTATGATCAAAAAATAAAATATCTTTACCTTCTTCTGTTGAATATAAGCGGTTAATTTCATCTGATGTTGCCAACCTGTATTTTCCTGACTTAATTGACTCTTCCCCCACAAAATCTTTATGTGCAAGTTCATCGATGGAGCCATCTGATTTATTAGGAACGTAAAGCAATTTATTGGTAACCAAATCATGGTATCTCTTTATCATTTTCTCCCATGGTATTTCACCGAAGTTCTTTATTAAAATACTATTCCCCTGAACATCGACCCTTATACCCCCCCCCTTTTTGTTCTTGATGCGCATTATGCATTGGTTCCGATAATATGTATTCGAAGTCCCCTTCTATTTCTTCAATTGGATAAGAGGATGACTCCTTTAATTGTAGGTTTATCGGATCTTTGAAAAGAAATTTAACATTATTGATCCCATGGTCTTTGGCAATTCTCTCTATCATTTCTTTCAATTTAATTGTCTGCGGCGTTTTGGCCTCTGCACCACTTTGGTTTGTTTGGGTCTCGGCCATGGCACAGTCAACAGTTATAATTTGGGCCTTATTGACGCCCAGTGATCGGGGTACCTGTGACAATTGGGCAAGGCTTATCGTCGGAAATATTCGTTCGGCATCAAAACCGCCTGAAAAATATTTCCTGGGAATGACTGCTTGTGTCAGGGGATCCTGGTCTTCTTTGATGTAGTTGTAGACGCCTTTTTTGAAGGCTTTTAAATATTGTTGATAGATGTATTGTGGATCCCCGATTAAAGCATTTGGGGATGACAATCCTTGGGAGGTCGGGAATGACAAGCCTTTGATCTTATTCTTGTCTGCATACACTCGCGACAGGATGCTGTCTTTGATCTTCTTTTTGTACCAGGTGGCTAAAATGAGGCTGTTGTAGACTTGGCGGAGTTGGGCGAAATTTTTGTTTTCGTTGACTTCTTTGGTGAGTGCGGGGATGACGATTTGGCGGATGACTTGGGAGGCGATGGAATGGGATTGATTTTGTTGATGATGAGAAAGCGCCATGTAATCCTCTTCCAACATCACCTTTAACTTCGCTTCCACCACATACGCCGTTCCTGCCTTGGCGTTTTCGTAAACAACCGCCTTCTCAGGGACGATCCAGACTTTGTTAAATGTGTTTACGGGGATATTGGTGGTGCCGAATTTTCTAGCTGCTTCTTCGTAGATGCGTTTCCAGAATTTCTTACCGATCCCATCCTCCGGATAAATAAGACTCGCGGTAATTTGTTTGAGCATATAATCTTCCGCTAAAAGGTCCCTGCCCATTTCGGTGAGGCCAAAACTTTGAGGGATAATGCGGTTTTTCTCATACGGAGACAAATTTACCCAAAGATCTTTTTCAGGGATGGTTAAGCTGGCGAGGAAGTACTTGATAAGACGAGTGGCTTCGGTTTTAGAGGTGGCAGATGAATCACCCTGGTCTAAAATAAAATCAAATCTAAATGGATTGTCCGGATGGACTTTGAGACCTTTTAAAATCGGAGGGTTAAAGGATGGACTTAGCCGCACCATCACACCTGGCGCGGGCAAACGGAACCCCTCGGCATAAACGGGACAGGTCCCCAATACGCTTGTTATAAAAAAACACAAAATGGTAAGCGCCAAAAGTATCTTTTTCATTATACTTGGAAGTATAACACGTGCATTTATATACTGCCAGTTGGGGGGTTCTTAAGCCAGAGAGTAAATCTTGTCTAAAATACGCTGGGAAGCTTCTTCATAGGTGGGAGCGTCACTGACGAAAAAGGGCTTACCAAAAGTAGCGGACACAGGACCTCTTTTGAATAATTTAGTGCCGGGCGCCATGACTTTATTGGTCCCTTGCACATAAACAGGCACTATCGGCACGCCGGATTTCATGGCCAAAAACCCGACCCCGGCCTGGGCCTTGGACGGTTCATTGCCGATACGCCGGGTGCCTTCTACAAAGATCAATATCACACGCCCTTCTTTCAGGCGCCTGATCGCCTCCCGCATGGCGCCGAAATCCCCTGCACCCCTTTTGATCGGGAAAGCCCCTAAATTCGTCAGAAAAAATCCCAAAAGGCCTTTGAACAATTCTATCTTGGCCATAAAATTCAAACGCCTGACTGAACATATTCCCAAAACAACCGGGTCTAAATTGCTGATGTGATTGCTGGCCAAAATAAATCCCCCCTGACGGGGAATGTTAGGGGTTTGATGGGCTGTATAGGGAAAATAAAGCCAGCTTACGATCTTGGTTAGAAAATAGGTGATGTAATAAATCATTATCTGGGATCAACCTGTTGGCGGCCGAAATTCAGGATATCCTGGGACCGCTTGTGAGATTTAGATTCGGCGTAAATACGCACCAGCGGCTCCGTGCCTGATGGGCGGAACATCAGCCAGTCTTCATTCTCACAGATGAGCTTGACTCCGTCGAAGTCCTTGACCTCAATGACCTTCTTGCCTAAAACAGACGGGATTTTTTTCAATTTATTAATATCAACTTTTTTAGCGTCCATGGAATGATCCAGCCGCAAATAATAATAACGCCCGAATTCCTGCTCCATGTCCTGGACTAATTGCTTGAAATTCCTTTTGTTATAAACCATCATCTCCAACAGCAAAAGCCCGGCCAGGGTACCGTCACGCTCGGGGATATAATTAGGCAGGCCCATGCCTCCGGCCTCTTCTCCACCGGCAACTATTTTTTCGGATATCATCAGATCTGAAATGTATTTGAAACCTACCGGAGTTTCATAAAGTTTACGGCCAAGTTTCTTGGCAATCTTATCGAGCATGGTTGTCCCGCATAGGGTCTTGATGATCCCGCCTTCAACTTTGCGATTACGCACCAAATGCAGGATCAAAAGTCCTAAGATCTTCTGAGGAGAAACAAACTCCCCGCCAGGCATCACTGCGGCGATGCGATCAGCATCGCCGTCAAGCACATGGCCAAAATCAAATTTTTCTTTTTTCATGCGCCCCATCATCACCTGCAAACATTCAGGAATGGGCTCCGGCTTACTGCCGTCAAAACCGGGGTTTACATCCTCACGCATCAGGGTGAGCTTGATCGCCGTACCTTTAAGGATCTGAAGCATCAGGTCACGGCCGCTGCCATGCATGATATCCGCCAGCACCTTGAACTTGGCCGTCTTCATCTTCTTTAAATTCAGATAAGCGCGGATGAATTTAACATACGCTTTTTTAAAATCATGCTTCACGATAAGGCCCTGGTCAACAGCCGCGGCAGCATTCAGGCGCTTCACCGGTGTTTGGCCCAGATAACTCTCGACGAGATTGGTAATGTCTTTAGAGGCGGCGCCACCTTGGGCAGTCTTGATCTTAATGCCGTTGAATTTGGCAGGATTATGCGAGGCCGTTATCATGATGCCGCAAACGTTGGAAAGATCAACAACCCCCAAACTCAAAGTGGGTGTCGGCAGGGAAGTGTCTGAAAGATATGTTTTGATGCCATTGGCCGCGAACACTTCAGCGAAAGCTTGGGCATATTCAGCGGAAAGAAAACGGTTGTCAAACCCCACTGAAGCGGTTTTAAGTAAAAATTGAGGATTATCTTTATTGACCCAATCAGCCACGGCCTGGGCCACGATACGGACATTTTCAAAAGTAAAGGTATCAGAGATCACCGCGCGCCAGCCATCGGTACCGAATTTAATTTGAGACCTGATATCGCTCATATCGCTCCTTGTTTAACATATAACCGGTACTGCTTAATATAACGGATAACAGCCTTGGGCGTCAAATACCAGATCGATCTCCTGGCCTTCAGGCGCTCACGGATATCACTGGAAGAAATATCCACTGCCGGCATATTGATCTTCACATAAGGCCAGCGCTTGGGATAATTCTTATCAAAGCCCGGGCGGTTTAAGATGACCAGGCCGGCCAATTTTAAAATGCCCTGCGGATCTTTCCAGCGGTGAAAAGTCCTTAAATTGTCAGCCCCCATCAATAAAAAGAATTTGGATTGGGGGTATTTGGCTTTCAGTTCTTTTAATGTATCGACAGTATACGAAACCTGGCCGCGGCGCAATTCACCGTCGTACAATTTAAAAGCCTTATTACCTTTAATGGCTTCCTTGACCATTACCAAACGTTTAGACGCGTCAGGCAAAGGATGCTTGGTTTTAAAGGGCGAACAATACGCCGGCACAAAGAACACCGCGTCAAGCTTCAACGCCTCCACCGCACTTTGGGCCATCAGCAAATGGCCAAAGTGGATGGGATCAAAACTGCCGCCTAAAATACCAATACGTTTCATTTGCGAATTTGCCCGTTACCATAAATCTCATATTTATAACTGGTCAAGCCTTCCAAAGCCATGGGCCCGCGCACGTGCAGTTTATCCGTGCTGATGCCCACCTCTGCCCCGAAGCCGAATTCGAACCCGTCAGTAAAGCGGGTCGAGGCATTGACATAAACGCATGCTGAATCTACCGCATCCAAAAATCCTTGCGCTTGTTTCTTGTCCTTGGTAACAATGGTGTCGGAGTGATGCGAACCAAAAGTATTGATATGTTCAATGGCTTGTTTGGCATTTTCAACCACCCGCACCGAAAGGATCAGGTCCAAATATTCCGTGCGCCAGTCTTTTTCCGTCGCCTTTTTAACACCCTCTTTAACAATCGCGCGTGTGCCTGCATCCCCGCGGACCTCGCAGCCGGCTTTCTGCAGGTCCTTGACCATGGACGGCAAGAATTTCCGGGCAACGGCACGATCAACCAGTAAGGTTTCCATGGCATTGCACACGCCTGGTTTTTGGACCTTGGCGTTCATGGTAATTTTGTGCGCCATGTTCAAGTCCGCTTTATCACTGACGTATACATGACAGACGCCATGATAATGCTTGATCACCGGGATGCGGGAATGGTCTGTGACAAAACGGATCAAACTCTCGCCCCCACGAGGGACAATGACATCAAGGCATTCATCAAGTTTCAAAAGTTCCTGTACAGCCTGACGGTCAACAGTTTCGATCAATTGCAAAGCATCATAAGGGATTTTAGTTTTCTTTAACTGGCTTTTTAAAATTTTAAAGATCGCCTTATTCGAATGAATAGCCTCACGTCCGCCCTTGAGAATGGCCGCATTACCGGATTTCAAGCAAAGCCCTGCGCAATCAGCCGTTACATTAGGACGCGATTCATAAATAATACCGACGACACCTAAAGGCACGCTGATCTTTTTGATCAAAAGGCCGTTGGGCCGCTTAATGGTCTCGAGCAGCTGCCCGATGGGATCTTTGAGTTTGGCACACTCGCGAAGACCATCGCTCATCGCGGAAATGCGTTTGGAATTAAGCGTCAGGCGATCAATAGTCGCTTTAGAGTCACCGACCTTTGCGGCAGCAGCCACGTCCTTGGCGTTTTCCTTCAATAAATAGCCTTGCTGGGCTTCCAAAGCCTTGGCCATCAAGATCAGCGCGCGGTTCTTCTCTGCTGTGCTGACCAGTGCCATCTGAAAAGAAGCCTTCTTAGCCGCCTTTGCTATTTTTAAAATTTGCGCGGATAAACTCATACCTTAAAATACGTCCCAATAGGTTCACGGGCAATTATCTTCACTAAAACATCCTTCACATTGCCTCCGGCGATAATACAAGGAATATGCGCTGCGCGGGCGATCTGTACAGCATCGATCTTGGTCTTCATTCCGCCCCGGGCGACGTGAGCATTGGAGGTGCCTTTGGACACGGTTATAATTTCAGGAGTGATCTCTTTAACTTCCGTGTACACTTTTTTATTGATATCCCACAAGCCATCAACATTGGAAAGGATCACCAAAAGGTTCGCATGCAAAAGCTTGGCCACCAAGGCAGAAAGCTTATCATTGTCCCCGAATTTGATCTCTTCCGTTGAAGTGGTATCATTCTCATTAATGACTGGCACAATGCCCTTTTGCAATAAGGCATCCAAGGTGTGGCGGACATTTAAGGAACGGGTATCCTTGCCAAAATCATCCCAAGTCAACAACACCTGCGCGCACTTGAGTCCCACCTTTTTAAACGATCCAATATAATTACGCATCAAAACCGCCTGCCCAATAGCCGCCCGTGCCTGCAAAGCTCCCAAGTCAGTAGGCCGTCTGCTTTCCCCTAATTCACCCATGCCTGTTGCAATAGCGCCGGATGAAACCAAAACAACCTCAATGCCTTTTTTGTGCAAAAGACTGATCTGCCGAGCCAACGAATTTAATCGTTCCCTCCGAGCCTTGAACTTCTCGTCCACGATCTGGCTGGAACCAAGCTTGACAACAATGCGTTTAATAGGTTTTTGAAATGTGCGTGTCATATTTTCTTAACCTTACCTAAATATTCTCTACCAATTTGAACTCCTACAGCTAACGGATAAATTTGTTGCTTCGAAGCGACTTGTCCATATCACTCGTCGAATATGACCAAACGGTATTGTGGACGAAACATTCAGGGATTTTTCGCCAGATGTCCGCGAGGCTTTACAACAAATTTTTTCCAAATAAAGAGAATCTTTAGAAAAAATTTGTTGTAAACCGAAGCGGACGGCCAAAATATCCCGTTTCGGGAACAATACCGTTTAACCAGATTCGCTTAGCGAACGTATGTCAAAACAGCTGAAATCAGCTGAAGGTTCAGCAAATAATAGACGGCATTTAATCCGAACAATTTCCAGGGCTTGCGCTCCCATGTTACGGTACCTAATAGCAACGGCACGTAAAACCCAAGCCAAACTAATACCGCTGCGCCAGCATTGCAATGAGGCTTATAACGGCCCAAAATATAGGCCAACGCAAAAACGGTGAACCCCGTCCCTAAAAGCGTTATTAAAAGCGCTGAAACAGGAGGCTTCCCGCAGCACTTGCTATCGTCCTTCTTGAATCCCATCAACCCAGCCCATGTCTTACCAAACAAAGGGCCATACCACAAGTACCCAAAAAGAAAACTCGCTACCACAGCTATTAATATCGCCAGCTTGCTTTCGTGGGTGATCGGACAGATACCTCCTCCTATTGGACACATGTTTCCTCCTTTGGAATAAGGGCATCAGCGCCCTTTATAGTTCTATATTATAGCAATAATCTGATAGTTGCCAAAAGTTTATCCAGACCTTCTTTGTCTTTGGCAGAAATGGGGATGATGTCCTTGGTGACCTTGCGTTTGAATTTTGTCAGGTTCTTTTTAGCGTCCGGAAGGTCCATTTTATTGGCCACGAGTATCCGGTGCTTTTGCAAAAGCTCTTCGCTATATAAATCTAATTCTTCACAGATCTTATAATAATCGTCAACAGGGTCCCTGCCTTCACTGCCGGACATGTCGATCACATGAACCAAAATTTTAGTACGCTCGGCGTGTTTGAGGAATTGATGGCCCAGGCCCTTGCCTTCATGGGCCCCTTCGATCAGGCCCGGCAGGTCTGCCACCACAAAATTCCTGTCCTCATCGTCCTCGTCTTTGACGATCCCTAAGATCGGCGCCCTGGTGGTAAAAGGATAATTGGCGATCTTGGACCTGACCTTGGAAACAGCGCAAATGAGCGTTGATTTACCGGCATTAGGAAATCCGATCAATCCCACATCAGCGATGATCTTGAGCTCCAGGCGTATCATGCGCTTCTCACCTTCATGAGGAGGCAGGACCGTGCGGTTATGATTATTGCCGCGGCCGCCCTCGCCGCCTTTAGCTACGATCACCGTGTCCCCGTGCACGTTCAGGTCACGGATCAATAGGTCCGTGTCATAGTCCCACAACACCGTTCCCACGGGAACGCGTAAGATGCAATCTTCGCCCCTTTTGCCTGTCTTATTATTACTGCTGGCATGCCCGCCCCGCTCGCCCACGTAATGTTGTTTGAAACGGTAATCCAAAAGGGTATGCAGGTTACGGTCGGCCTGAAAGATGATGTTAGCACCCCTCCCGCCGTCGCCGCCATTGCAAATGGGATAACGCGTGTACTTGTCGCTGTAATGGCTTTCACAGCCTTTACCGCCATTACCGGCCTGGACTTCTATGCGTGCCTGATCAACGAATGCCATAAATAAACCCCTAAAATTAGAAATCCCGGTGCCCCATGCGAGGGAACCGGGAAATCTAAAATTTCAAAAATGATTAAACTGAGATCTTTGCAATTTTAACGGTTGTCAAATCCTGGCGATGGCCATGGGTGCGCGCGGAATCTTTGCGCTTGCGGTACTTATAGGCAATGACCTTGGGTGCGCGCATTTGATTAAGGACCTCTGCCTTGACCTCAACATCCTTCAAATACGGCGTGCCTAATTTAACATTCTTACCGTCGGAATAAAGCAAAACTTTATCCAAAACGATGCTCTGGCCTTTTTCATGGTCCAGACGATTGGCCTTGATGACATCGCCTTCGCTGACCTTAAACTGACTATTTCCTACCTGAACAACTGCAAACATGGCTATCTCCTTTGAACGCTTTAGAAAGTCCGTATTATACAAGGATATCAAATTTCGTCAATTAATCTTTACCTTGCCCCGGCCCTCGCAATAAGGGCAACTATGGAACTCCAAAGACTCAATGGTCTTACCTGTACGCGCCCGGGTCATTTCCACCAATCCCAGCTGGGAGATGCGATTGACCTCGGTCTTGGCATGGTCCTTAGCCAAGCCCTCACGCAGGGCATTAACTACCTTGCGCTTGTGCTCTTCGCGGTTCATGTCGATAAAATCAATGACAATGATCCCCCCTAAGTCCCTTAAACGCAGCTGCCGGGCGATCTCCGGTGCTGCTTCCATGTTGACCGCGAAGGCCGCGTCTTCAGGCGTGCCCCTGCTCTTAAAGCGGCCGCTGTTGACATCCACGACCGTCACCCCTTCTGTCGGTTCAATGACCACATACGCGCCGGATTTCAGGTACACCTTGGGCTCGTAGATCTTGTCCAGCTCACGCGCCACGTTCTTGGCCTCAAACAAGGTCTGGGGCCCGGGATGATACTGGATCTTCTCGATGACCTCGCTGCCGATCAAATTTTGCGCAAACTTGCGCATTTTAACGAACTCATCCTTGGAATCGATGATCACATGCTGCACATCATCCTTAAGCAGGTCCCGGATGACCTTCCAGATCAAGGACCCTTCCTCATAAATAAGGGCGGGCGGCTGCTTTTTCCTGGATAATTCGCGGATCTCCTGCCATTTATTGACCAGGAATTTAGAATCGCGGAAAATTTCTTTTTCACCCTGCTCCATGGAGGCGGTACGGACAATAAACCCTCCGCTTTTGGAAAAGGTGAAGGTCTTTAAAATGTCCCGCAGGCGCTGGCGCTCCTCGGGCTTTTCAATTTTCTTGGAAATACCGCTATGCTTGTCCACCGGCATATACACCACAAAACGCCCGGCCAGGCTGATGTGGGTGGTTAGCCTCGCCCCTTTGGTACCGAAGGGGTCTTTGACAACCTGCACTAAAACTTCCTGGTCCTTCTTTAAGGGCAATTCATTTTTGTCCTTTTGCGGGGGACGGTTGCGATTGGCCTGTGGTGCCTGAGAAGGCGATACAGCCGGCACGGCCTGTTCAGCCGCGGGCTTAGGCAAGATCATGTTAAGGATCTTTTGGGGAACGCTTTGTTTAGGCTCTTCCTCGATCTTCTCAATATCATTGAGAAAAGGGTTATCAGCGTCGGTCAAATACAAAAAGCCGTTCTTTTCCTGCCCGATGTTGACAAAAGCCCCGTTGATCGACGGCAGGATGGACTCGACCTTGCCTTTGTAGATGTTGCCGAGCATGGATTGGTGCCGGTCAAGCTCAATATAAAAATCATCCAGCTTGCCGTCTACCAAAACCGCCACGCGCCGCTCGTCTTGCGCTACTTGGATTAAAATTTCTTTAGCCACAGTTTTCTCTCTCCTTTAAGGTGTTTTTAAAATTGGTACCTTCTCACGCAGGATAAGGAACTATGGGGTTGTATCCGATGCAGGATCTTTACCAACTGTAATGATGTGCGGCGTCAGGAAGATGATGATCTCTCTTCTGCTTTTCACGGTGCTGGTGCTGTTAAAAAAATGATCGCCCAGCCAAGGGATGTCCCCCAAAATGGGGAACTTTGTCTTGTTGACAGTCTTCGTATCCGTGATCAGACCACCGATGACTAAAGTTTTGCCGTCTTCCACCATCACATTGGTTTCAGCCTCTTGGTTGTTCGTATCCGGTAATTGATTACTGTTTACCGTGATCGTTTTGTTAAAGGCCGAGATCTGCGGATGCAGCTCCAATGTCACTAGTCCTGCGTTGTTCACATGCGGTGTAACCTCAAAATTGATGCCGATAGGTAATGTTGTAAATCCTGTCACTTGCTGCTGTCCTGTGCTCGAGTTAAAAGAATAAGTCGCCTCCGGATATTGTTCAGCAACCACGATCTTGGCCTTTTGATTGTCCAGCGTCACGATGCGCGGGTCTGAAAGGACATGGATGTTCTCGCGGGTACTCAGGTAATTCAGTGTAGCGGAAAGCTGGGAAGCGTTGATCGTCCCGTAAGTAAATCCTGAAGTGGTGGGAGATGTTAAAGCGGGGGCAGAAATGCCCGATAAAGTGGAAGATAAAGTTGGATAAAAGGTGGTGGCCCCAAACTGTCCCGGCTGCCCCGGTTTTGCCACATTAAAAGGAAAGATCGTCGGGACGCTGGCCCCTGAAGCGCTTACCTGAAGCACCCAATCAATACCCATATTTTCAGTGGTGTTCAGGTCCGTTTCAATGATCTTGGTTTCTATCATCACCTGCGGGGTAATGGTGTCTATGGACTTGATGACCCCGAATATCAACTCCAGGTTCCTTTCCAGGTCCCGCACAATGACCGAGTTAGTGCGCGCGTCAAAATTAATGAACCCCCGCTTACTTATCAATTTATCAATGACCTTCAACACATCCTCAGCCTTGGCAAAATTGAGGGCGTATGTCTTGGAAACCAATGCTTCCTGGGCTTCCAGGGCCAGAGAATCTTCCCGGTACTTTTTCAAATTCTCGACGGTCATGACCGTGATGATATTGTCCTTGCGGTCAAAACCATACCCGTAGGTGGACAGGATCACGTCCAGGGCCTTCTGCCAGGGCACATCCTTTAACTCAATATTCACAACACCGGTGACATCAGGGGCAGCCACGATATTCACCCCGCTTTTAAAAGCCAGTACTTTCAACACACTCCTGATATCCGCGTCCTGAAAGTCCAAACTGACAAGCCCGCCATCCGCAGGCAAATTGGCTTGCGACAACTCACTGGGCGCTGCTGTGCCGGAGGCAGTTGACACAGCAGCCCAAACCATCGGCACAAAAGCCGCGGCCGCCATCAAGAAGCCCAAACCGGATGCACGCCTGAACATCACATCCCTCCTTTTTTGATCTTTAATATAAATCTCTCGGTCCCTTTCAAAAATTCCACATGATCAACAGCAATAACATCTACCAGGTACGGGCCGATCTGATCATGGGCCTTAACGACCTTGCCGTTGACAATGGCGGCATTATTCCCCGACGCGTCAGCCACGATCCCCTCCAGGGCCAGGTCATTGACTGACAGGTCTTCGTCGTAGGTGACAACCATTCCGGCTGAAGACACTAAAGGTGCAAAGGGATCACGTTTCCCATGATCATTATACATAAAAGCTTCCTGGGCATAAACCCGATTGGCTGCTAATAATATTAACACAAAAATGAGCGATCTCATAAATTTTTAGCCAGGACCCATGCCCTGTCCACCAGGATGATTTTGATGGTCAAAGAAAATAAACGCGTATTAGGTTCCTGCGCGTCGTTTTGAATGATGAAATCTTTCATGATAAAATACATGTCCTGATTTTCCAACTTACTTAAAAAACGCCCGAACATATGGTATCCGCAGCGGGCCTTGATCACAATGGGTAAGGCATAGTACTTGCCCTCCGCGGTCGTCATTAAAGTTTCCTGCAGGTTTTTTTCAGGGACTAACTGGTCAATTTTAACACCGTACTCATTGGCGATGCCGGAAATAGCGCTGAGGATCGCTGGGACTTCCTGGATAGGACGCACCTTGCGGCTAAGCGAACCTAATTGAACGTTCTGGTCCAGAAGATTCTTCTTAAGCTGATTGGTCCGCTGGCGGTCCGTCAAGACTTGCTGGGTATCTCCGGACATTTTTTTTATTTGGTCGTTAACGCCGTCAATGCCGCTGATCTGGGGCAGGACGAGAAAAAACACATCCACCGCAATGATCAAAAAGACCACTCCTCCCAATATGGCATAACGCACCTGGTCGCTTAAACTGTTAAAAGACTTGAAAATATTTTTCATTTTAATTTGGCCATGACGGTAAAATCAGTGACCTCAACGGCATTGCTCTTGCCCCGCTGGATGGAATTGACTTCCAGCGAAGAAAAATCTTTCATAAAATCACTATTTTGCTTTAAGGCAGACAAAAAAAGGCCCACATCATAAATTTCATTCTGGGTTTTGGACACCACAGAGCCTTCCATTGACAGACCGGTTTTGTCTAAAGTCATTTTCCTGATCCAAAGCCCTTTGGGAAGCGCGTCACTGATGGCATTGAATTTAGGGGCCCATCGCACGGACTTTTTGACCGTTATATCGGCGATCGTGTTGATCTTCTTTTTTACATCACCAAACTCCTTGTTGATGGAATCCAATACGACCTTATCCGGCAGGACCTTCTGCCACTGCACATTATGAAAAGACAATTGCCCAAACGCGAACAGCCACACAGCCCCCAACAGTAAATGGACCATCACTATCAGCAAGACCAGCCCTGACGCCACCCCTAAAAGGATCTCCTTGGGGAAATTGATCATCCAGGAATCCGCGTTGCCATCGCCGCTTTTTCTCAAGACCGCCGGAATTAAATTAATTTCGATCATAAGCTACAACCCCAACCCCAAGGCCACGCCAAACTGCGCGGCATAATTTTGAATTTCCCCGGAGGCTGCCGGGACCTTTAAATACCCGCTCTCCAAGGGGTTCCAAATCTTGACAGGTAACCCTAAATTCTTTGCAAAAACATCGCTCATTCCCTTTAACAATGATCCGCCTCCGCTTAAGAAGAGCTCGTCGACCTGGACATTTTTTTCAGTCATATAATAATCCATTGACAAACGGATCTCGGTGATCAGCGTATTGATCGGCATGTCACAAGCTTCAAGGACCTGGGCCAATTTTTCACCGGGAGCCAGCTTGAGCGCCTCGGCTTGGGCTTCATTGACCCCCAAAGCATTGGCGATTTTCTTTGTAAGCTCATGGCTGCCGACAAATATGTCCCTGGCAAAGCGCGGAGAAGAATCTTTAAAGATCATCAGGCAAGAGGCTGATCCGCCGATATCCAGCACGGCCTTGGCTTTCCCCGACGCGTTGACTGACGGCCCCAGGCGCCTGAAAGCATTGGCGATGGCGATCGAGTTGATCGTCACACTGCTTAACTCAAGCCCTGCTTCTTTGAACAATTTTAAACGCTCATCCACCATTTCTTTTTTGACAGCTGCCAGCAATACCAGCATTTTTTTGTCTTTATTTTCGGGGTCTAAAATAGAACAATCCGTATAAATACTTTTGGGATCAAAAGGAAAATATTTATCCAAGTCATAAATATATGATTTGCGCAGGTCTTCCAAAGGCATGCGGGGCAGGTCCACATAACGGATCAGCGTGCCTTTGCCAAAAACCGCGCAAACCAGTGTCTGGCCATTGAAACGCAGGCGTTCGCCGATCTTTTTTAAAGCGCTTTTAGTATCAGTACCCGTCAGAGGTTCAATGGCCCAATGGCGTACTTCAACCCCCCCGGCGGCTCGCGCTAATTCCACTGCTTTGATCGAAGAAGTCCCTATATCAATACCGATGACGGGAGGCAAAGGGGGCTTGGGCATCAAACGATTGACCAATAACAAGTATTGGTCAAATAACTTCTTATAATCCATGGGTTTATTTTAACAGATTCACAAAAATGATGTAAGCAATATCCCTGATTTTTTAAAGCCCCTTGCACAGGCGGTTTTTCTCGGGTATACTTTGTGTATAGATAAGGAAAATATGAATAAGCGCGGCCAATCCATGATCGAATACACCTTAATTGCCGTCCTTGTTATTTTGGGGATCGTCTTGATGGGTCCCTATGTCCTGCGGTCGGTCAATGCCCATTTTAAAATATGGGATGACGGCGTTAAGGACTCTTTTGAAGAGCACCTTACCCAAGCCCCTGTCAATAGCGTGCCTCCTATTAATGTGACCTGCAGATGCCCGGTTTCCAAAGGAAGCTGCGGAGGGTCTAATAACGGCGGCACTGGTTCATGCGCTACCAATCAGCGCGAGTATGATTATAACTGTGATCCTCCGGGATGCAATGGCGCGCAGCAGAACTTCTATTGCCAAGATGATGATCAGGACTGCTGCAGCGCTTGGGTACCTGCCGGTTGTGGACTGACTCCGATAGGGCAGGTCCCTCCGCCCACTGATTGCAATTATGGCTTTGAAAAACAAGCCCATCAATGCGGGAACACTAATGTTATTCAATGCACCCAAGATCCCAGTTGTGATCCCCAATGCAAAGGAAATTATCCCGCAGACCCGACGGTCAACCTGTTTTGCGCGAACAACAGCACTACAGCGCCAAACTCCGGCCTGACCCAAGACACGAACATCAGCTATGTGGCCAATCAGGCAGGTTGTCCTTCCAGCCCCACTTGTCAGATGTATTGCGTTGCTCCGAATGTCCTTAATCAGACCATGACAGCTTGTGTCCCACCCGCTGCCGCCAGTCTTCCTTCCTGCTCATTTTTTTGCGCTAACCCTGCCAATAATCCATTGGCAGGGTCTTGGACCGGCAAATATGAAGATGTCATCCCCGCTCTTAATAGTGGCCAATTTTTGGCTTTTCTTTCTGTGACGTGTGGTTCAAATGATAGATTAACAGGAATTTGCCTTAATGGTGTTAGTACAAGCAATCTATCCCGAGGTTTCTCCACTGCCTCGATCTGTCCGGGCCTTTCTCCTACTCCTGGTTCAATGTTTTGTAATTGGGGCGGGATTGAAGTCATTACCACTTCAAACGCACAGCGGTCTTTTTCTCTTAACTGCATCAATAGTCAAATTGTAAGCATCAATTTCAACAGTAACCCGATAGTAGCAAACGCGCAATGCAATTGGTCAGGAGAACAAGATGTGGAAGATTTGGGGTCTGGAAATGACATGTTTTTAACATGTACCAATGGAAATATCACACAGTTTCAATACGGCCCTCAGGCCCCTAGCTTCACTACCGGCTGCAGGAGTTAAGGGCTGTTAGTTAACTGCTGGACCATCAATGCCAGGCGGGATTTACGTTTGTCCAGATCAACCATTTGGGTGCGCAGGTCCTCTAATTCCGCCGCGAGCCCCTTGCCCTGGCGGTTTAGATCATCCCTACTGCCCTGTAATTTTTCCTCTTCAATATGCTGGCTGACCGTCATCCTCGGGTTCTGGGCTTTTTTGCCCATTTGCGCCATTAACGTTTTTAGTTGCGAATAATTCTTTTCCAATACTTTTAACTCCGATTCCAACTGGCCCAGCTGGGTATCAGCCGGTCCGTCGGCTGAAGACCTCTTGAGGATGGCTTCATGCAGGGACCCTTGCCGCTGCTGACTGTCATAGATCATTTTCATCAATTTTAATTTTTCTTTTTGACGATGGGACGCGGCTTGGGCCTCCGGAGACGGCGCTGGGGCCGCCGCCGGCAGGGTATTTGTCATTCCTTTTAACTGCAAGAGCAGCCGCTGGTCTTCCTGATATCCCGCATCCAAAGACTGTTGGATCAATTTGATGGCAACTTCAGCTTT
>JABDCU010000010.1 GCA_013287965.1 Candidatus Omnitrophota bacterium | reverse complement strand
GGGCGCCATCGGGGACTTGTACACCAGGGCAGGCCTTTGGCAAAAAGGTCTGGATGTGGATGTAAAGCTTTCACATCTGCGGCCTGAAGATGCGATCGTGTTCTATAACCTGGCCTGTTCGTATGCTCTTCTTAACCAGACCCGCGCGGCCCTGGGAGCATTGACCAAGGCCATTGATTTCGGTTATGATGATTTTGAGCATCTAAAGGGCGACACGGACCTGGATAATCTTCTCAAAGACGAGCATTTTCAGCAATATATCAAACAGCTGGAAAAAAAGAAAAAGCCCACCAAGCACGCATGAAACACTATCGCCAAGAACTTTTGTTTCATACCAAAACGCGTCGGGCATATATCAATATTACAGAACAGGTGCAGGCGGCCATTGATAAAAGCGGCATTCAGGAGGGTTTGTGTTTGGTGAATGCCATGCATATTTCCGCCAGTGTTTATATCAACGACGATGAAAGCGGACTTTTGCATGACTATGAAACTTGGTTGGAAAAATTAGCACCGCACGCGCCGGTGTCACAGTATAAGCATAACGATACAGGTGAAGATAACGCTGACGCTCATTTAAAACGCCAGGTGATGGGCCGCGAGGTTGTCGTCGCGGTCACCCGGGGAAAACTGGATTTCGGCCCCTGGGAACAAATTTTTTACGGTGAATTTGACGGACGGCGGGACAAAAGAGTGTTGGTCAAGATTATTGGAGAATGAACTGGATTCCCGCTTCCGCGGGAATGACAATGGGAGGCGTATGAGTTTAGTGGTTTTAGGTACGGTGGCGTTGGACCATGTCAAAACACCTTCAGGGGCCAAAAAGGACATGCTGGGCGGCTCTGCCGCGCATTTTGCGATGTCCGCCCGGCTTTTTACGGACGTGCATATGGCAGCGGTCGTCGGAAAAGATTTCCCTGTTAAGCATTTGGATTTTTTAAAGCGCAAGGGCATTGATTGCTCCTCGCTTCAGGTCAGCCGCGGCAAGACTTTCCGCTGGAGGGGGGAATATAAAAAAGGAGACTTGAATACGGCCTTGACCCTGGCAACGGAACTGGGGGTTTTGCTGACCTATACGCCTGATTTAAAGGAGCATCAAAAGCACTTGCCCAATATTTTCCTGGCTAATTTTGATCCGGACCTGCAAATACAGCTTTTTAAGCATTTAAAGTCTCCCCGGCTGATCGGTTTGGACAGCATGAATCTATGGATCACCCATAAACAAAAATCATTACGCCGCTTAATGAAGATGGTGCATCTGTTCGTGGCCAATGACGGCGAGGCCAGGGCGCTTACCGGAGAAAATAATTTGATCATGGCCGCCAAAAGCCTTCGGGCGATGGGGCCCGGCATGATCGTCATTAAAAAAGGCGAGCACGGCGTATTATTTTACAGCGACCAGGTGATGTTTTCTTTTCCCGCCTATCCGGTTGACAAAGTCGTTGATCCCACAGGTGCTGGCGATACCTTTGCCGGCGGACTGATGGGGTATTTAAGCAAGACCGGTAAACTCGACGATAAAACCTTACGCAAAGCCTTACTATATGCCACGACCGTTGCTTCATTTAATGTGCAGGGTTTTGGCATGGCCCGTACAGCCTCATTAACGCTGCGCGAGGTCGAAGAGCGCATGAAGGTATTGGTTAAATTTTTTGCTTTGACATAAAAAGGAGACATTCCGTGAAAATGATCGGTTTATGGGCGGCAATGATCTTGCCCTTATGGAACATCCCTATGATCATCCAGATCGTCCGACGCCGTTCATCGGCAGACATATCAATGAGCTGGGTGTGGGGGGTGTGGATATGCTCGCTGTTGATGTTCCCCTCGGGCCTTATCTCCAACGATATAGTCTGGCGGTGGTTTAACATCATCAACCTGGTTTTATTTACAGGAGTACTCGTCGCGGTCTTGAAGTATAGGAAATAATATGGATAAAATGTTAAAAAGCGGCATGGTTGCCATTGTAGGCAGGCCCAATGTCGGCAAATCTACCTTGCTTAATGCTATTTTAGGAGAGAAAGTTTCCATTGTTTCTGACGTGCCGCAAACGACACGCCACCAGATCAGGGGTATTCATACCGACGAGCGAGGCCAGATCGTCTTTATCGACACGCCGGGCATACACGCCGGCCGTGACAAGCTGGATAAATACATGAACCGCGCTTCTTTGGGAAGCATTGATTCCGTCGATGCAGTCATCCATATGGTGGATGCCAGCGAGAAAACCGGCCTGGAAGAACAACATGTGGTCAGCCGTCTGAATAAATGCGGCAAGCCCATTATCGTGGTCCTCAACAAGACGGATATCACCAAGGGCAAATTTGTCCCGGAGTATATCAAGCTTTGGGAAGACACCCGCGGCGTGCCGATGGCCGAGATGACAGACCTGACCCTTTTTCCAATTTCGGCGCTCAGAGGCACCAATGTCAAAAAACTGGTTGACCTTTTGTTTGAACAAATGCCCCAAGGCCCGTTTTTGTATCCGGTGGACGCGATCACGGATTTTCCCAAGCGCATGGCCATGGCAGACTTGATCCGGGAAAAATTATTCCGTTTGATGCGTGAAGAAATACCGCATTCGATCGCCGTGATCATCGAAGGAGTACAGCCTAAAAAGGGGAAGGTCTTGCATATCCGGGCAGCCATTTTAGTTGAGCGCGAATCCCAGAAAGAGATCGTCATCGGCAAGGCAGGGGCCATTTTAAAGCAAGTGGGCACTGAGGCGCGTAAAGACCTGGAAGAGTTAGTTGACAGCAAGGTCTTTCTTGAACTTTTTGTGAAGGCCAGCTCCAATTGGCGTGAGGACTATTCCACCCTTGAGGAAATGGGCTTCGTCTTTAACGATTTATGAGAGGTCTTTTAAATAACGATCAGATCGCACAGGTGATCCGGCTTTTAAAGGTCGCCATGCGCGATCTGCCCGATCCTTCGGTGACCCTGGTCGGCAAGAAATTCAAAAGCCCTTTTCTGGTGCTTATTTCCTGTTTGCTCAGCCTGCGCACCCGCGATGAAACCACCTTGCCGGCCTGCGAACGTCTTTTCGCCCGTGCGGACACGATGCAGGGAATGCTCAAGATGCCCGTCGGTGAAATTCAAAAATTGATCTACCCGGTGGGCTTTTATAAAACCAAGGCCCTGCGCATCCATGATATTTGCGGGGACTTGATCGATCGCTTCGGGGCAAAAGTGCCGGATGACCTGGAATCGCTTTTAACGCTTAAAGGCGTGGGGCGTAAAACCGCGAATTTGGTCTTGACCGAAGGTTTCGGCAAGCAGGGGATATGTGTTGATACCCATGTGCATCGCATTTCCAATCGCCTGGGGTATATCAAAACCAGGACCCCTGATGAGACGGAGTTTGCTTTAAGAAAAAAATTGCCCCGGCAATATTGGATCGAATATAATGCCCTGCTGGTGACCTGGGGGCAGAATGTTTGCAAACCCATTTCACCGCTCTGTACAACTTGTCCGGTGGAAAATATCTGTCAACGTGTCAAGGTCGGCATCAGCCGCTAACAATGAAATTATTCCTCTATTTTTCACAGGCCATTGGTTTAGACATCCTGGACGCTAAAGGACAATGGGTCGGCCGTTTGCACGATATCGGCATGGACCCTGACTCGGATAATTACCCCAAAGCTAACGAGTTGGTCCTGCGGCGGGGGTCATATCCCCGGGAATATACAAAAATTAGCTGGGAAGATATTATTTACATCGAAGAAGAGATCCGTCTTAAGATCTCCCGTGAGCAGATCAAATATTCCAAAGAGGTCCCTAAATGTGATTTTAGCCTGCGCCGCGACATTTTTGACCAGCAGGTGGTGGATATCGATGACCAGCGTGTCGTGCGGGTCAATGATATCCAATTGCTGCGCGTGGAAAACCAGCTTTATGCCGCCCACGTGGATGTGGGGCTGCGGGCCATTTTTCGGCGCTTGGGATGGGGAGGCATGACCGATCGCTGGACCCATGACGAATTGATCCATTGGAAAGCCACCCAAATTTTACCTAAATTAGGGCGCATGAAAAGCCTGCTCAAACTGGAGGTTTCCAAAAATGCCTTGGGCCAAATCCCTCCGGCAGCTTTGGCAGACATTATCCAGGACCTGGATATTTTTGCCCGGGTATCGGTGTTTAAATCCATGGACGCTGTTTTGCAGAATAAAGTCTTTACGGACATGACCTTGGCTTATAAAGAGGAGCTTATCGGCCAGCTAACGGAGCATGAGGTGGCCAATCTGATCACCAATATCCCGGCGGATGAGGCGACTGACTTGCTGATGAAATTGCCCCGCGAGAAGACGCATTTCCTGATGGGGCTCCTGGGATCGGAAACCAATAAAAAGCTCCGTAAACTTTTAAGTTTTGCCAAAGATTCCGCCGGCGGGCTGATGACAACGGAATATCTTTACATGAAAACCGGCGCCACGGTGGCTGACGCGTTTAATAAGATCAAAGAAAATATCAATTTCCCAGGGACCATTTTTTTTCTTTATGTCGTTGATGACAACCACAAATACCTGGGCACGACTTCCCTGCGGCGTTTTTTCAATGAAGATCCCCGGACGCTTTTGCTCGACACCTGTTATCCGGAAAATGTCCATGTGTATACGGATGACAGCGTTGAACAGGTCGCCCTGCTTTTGGAACGCCACAAATCTTCTTCCATTCCCGTGCTCAACGCCCAGGACATTTTGCAGGGCATCATCACCATCGACGACGTTTTGGAAGTCCTGATCTCGCTGGTGTGGCATAAATACAAAGAGAAGCTATGAGCCTTTGGCAGAAGATCAAAGAGAACAGTGTTTTAAAGAATATCCTGGTCTTCCTGGCGATGTTGGGCCCCGGCATTATCACCGGAAGTGTGGATAATGATGCAGGCGGCATCACCACCTATTCGGTCGCTGCGGCCACCTACGGTTATCCTATCATCTGGACACTTTTGCCGTCATTCGTTGCTTTGTTGGTGGTGCAGGAAATGAACATGAGGATGGGGGCTTGCACCGGCAAGGGCCTGGCAGACCTGATCCGGGAAAATTTCGGCGTCAAGATCACATTCTGGATATTTTTAGGCCTGCTTATAGCGGACATCGGGAACACCGCCACGGAATTTGCAGGGGTAGCGGGCAGCATGAATATTTTTGGCATCAGCAAATACATCTCCGTGCCGCTGACCGCGGGGGCTGTTTGGATATTGGTGACCAAGGGCAATTATAAGATCTCCGAGCGGATCTTTCTGTTGTTTAGCGTCTGCCTTTTGTCCTATGTGGTTTCCGCGATCGCTGCCAAACCGGATTGGCACCAGGTGGCCCGCGCGTTCATCCATCCGCAGATCCAGTATGACAGGGATTATTTGATCGTGGTGCTGGGCATCGTCGGTACGACCATTGCCCCCTGGATGCAGTTTTATATGCAGTCCGCGGTCATTGAAAAGGGTACTACCATGGAGGACTATAAACTTGCCCTGGCGGATGTGGTCATCGGATGTGTGGCAACGGTGGCCGTGGCCGTGTTTATCATGGTCGCCTGTGCCGCCACCTTGCATGTGAATAATGTGGTGATCAATGAAGCCAAGGACGCGGCCCTGGCGCTCAAGCCCTTTGCCGGGGCCTTTGCCTCCGGGGTTTTTGCCTTTGGGCTTTTTGTGGCCTCCATCTTTTCCGCGACCATATTGCCCTTGGCCACTTCTTTTTATATTTGTGAGGCCTTTGGTTTTAACGCGGGTATAGATAAGCGTGTTGATGAGGCGCCCCAATTTTACACGTTATTTGCGGCCATCATGATCATCGCCTGCGTCATCATTTTGATACCTAATGCGCCTTTGATCGCCATCACCTTATGGACCCAGGACATCAATGCCATGCTCTTGCCGGTGGTCCTGATCTCGATGCAATTGATGGTCAATAATCCCGAGATCATGGGAGAACATGTTAATAATAAATTCCAAAACGCCGTCGGATGGTCCACCACTGTCATTTTAATTGCCCTTACGCTTTTGCTGCTCGTCCTTCCCGCCCTGGACCTCTTTAAAGCCCATTAAGATTTTTATAGCATTTTGGCGTATTTTTGATAAATTGAACACAATATATGGGTAAAATAATAGGGATTACATACGATTTAAAGACCGATTGGCAGGGGTCTGGTGATGATCCGATCGACGCGGCGGCTGAGCTCGACGGGCATAAGACGATCGAATGCCTTAAGAATGCTTTGGAGTCAGCCGGACATAAGGTTGACCTGATCGGCGGCGCCCGTCAACTGATCGGCCGCGTGACCAATAATGACTTGAAGGTGGACATTGTCTTTAATATTTCAGAGGGCTTTAAAGGCCGTAACCGCGAGTCTCAAGTTCCTGCTATTTTGGACTTATACAATGTCCCTTTTGTCGGCGCTGACGCGCTGACCTTAGGCGTCACCCTGGATAAGGTGATGGCTAAAAAATGTTTTATCGCGGATGGCATTCCCACGGCGCGTTATTTCAAAGCGACCCCGGAAGATAATTTATTTGAACTCAATACCATTGGTTTTCCTTTGTTCGTCAAGACCCTGCACGAGGGGACATCCAAAGGGATCAACCAAAGTTCGCGGGTGGAGAATTTTCAACAGCTTAAAACACAGGTGGAGCACGTCAATCGCAATTACAAACAACCGGCCTTAGTTGAGGAATTCATTAAAGGCACTGAGTTTACCGTGGGTATTATCGGGAATGGTCCGCCGCAAGCCATGCCTGTTGTCCAATACGCGATAGCGGGTTCGACCACCTTGGGCAATGAATTTTATTCTTATCGCCATGTGGTTGAAAAATCGGTAGAATATATTTGTCCGGCACCCATTGATGAGAAACTGGCACGCCGATTGCAGGAGTTGGCGGTGCGTGCTTACAAGGCGGTAGATTGCCGTGATTTCGGGCGTGTGGATTTTCGCGTGGATGAGGCGGGAAACCCGTATGTCCTGGAAATTAACCCGTTACCGAATTTAAGTCCTGACGATGTGTTCGTTCTTTTTGCGAAAGTCAAAGGGATGACGTATAATCAGATCATCAACAAGATCATGGATGAAGCCCTGGCACGTTTAGGGCTTACACAAGAGGAAGCCTACAAAAAATGAGCCCTGTGACCACAGCAATCAAAGAAGAGACAGTTCCATCTTCCAACGGACCTAATATTCCTTTGTCCCCTGCGGAACAACGCGTTATTAAATTATTTCCGGGGGCAACTTTAGCTGATTGGGAAGATTGGCGCTGGCAGATCCGTAACCGCATCCGTACACTTGATCAGATCACCAAGCTGATGAAATTGACCCCTCACGAAGAGCGCGGGGTCAAAGGGGCAGGGGATAAATTGACCATGTCCATCCCGCCGTATTTTGCCGCCCTGATCGATGAAAATGATCCCGGATGCCCTATCCGTTTGCAATCAGTCCCTTTGGATCATGAATTTGAGACCACCCCGGAAGAAATGCTTGACCCTTGCGGGGAAGACAAGAATTCCGCGGTGCATGGACTGGTGCACCGTTATCCGGACCGCGTGCTTTTTTTGGTCAATGAAATGTGCGCCATGTACTGCCGTTATTGCACGCGTTCACGCATGGTTGGCGATGGCAATCATACGTTGAATACTTCCACCTATGACGCGGCGCTCAATTATATCCGTGAGCATAAGGAGATCCGCGACGTCCTGATCTCCGGCGGGGACCCTTTGACCTTAGGGGACCGTATGCTGGAGTATTTAATTTCTTCTGTTAAAGCCATCCCGCATGTGGAATTTGTGCGCATCGGCACCCGTATTCCGGTGACCCTGCCCCAGCGCATCACGCCGGAGCTCATTGCCATGTTCAAGAAATATTCACCCCTTTGGATGAGTGTCCATTTTAACCATGCCAAGGAAGTGACCCCGCGCGTCAAGCATGCCTGCAACATGATCGCGGATGCCGGCATTCCCATGGGCAGCCAGACAGTGCTTTTGCGTGGTGTCAATGATTCCCCTGAAGTGATGAAGAAACTTTTTCACGAGCTTTTAAAGATCCGTGTCAGGCCCTATTACATCTACCAATGTGATCCCATCGTCGGTTCCAGGCATTTCCGCACCACAGTCGAGACAGGGATCAATATCATCCAGAACCTGCGCGGGCATACCACCGGCTACGCGGTGCCGACCTATGTGATCGACGGGCCCGGCGGCGGTGGAAAGATCCCCATCAGCCCGGATTATCTGGTTTCCAAAGAAAATGGCCGTTATACGCTGCGCAATTTCGCCGGAGAATTATACACCTACGTCGATCCCACGTATTAGAACTGATCTTAGAAATATTTTTAATTCCTTAGGAAAGAGACATCATGAACGGCGGTCCGTTTAAAATTGTTATTTTTGCTTTTTTTATTTTTGGGGCCGTTTTGACCGGTACTATGAGGGCCTTTGCCCAGTATGACATTGAGAAAATGAATGCGGTGGAAAATGCCCTGGACCATGCAGAGGCAACAATTGCTGAGGCTTCCGCAAAGCTCCAAACTTCCCCTGTACCTGTTTCCACAAATACTTTTAAGATCAGCGGGGATGTGCGTGCCGCCATGGGGATCGATTCCGGAGGCAATGCGATATTTGACCGCGCCAACGCGGACCTTAATGAGAAGAATTACAGGATCCTTTCTTCCAGCGGACTTAATAAAAACCTTAACACGTATGACCCTGCCATTTTCTCCCGTTTAAAAGTAGTGATGGATGCCGCTGTTGCATCCTCGGTGGTGTCTTTTCATTTAAACCTCGTCACGGACCCATGGAGTTATACAGGAAAAAGCAATGCCCAGCTTATCCATACACCGTGGGGAGACAGTGTTAAAGTCCAATATTTAACTTGGGGGAATTCGCCTTATACGGTCAATTCTATTGTGCGCGGGCTCAGTCTCGGGGATTCTTTTGCCCTGGCTGAAGTAAAGACCCATGGCCATATGGTGCCGGCTGTCCATGGTCTTCCCGGTAATTTTTCCAACCAATACGGGCAGACGGACATCCTTAATATTCCCGCCGCGCACATTGACTACAGTTTTCAGCCGGTGCGGGAAGCATGGGTGGATATCAAACCGAACGATGAATTTAAATTACATATTTTTCCCATGGGATATGAAGACCAGGCGTTGACTACCGATGATCCTCTAAGGCTTTCCAATAATATGCAGTGGTGGGCCGAGAGCCCCTGGATCGACGGCTGGCAGCAGGGCAATTTTAACGCAGGCGCCAGACCTGTAAGTTTTTACAAGGGCCAATGGGACAAAACTTTGGCCTATTTTACCAAGGATAGCGACGGACAGCGTTTGACCTCCTTGCGGGGGGTATCATTGCAGGCCAAACCCACGGATGAAACGACGCTGGATGCCACTATTGCCATCCCTAAGACCATTTGGCAAAACTATGATGATATGAGCGCCCTGGCCGGTGCTGCCCGTTTAAAGCAGTTTATCGGCGACCTATTTTATATAGGCGCCGTGGGCGGGATGCATGAAGGGTATAACAACAACAAACAAACAGACGCGGAGAATTACGTCGGAGGGGTTGATTCCGGCGTCATGCTCTTCAAGGACCTGAAATTCAACGCTGAATTCGCCCAATCCAAAAGTATTTATGATGAAACTTCTCCCTTTTATACTACCAAGTATAGCGGGAAAGCCTATTTTGTGTCTCTGACAACTGTCTCCAATCCGGATGAGATCGATGTGCTAAGGAAAGATTATTTCGGCTTGAATCCGGTCAATGAAAAGGAGAGTTTTTATAAGAGCACTGTCTATTTTGCCCGGATGGACCAAAATTTTGAATCGAGCCTTTCTGATTATCACGGCACCCGCGGTGACAGTTATTGGGATGATCACCTGACCTTTTATCCTTCAGATTACCGCTATTTGCCGGGTGTTGCGCCTGGTTTATCTGAATATGACCTGCTTCCTTTTGGCATAGGTAATGGCATTGATTACGGGCGTTCTGTTATCAGCTGGCGGGGAGATATTAATGCGATGGAAGGAAAACTTAAAGGAACTGCGGATGTGCGCCATGTCACGGACAATCGAGGCGATAATATAGAAACAGTCTCGCGTATCCTGGGCACCTATAAGGCGACGGATAGGCTGACGACCAAGGCACTTCTCCTTTGGAATGCCCTGCCTAAGACAACAGCAGGGGTGGATCCGTTTATAGCAGAGGACAGTACAGCGGCACCTTATCTGGCGAATACGGCGGTCGTAGGGGGAAAAGATCCCAGCACAAAAACCGGCTCTTTGGGTGCCCGGTACTCTTTAACCGATTGGGCCGCGATCAATGGTGTTTGGGAGTACACAAATGATATTAATTTAAGTACTGATGATTTTCCGCAGGGCGATCTAAACAGCGCCTATTTTCAAAACTATACCCAAAATGGCAGGATCTACGAAGAATCAGTGCCCTTTCTTTACGACCAAAGCTTTTTTCATCAGGCACCTTATCCGTATTACAATATTTTTAAATCCGGTTTGGAAGTCAACCCGACGGATCAATGGCATGTTTATTTGGACTACACCCGTAATGCCAATCAATTCGCCGGGAATATTGATGACAATATGAACCATTACGGGATCGAAAGCTCGTATCTGCTTACCCCCAAAATAGGTTTTTTCGCGAGGTATACACTGGCCCAGGGGTTTGACCCCAATCGTTTGGTCAATAACCGTAGTTTAGAGTATAGGGTATACAATAATTTCTTTTTTGAGGCGCGCATGGCCCTTCCCCACCATGCTTTATTGTCCATCCAATACGGCGTGGGGCCATCCTATAATATTGCCACGTCTACTTCAAACCCCGGCCTGGCATTTTACGCCACATCAGTGCTTCAAACCCAGCATATCGTCCGGATCGTCTTTGATAAGAAGTTCTAGACATAAGCTAAACATGTACTATAATACAACCCTTCAAACCAATTAAACCATCAAGAAGGAGCAGTGAGCCGTAATGTTAGAAGTCAAGGTCAATGACAAGAACAGTTTCGAAAAAGCGATGCGCTTATTCAAGAAACAGTGCCAGAAAGACGGTTTTTTAGTCGAGCTCAAAGAGCGCCGCTTTTATTGCAAGCCTTCCGAACGCAAACGTAAAAAAGGCAGCGGCAAGAGATAAGCCGTGATCAAAGTCAAACGCGCATTAATTTCCGTTTCTGATAAAACCGGTTTGGTGGAATTCGCTAAAGGCCTGCAGAAGTTGGGCGTGGAGCTCATTTCTACCGGCGGCACGGCAGAGCTTTTGCGTTCAGCCAAACTTAAGGTCAAAGAAGTTTCTGAATATACCGGCTTTCCTGAAATGCTTGACGGCCGGGTCAAGACCCTGCACCCCAAGATCCACGGCGGTCTTTTGGCTGTTCGTGACAATCCCGAACACATGAAACAAGTGGCTTCCCACGATATCGGTCTTATTGATATGGTGGTGGTCAATCTTTATCCTTTCGAAAAGACGATCCAGAAAAAAAACATATCATTGGAAGAGGCCATCGAGAATATTGATATCGGCGGGCCTTCCATGCTGCGTTCCGCGGCCAAGAATTATAAAAGTGTGGCGGTGATCTGCAATGTTGAGCGTTATAACGAAGTGCTCAATGAGCTTAATAACAACGGCGGCATCCTGTCAGACAAGGTGCTGACTAACCTGGCCATTGAGGTTTTTGAGCGCACCTGCCGCTATGACGCGGCTATTTACGGGTTTCTCAATAATCGTTTTAAGGCCGATAATTCTTTTTCTTCCTTCCCTAAAGATTTTACTTTTTCTTTCAGCAAACTGCAGGATTTGCGTTACGGTGAAAACCCGCATCAGCAAGCAGCTTTTTATAAGGACAGCACCCGGCAGGAGGGACTGGCCCGGCTCCAACAACTGCAAGGCAAGGAATTGTCTTTTAATAATATCCTTGATCTCAATGCCGCGGTGGATATCATCCGTGAATTCGAAGCTCCGGCAGCTGTCATCATCAAACATAATAATCCCTGCGGCATTGCCCAGGACAAAAGCATTGATAAGGCCTATATTAAAGCGTATAAATGCGATTCGCTTTCTGCTTTTGGGGGCATTATCGGTTTTAACCGTCCAGTTGACGCGAAAACCGCTGCCGCTGTCATCAAAAGTGGTTTTGTGGAATGCATCGTCGCCCCTGGTTTTACTGAAGAGGCTAAAGGCCTTTTTTCAGCCAAAAAGAATTTACGTTTACTCGTACTGGATATCTACGGCATCAATCAAGAGCGTTTTGATTTTAAGAAAGTTTCCGGAGGGCTTTTGCTGCAGGAGAAAGACAACCGCGTATTGAAGCCGGAAGAGTTAAAAACAGTCAGCAAGGTCAAACCCACCAAAGCACAGCTGGAGGCCATGGTCTTTGGCTGGAAGTTGATCAAGCATGTTAAAAGCAATGCCATCGTCCTGGTCAAAGGCACACAGACCGTTGGCATCGGCTGCGGCCAGACCAGCCGCGTGGACGCGGCACACCATGCCATCCGTCGGGCGGGAAAAGCCGCTCGAGGGAGCGTTCTTATTTCCGATGCCTTCCTGCCTATGCCTGACACCGTCACCATTGCCGCGAAGGCAGGGGTGGCGGCCATCATCCAAACCGGTGGTTCCATCATGGATGAAGCCGTGACCAAGGAAGCTGACAAGAAAAAGATGGCCATGGTCTTCACGGCCATCCGTCACTTTAAACATTGAGAATCCTCTGTTCCTTGGATGTCGACAGGAGTGTTTCCCTATGGACTCCTCAGAAGTTCATTCTTATCTGGACTCTTTCGTCAATTTTGAATCCCAGCTGCATAAATTGTGCCCCGAGGATTTTGACCTTAACCGTATCCATCAATTCCTGGACCTGGCAGGCCATCCGGAGAAAAATTTAAAGATCATCCATGTGGCAGGCACTAAGGGCAAGGGCTCAACCTGTGCCTTTTTAGCCAGTATTTTGCAGGAGGCCGGCCACACGGTTGGATTGTATACTTCACCTCATTTGCACAAGGTCAATGAGCGCATCCGCATTTTAAACGCAGGCAATGTCCGGTCCAAGGACAATTTCAGCGGGGCCATCAGCGACGATGATCTAGCTTCCGTGCTGACAGGCCTGCGTCCTTTTGCCGCCACCATCCAAAATGAAGGCAATGTCCTTACTTTTTTTGAAGTCCTGACCGTGACTGCCCTGTGTCATTTCGCGGGTTCCAAGGTGGATGTTGTTATTTTAGAGACCGGTTTGGGCGGCCGATTGGATGCGACCAACGCGGTGGATTCCTGCATTGCTGTCATTACCCCGGTGAGTTTGGACCATACCCTGATCTTAGGGTCTACTTTAAGCAAAATAGCATCGGAGAAAGCGGGTATTATCAAGAATTCTCATCAAAAAGTCGTGATCGCCCCGCAGGAAAAAGAAGTCATGGACCTTATGCTGCAGCGCTGCCAGGAATTTGGGATCCATCCGGTACTTGTCTGTCCGGATAAGTATGAGGACCTAAAAACCGGACTTAAAGGCAAGCACCAAATGCTCAATGCGGCCACGGCCATTGAAGTGATATCAGTTTTAAGGACAATGGGGTTTAAGATCAGTGATGAAGCGCTGACAGAAGGGTTAAAACATGTCCGCTGGTCCGGCCGTTTTGAATTATTGAAGGAGTCGCCGGATGTGATCGTTGATTGCGCGCATAACGCGGCTTCTGCCAAGGCATTGTCAATGACCTTGATGGAGGTGTATCCCCACCGGCGGGTGATCTTGGTATTGGGCATTTCTGAAGATAAGGACAAAGGTGCGATCTGCGATTCTTTAAAAGATAACGCGGCGCGGGTTATCTTGACACAGGCCCGTCATCCGCGCGCGCACCTGTTTACGCAAGCAGAGGGGAAGGACCATTTTGGCGATAAATTTTTTGAGGTCATAGATAGTTTGCCCAAAGCCTTAGCAAGGGCGATCGAGATAGCAGGTCCACAAGACGTGGTTTTAGTGACGGGCTCAATATTTATAGTGGCAGAAGCCATAGGGGAGTTATGTACCAGTACAAAGGTCTAGAAGACACCATCGCGGCCATTGCCACTCCGGCGGGACAGGGAGGGATCGGCATTGTGCGCATCAGCGGTAAAGAAGCGATCGCCATGGCTGATGCGGTGCTCCGCCTTCAAGGTGCCAAAACATTGGTAGAATGCAAAACTCATACGGTGCACCATGGCTGGGCCGTCAATGCTAAAAGCGGGGAAATGATCGACGAGGTCCTGGTTACCTTGATGCGGGCCCCCAAAAGCTATACTGCTGAGGATGTGGTTGAGATCAATTGTCACGGCGGCATGACTGTTTTGCGTGCGGTGCTTCAGGCAGTATTGAATGCGGGTGCCCGCCTGGCGTCCCCGGGTGAATTTACCAAGCGGGCATTTCTTCATGGCCGTTTGGATTTAACCCAGGCCGAGGCCGTGATGGATGTTATCCACGCGAAGACGGAGAACTTTTTGCGCCAGAGCCAGCATCAATTAAAAGGTGAACTCTCGACACAGCTTAAGTCTATACGGGAAGAGCTGATAAAGCTTTATGTGATGGTGGAGGCCTTGATCAATTTTCCCGAGGATGGCATTGACGCCCAAAGCCGTCAGCAAATATTAAACCGCATCAGTGTTCAAGAGAAAAGTGTCGCTAAACTTTTGGGTTCATCCCAGAGCGGCCGTATCCTTAAAGAAGGCATACGCATAGTTTTGTGCGGCAAGCCCAATGTGGGCAAGTCTTCTTTACTTAATGCTCTCCTTAAAGAACAGCGTGCCATTGTCACTGATATTGCCGGTACCACGCGCGATGTCCTGGAAGAATCAGCGCAAATGAAAGGCATTCCTATTTCATTGGTTGATACCGCCGGTATTTTGGAGCCGAGGGATTTGATCGAGCAGGAAGCTGTTTCGCGCAGTCATCTGTATATCAAAAGCGCTGATCTGGTGCTTTTGGTCTTGGACCACAGTCATCCTTTAGAAGAGCAGGACAGGCTATTGATGGAACAAATAAAAGCCGCCCGCGCCTTAGTGGTGGTTAACAAAATGGACCTGCATGGAAAGCTGGATATATCAGTTCCCAAGAAAATATTCGGCACGGAGCACGTGATCAAGGTCTCAGCACTCAAGGCTCAGTCTATTCAAGACCTGGAGGCCAAGATCGTTGAGTCGATCCTCAAGGACAAGAATTTTGATACTCACGGCATTCTTATCAGCAATATCCGTCACATCAAGGCGTTAGACGAAGCTCAAAAAAACCTGCAAGACGCCTGCCGCCTGATGAATGAAAACACTTCCCTGGAATTTATTTCCGAAGAGCTCAAAGCCGCGGTCAATCAGCTGGACGCCATCACCGGCCGCAACATCGACGAAGACCTGCTGGACCGCATCTTTTCCGAATTTTGCATAGGCAAGTGAAGAGAGCGCCAAGACAAACAGATCCGGTTATTTACTTAGTTTGCACTTGTGCCTGGCTGCTGTAGACATTCATGACCTTTTTCATGGTTGCAGGGTCACTCATGATCTGTTTGACCAGGTCCATCATTTTAGGATTGCCCATCAGTTTGACAATGTCATGGGTATTAATTTCTTGTTGGATATCAGGATCCTGAAGGACCGTCTGGAAGCGGGGGTCGTTGGCCAAAGATCT
Source organism: Candidatus Omnitrophota bacterium (assembly GCA_013287965.1). GTDB lineage: Bacteria > Omnitrophota > Gorgyraeia > Zapsychrales > Fredricksoniimonadaceae > JABDGZ01. The sequence goes on along the minus strand of JABDCU010000010.1, from coordinate 39,810 downwards.
TGCATCAGGGCTCGAAGATACCGTCGCAGAAGTGGAAGCATTTTGTTTTGAGGCAGGGAAGAAGCGCTCTTTCCAGGGCTTGGCGATCAGGTAAGAACTTGATCTCATCACATCATTGTGCACGGCTGCCAATGTTTTTTCCCAGGGCGGCAATACGGTCAATAGTATTAAGGTAAAGATAATGAATACCCATCCCCACACTAAGGTCAGGACCGCCCCGCCCCAACGGCTTAAAAAACTTGTTTTTACATCCGGACTGGCGGATGTTTTAAGGAGAAGTTTTAAAAGCAGGTTCAAAAGCAAAGGGCCTACCAGCCCGATCAATAAGCTTGCGACCATATCTTGAGTGGCTTGATAATAGATGATGCTGATGACAGAGGCAGCTATAATAGAGAAAGGGACTGTCAAAGAGCGCATAAATCCGCGTGAGGCCCCTCGGACCAGGAAGAAAATGCTTAAGGCAAGTGTGACGATGTCTGTGACAGCCATTAATGTTCTGCTATAAAACGCAGCTGAGCGAGGTAATAGATAATAAGGAACAGGCAATAACCGAGAGGAATGATAAAGCAGACCTTGATGATCCAGGGGAAGGTCAGTTTAAGCTTGGATTTAGCGAGTTTCCCTTTGATCTTGGCATACTCTTCCAGGGTAAGCTGTTTGGTTTTTTGAGTATTGGGAGATTTTTGTGCCATATGATTGATAGTATAGCATTAGCGGAAAATAGCTGCAATAAAAATGCAATAAAAAAAGGCTTTAGATTTTAATTATTAATAAATTTTTTATTAAGCGGTTTAATTTTAACTTAAGTGCAATGACTCCAATATGTTAAGGAGTAAAAAAATTTTTCCATTTTTATTTGCTTTTTAAGAAATATGTTTTACACTATAAGAAGAGAAAGCGCTTTCAGCCATCAACCCTTAAATCTTTATAAAGAATAAGATTTTTATATGTCCCCTGCTGCCAATCAACGTTCAGAAGCCAGATATAATTGCCTTGTACCTGTGGAAGGTAAAGAAGGTTCCGAGTTTGACCAGACTAAAACATTGGATATCAGCAGGCATGGGATCGGCTTTCTTTCTTCACACCCTATTGCGATCAATCAAAAAATAGCGCTCGAAATCGTCCTTAAGCCAAATACAGAACCCGTTATGGTCATTGGAGTTGTGAAATGGGCGCGTAAAATTGGAGTTTCTGACCAATACCGTATCGGCATGGTATTTTCAGAGATCATTTCGGGCTCTTCCACCCGTCTGGATAAATATTTAGCTTCAAAACGTTGGGATAATGGTCTTTAAGAGATATGCCAACAGCCACCCAAGCCACAGAAGAACGAAGGGTATTTGAGCGTTTTTCAGCTCGCTTTCCGGTAAAATTTAAAGATGCACGTGAGGATTACGGGGCTGAAGTTTTTTTACGCGACGCTTCCGCTGAAGGCATGCGTATTTTGACCAAGGAACGTTTTTTTTTAGATGATCAGCTTACTTTGGAAGTTGAATTACCGGATGGCGGAGATCCGATGGTTTTAAGCGGACGCGTGGTTTGGACAAAATTGTGGGACCTGTCTTTGTGGGACCTCGGGATCAAATTTCAGGAAGTAAATTTTCTCAAAATGCAGCGTCTTTTTAAACTCGCCGAAAGTATTGCCTTGTAATGCCCCATGCCCGCAGAACCGTTTTATACATATCTACCTGATGGAGTAAGTTTTACCTCAAAGCAGGCGGTTTCACTTAAAACCATTTACGCGCCTTTATGCGGTGTAGACGCCTTGAGCATCAAATCCGCCATCACCCCTTTTTTAAGCGGGGACATCAAACAAGATAAATTCCATTACCTGACCAAGCCCGCCTCCCGCGAGGACCTGCGTTTCCCTTTGCGCGAATTTTTTGTTTTTATCAAAGATAAAGGGGTCTTTAATTTATTCCAGGAGACATCGATCAATTCAGTTTCTGTTGAGATCGGACCTCTGTGGCATAAGCTCAAACGTGTCCATAAGGCGGTGGGACTGGAAATAAGCGCCATCAATTTCATTCCTGTTACCGGCGAGAATGTTGAACTGATGCAGGTGACGGTCAGGAATATTTCAAAAAAACCGGTCAAATTCACACCGACGGCGGCCATCCCTCTTTTTGGCCGCTCCCTGGCCAATAAACATGACCATGAACATGTGACCGCCCTTTTAAATCGTGTACGGCAGACGCCGGAGGGAGTGCTGCTTTGGCCAAGCATGGCCTTTAATGAGGAAGGCCATAAGAAAGCCCAAGCTGTTTATTATGTGTACGGATGCGATGTCATCGGTTCTTTTCCGACGGTGGATAGTTTTTACGGCGATGGCGGTTCAATGCTGCGGCCTGCGGCGGTCTTTGAAAACCATAAACCGGTTGTGCTTGGTCCCCAAGCACTCAATGGCAAAGAAGTAGTGGGGGCGTTACGTTTTAAAGAAACCATCCTTAAGGCAGGGGCAAGCCAGTCCTATATCGCGGCTGTCGGTATCGAGACGGATGAGGCCCAAACTAAAAAGACCTTCAGCCGTTTTAATTCCGTCGAGAAATTTGCCCAAGCTTTAGAGGCCAATAAAAAATATTGGTCTGATAAGATCTCTTCCATTGTTTTTCACTCAGGGGATGAAAATTTCAATTCCTGGATGCGATGGGTCACCCTGCAGCCGGTTTTACGCCGCATTTTTGGATGCTCGTTTTTACCGGACCATGATTATGGCAAGGGCGGCCGCGGCTGGCGGGACATTTGGCAGGATCTGTTGTCGCTGATCCTCATTGAACCCCATCTGGTGCGCCAAGACCTGATCAATAACTGCGCCGGTATCCGCATTGACGGCAGCAATGCCACCATCATTGGTACCAAACCCGGTGAATTCCTGGCAGACCGCAACGCCATCACCCGCGTGTGGATGGACCATGGGGCATGGCCTTTTTTGACCTTACAGCTTTATATCGACCAGAGCGGGGACTTTGATATTCTCCTGCATAAACAGCATTATTTCAGGGACCCGCAATTGTCCCGCACGCACGACAAAGATATAGGATGGGTCAGCCAATACGGTAATAAATTGCTGGACAAAAAAGGGCAGGTATATGAAGGGAGCGTTCTTGAACATCTCCTAGTGCAGCACTTGACCCAATTTTTTAACGTCGGGGAACACAATATCATTAATTTGGAAAGCGCTGATTGGAATGATGGCCTGGACATGGCCCGTGCCCGCGGCGAGTCAGTGGCGTTCACTTCTTTTTATGGCGGGAATTTAATAGGCCTCGCGGACCTTCTTGAGGACATGGCGGTCGCCAAAAGGATGGACAAGGTACGGGTGTTTCGTGAGCTGATGGTCTTATTGGATACTTTAAGTGAAAAGGTCAATTACGATGATTATCAAGCCAAACGCAATCATCTTTTCGGTAAATATTTTCCCCGCGTCCAGCCCGCTTTAAGCGGGGACATGGTAGAGCTTTCCATCAAAGAGGTGGTCCGTGATTTGCGTTCCAAAGGCCAATGGATATTTGCGCATATCCGCCGCCAGGAAAAAGTCCAAGTCAAAGAAGGCGGAAAGACCTTTGAGTGGTTCAATGGTTATTACGATAATAAAGCCCGGCGCGTGGAGGGGACCTCGTCAACCCCGGGGGTTGACGGAGGTATACGGATGACCCTGACAGGCCAGGTATTTTCCATCATGAGCGGCATGGCCTCCAAAGAGGAAGTTGAGAAGGTCATTAATAGTGTCGATCATTTTTTAAAAGATAAAAAATTAGGCGGTTATCGCTTGAATACGGATTTTGGACTGCCTCATTATTTGGATTTGGGGCGGGCTTTTGGTTTTGCTTACGGCACCAAGGAAAACGGTGCTTTTTTCAGCCATATGAATGTCATGTATGCCGCGGGTCTTTACCAACGGGGGTTTGCCAGGGAGGGCTTTAAAGTATTGCAATCCATTTACCGCATGGCCAGCGACGGAGAGCGCAGTAAGATCTATCCGGGTATCCCGGAATATTTTGATTCAGAAGGCCGCGGCATGTACCATTATTTGACCGGTTCCGCCAGCTGGCTGGTTTTAACTCAATTGACCCATGTTTTTGGCGTGCGCGGGTCCCGCGGGGATTTACTGCTGGCGCCTCAATTAGTCAAAGAAGAATTCAATAAAAAGGGCATCGCCTCAGTGACCTGCCAATTCGCCGGCAAGCGCCTGACCGTTGAGTACCACAATCCTCAAAAATTGGATGCAGGGCAGTATGCCATCAAGGAAGTCCTGGCGGATGGAAAATCGACTGCTTTCAAGCATTTAGCTCAGGATAAAATCTCTATGCCCAGAGCATCCATCACCAAGGACGCCCTTATCAAAATAACTCTTGGGTAATATAAGGAGGTGTCATGAACCCACAAAGCAAATCCCACCAAGATGCTTTAACCAAAGTAGCCGTTTTCAAAGGTAAGCAGATCAGAAAGACTATCCATAATAATGAATGGTGGTTTGTGGTTGAAGACGTGGTGACGGCTTTAATTGATTCCAATGATCCCAAGCAATATATACAAAGAATGAAATATCGGGATCCGGAACTCAAGCAAGGGTGGGTACAATTTGTACATACCCTTTTGATGGAAACAGAAGGTGGACAGCAAAAGCTGGCCCAGTTGCAAAACGCCCCGGGTTTTGTGCCGGTGATCATTAATATTGAACCGCTGGAGGATTTGCGGACGTTCCTTGGATTAAAGTAGCTGTCTTTCACATATGGATAAATATTATTGTATATGCTGGAATTGCTTGTTATAATCCAACCTTTATAATTAAAGCGGAGATAACTAATGGCAGAAGCAGTAGAACGCTCGTCTCACCACGTAACAGCCGCCGCAGACCGTATTCCCGTTTTTCAAAAAGCCGTATATAGTATTGGAGCGCTGGTCAACCAGATGCAGGCGGCTGCTATTTCCGCGATGGTCCTTGTCTTGAACCTTGGATTAGGGATGAACCCGGTCTTGGTCGGTCTCGTCGGTACTATTCCCCGCCTTCTTGATGCCTTCACTGATCCCTTGGTCGGCTATGTTTCAGATAATTCCCGTGCCAAATATGGACGCCGCAGGCCATTCATGTTCTTCGGTGCCCTTATATCCGGACTTTTATATGCCTTGATGTTCCAGCTGCATAAAGAAAACAGCGAAATTTTCAGTTTTTGGTATTTTTTAGTGATCCAATGCTTATTTGTCGTTTCATTCGCCTTTTTTGCCATTCCCTGGATCGCCCTGGGTTTTGAGATGACCCCTGATTATCACGAGCGGACACGGCTGCAGGGAACAGGTAACACCATCGCCCAGATCGCCTGGCTTATTTCTCCCTGGTTATTTACATTTATGTACACCACTAAAGATGTTGTCCATGGAGCGCGTATCCTGGCGGTCATCTTCGGTGTTTTTATCGCGGTGGGCGGCATACTGCCGGCTATTTTCAACAAAGAATTCTTTGTCCATCCGCCTAAGCCCGAAAAAAAGAATGTGATGAAAGATTTCTTTAGCGGCTGCGGCATCGCTTTAAAGAACCGTCCCTTTGTCAAACTTTGCCTGATGACCTTCCTGATATTCAACGGGTTCATGCTCGCTTCCGCTTTCACATCCTATGTTATTTTTTTCTATGATTTTGGAGGTGATTACGGCCAAGGAGGCAAATTGCTCGGCTGGTTTGGTACGGTGACCGCACTTTCTAATTTTCTCTTTGTGATCCCTTTGATCACCTGGATCGCGACAAAAATAGGCAAGCGCAACACCTTTTTGATCACCATTCCTATCTCGATCGTGGGCTACGCGCTCAAATGGATAGGATATAATCCCCAGCATCCTTATTTATTACTGATCGCGGCACCATTCATCGCCTTTGGCTTGGGTTCGGTCTTTACTATCGTGAGTTCCATGCTCGCCGATGTTTGTGACCTCGACGAGCTTGATACCGGTAAGCGGCGTGAAGGGACCTTTGGCGCCATTTACTGGTGGATGATCAAGCTGGGGCAGGCAGCGGCGTCACTCATCTCCGGAGTGCTCCTTAACGCGACCGGTTTTAATGTTGCCCTGGCCGGCCACCAAACAGCCCATGCCTTATTATATATGCGGCTTTGTGATATCGGCATCCCGATCGTGGCCTCTTTAATTGCTATTTATATTATTATGACCTTTGAAGTCACTGAAGATAAGGCCTACGCCATCCGTAAACAGCTGGAAGCAAGACGGGGGAAGGCGTAAAAATTTTCATTTGACCTGCCTGCCCGTCTGTGTTAAATTCCTCGGATGCCCAGATTAAGTATTTTATGCTCCTGTTTGGTTTTGGTTGTCCTCGCCGGATGCTCTCAACCTCCGGCCCCAAGCAATAAACTCATCCTGTGGCACTGGATGACTGACCGCAACGATACCTTTGAAAAATTAGCCCAACAGTATAAACAAGAAACCGGCATTGAAGTCACCATCCAGTTGTTTGCCCCGTCGGATTCTTACTCGCAGAAAGTCATTGCCGCGGCCCAGGCCAATGTGCTGCCGGATATCTACGGCATCCTCGATAAAAAATCCATTGTGGCGGATTTCATTAAAGCAGGGTTAGCGGCTGATCTGACCGATGCTATGGAGGCTGACGAAGGAAGCTGGAAAAACAGTTTATATGATAAAGCCCTGGCCGACAGGCGTTTTGAGGCCGGAAATATTTATGGGGTGAAGCCCGGGATCTATGGGGTGCCCATTGATGTGACCAATGAGCAAATGCTTTATAATAAGAAGCTTCTGAGTAAGGCAGGCATCAAGAGCCCCCCGAAGACTTTTGATGAATTCATCAAGGACGCCGAGGTCCTCAAGCGTGTGGGGGTCACACCCTTTGTTTCCGGCTGGGGAGAGTTGTGGCTGCTGGATTGTTTTGCCTCCAATTATGCCTTCAATATTATGGGAGAAGACAAGATCTTTGCCACCTTTCGCGGAGAAGTCAAATATACAGATCCGGACTGGATCAAGGTCCTCAGTATTTTTGCCGAATTGCGCGATAAGGGGGCCCTTATTGACGGGATCGTGACCAAGGGCAATAAATATGCAGAGCAGGATTTTGCTTTAGAGCGGGCAGCTTTTGGTTTTAACGGTTCCTGGTGTGTTAATGTCTATCATGATATGAACCCGAATTTGGAATATGGGGTCATGCCGCCGCCACCCATCAGCACGGCGTATCCTTTGAAGATCTGGGGAAGTGCCGGCTCTTCTTTTGTGGTCAATGCCGGCTCGCCCAATAAAGATAAAGCTATTGCCTTTCTCAAATGGCTGACCGCCAAAGAACAGCAAGAGGTCTTGTCCCGTGAAACCAATAATCTGTCTTCCAACAAGCAAACGCTCTTGGGTGTCTCTCCCATTTTGGGAGAATTTGCCGAAGGGATGGACCAATCCACACACCCGAATATATGGCCGTTGAATGAAGACCCCTCGGTCAGCGAAGCTTTTGATAAAGGGATCCAGGACATTATCATCGGTGAGAAGACCCCATTGCAGGTGGCCCTCGACGTATAAAAAGTCAAAGACCTTCAGATGTCCCAGAGGAAATAGGATGGATTCAAAAGCCAAAGCCGCGTCGATCTTCAAGGACAATTTGCAAAATTTCTTATTTGTCCTTCCTGCCCTTGCTATTTTCTGCACTTTTTATATTTACCCTTTTTACAAAATGATCAACCTGTCTTTTTATGATTGGCGGGGGATCGGCCCCATGCATTTTATCGGGCTCGAGAATTATAAGGAATTACTGGGGGACAAACTTTGGTGGGATTCCATGTGGCATGCCGGGTATATCACGCTCATCGCCCTGGTTTTCCAAAATCCTCTGGCCTTTGCCCTGGCCCTGGCCTGTGACCGCCAGATCCGGATGAAACGTTTTTACCGTGTGGTATTCTTTATTCCTCCGGTCCTCTCCCAACTGGTGGTTGGTCTTATTTGGAATTGGATATTGAACCCTGAAATGCAAAACGGCCAGTATATCGGGCTTTTAAACCATTATTTATTTGCCTGGGGACTTCCTCAATTGGTGCACAATTGGCTGGGAGACCCCAAAACCGCGCTGACGACCATTGCCATTGTCAATAGCTGGCAAGGGTTCGGATGGGGTTTTGTGATGTTCCTGGCGGGACTGCAGACCATTGACAAGCAATTATATGAGGCGGCCAAGATCGACGGGGCAGGGGCCTGGAAAACTTTTACCAATGTGACTGTTCCCATGATGCTGCCGGTGATGCTGGTGGTGATGATATTGACGATACTCGGGTGCATGCAGGTTTTTGTCTTGATCCTGGCCATGGTCAACGAGGGATTAGTCAATCACACGGATGTGCCCGTGACCCGTATTTTTTCAGCCATGCAGAATACCAACCGTTTTGGGTATGCCTGCGCCGAGGCGGTCATTTTCGGGATGATCCTGGTTTGCGTTTCTTTTATGACGAAAAGATTATCTGACAAGGCAAAGCAAGTATGAAGGCCAATAGATATATTTTTTGGGGGATGACCAAATCAACGCTCATCCATGTTTTTCTGCTGAGCGTCGCGTTGACTTGCCTTTTCCCCATATTCTGGATGATACGCTGTGCCTTGATGACCAATGAAACTGTTTTTGTCGACCAGGCGATCATCCCTCATCATTTGAATTTCGGCAATTTCGCCGTCGCGTGGACAAAAGGGAATTTCGCCGTTTATTTATTGAACAGCGTCATTTACACGGTGAGTGTGGTGACAGGCATTGTCTTTATCTCTTCCCTGGCCGCGTATTCTTTTTCACGTTTAAAATTCCCGGGCAAAAACATCATATTTTATTTGTTTGTGGCGGCCATGATGATACCTTTGCCGGGGTCCTTTGTGGCCTTGTTCGTGCTCATGACCAAACTGCATTTGGTCAATACCCGTTTTGGTTATATCCTGTGCATGATCAATGTCGGGCTTTCCATGAGTATTTTATTGTTCAAGACTTTTTTTGACAAGATGCCCCACGAGCTGGAAGATGCCGCCCGTATCGACGGCTGCGGCAAGATCGGCATCTGGTGGAACATGGCCATGCCCTTTGCGCGTCCGGCCATCGCGGTCATCGTGATCTTTAATTCCCTTACCGTATGGAACGAGTATATCCTGGCCACCTTGCTTTTAGGGGACACTAATTTGATGCCCCTGCAGAGGGGCATCATGGTCTTCCAGGGGGCCAACAGTACTGATTATCCGGTCCTGATGGCAGGCCTGACCATGGCAGCGATACCCATTATTATGATATACTTGTTTATGCAGAAACATATTGTCAAAGGACTTTCTTCAGGAGAAATGATAGGGTAATGGTTCAATTCAAAGATCGCTTCGTCACTTTGTTCTTCACAACAACACTCATTATATTTCCTCTTTTTGCCCAGGCGCGCGAGAGGTCTTCCGATGAAATCGTGCGCTTATCATGGCAGGCTTCCAAAGACGGTGATGTAAAGACCCTTTCCGCTTTAGTCGACGAAATACTTAAAACCTACGAAGATAAAGCCAAAGTTTTAGCTTCCCAATTAAGTAATTTCCCTTCCCGTGACAAAGTCAGCGAGTACAAGATCATGTCTGACGTAGCGACCGCTTTATTCATCAAGGCGGAAACGCTGATGCATCAGGGGAAAAACGACGAAGCTAAAAGCGGGTTTAAAAACATTATTGCCCAATATCCCTGGGCCCAGAGCTTTGATCCCAGCCGCGGTGCTTATTGGTCGGTGGCTGAAAAATCCCAGGACAGTATTGATGTGATGGAAGGCAAGGGCCCGCAAACAGCGGCTCCCGTCAAACAAGCGCCCAAAACTATTCCCACGCTGAAGTTTCCGGGTCAAGAAGTCGTTGATTGGACTAAATACGGTAATTTTCTCAATGTAGGCACCTCTAATTATCATTATCAGATCACTGACCAGGCGGGCCTGGTGGCAGCGCTGGGAGAAGGTATTTACCCTAATATATCGGATGTTTATAGGGACCCCGGGTACAAAAAAGCTTTACGGGCAGGGCGTTTGCAAGGCAGCCATTGGGATTTTGTGAACACCAGCGACCTGGAAGCTGCTTTTTATAAATGGGTGGAAGCGCCGGAATCCTGGGGCGTGCGGTTATTTTATATCGGCGTAACTTTTGAGAAGGCGGGTGAGCTGGCGCAGGCGATCAAAGCGTATGACTCTCTTATCGTGAATTTTCCGTCGACGATCGCCTGGACCTATTGGCAGACCCCGTGGTATCCGGCCCAGGCGGCCGCGGCCAAGATCCAATATTTGATCCGCATCCATCCCGAATTGCATATGGAATTTAAAGGGGCCAAGGTGCATATCCTTAGTCCTGATGATCCGCATCATTATGTGACCACCACTAATCCCGGTACTATCCGGAAATTAAGCTTGTTGGAAATTACCAAACAAGAATTAAACATCAAGCCCAAGAAGATGCCGCTGGGCAACCCGGTTTTTTATTCGGGGCAGGGCCAGGTGCGTTTTGTCAGATATGAAAGCGGACATTGGCAATTATTGGTGGACAATAAACCTTTTTTGATCAAGGGGATGAGTTATATGCCTACCAAGGTGGGCCAAAGCCCGGATGATGGGACACTGGTCGACTGGATGCAGGAAGATGACGCTCATGATGGCAATATCAGCGCGCCTTATGAAGCATGGGTGGATAAATACGGGGACAATAAACGGCATGCCGACGAGCCGGTAGTGGGGGACCTTCAATTGATGAAAGAGATGGGGGTCAATACCTTGCGCATTTACTACCAGGCCACCATGAAAGCAGATAAACCTTTTTTGGAAAAAATGTATAAGGGTTACGGGTTTAAGGTGGCCATGAGCAACTTTTTAGGCAAGTACGCGATCGGTTCCGGGGCCAGTTGGTCAGAGGGTACGGATTACGAAAATCCCGTGCACCAGAAAAATATGATGGATTATGTGCGGCAAATGGTCATGGAGTTCAAGGATGAGCCCTACATCCTCATGTGGGTCTTGGGGAATGAAAATAATTATGGTGTCGCTTCCAACGCGAACAAAAAGCCGGAAGCTTATTATAAATTTGTGAATGAAGTGGCGAAGATGATCAAATCGATCGACTCCAATCATCCGGTGGCGATCTGTAACGGGGACACTTTATTTTTGGATAAATTCGGGAAGTATGATCTGGATGTGGATGCTTTCGGGGCCAATGTCTATAGGGGAGATTACGGGTTCGGTTCTTTCTGGGGGGATGTTGCCGAGCTGTCGGGTAAGCCGGCTTTTATCACGGAATACGGGGCCCCGTCTTGGGGCGGTGCGGGCATGAATTACAACCAAGCCCAGCAGGCTCAATCTGATTATCATAAGGGAAATTGGCTGGACATCCTTTATAACAGTGCCGGTTATGCGGACGGTGCCGGAAACTCCGTCGGTGGCATGGCTTTTGAGTGGCTGGATGAATGGTGGAAGGATTATTCACCTTCCATTCATGATACCAAGGCCGATGCGATAGGCCCTTTTCCCGGCGGTTATTATTTTGAGGAGTGGTTTGGCATATTTGGCCAAGGGGACGGCTCCCAAAGCCCGTACTTGCGCGAACCTAGGAAAGTGTATTATACTTATAGGGAGCTCTGGAATTCATAAATAAGCAATAAGGGGATCCGTCTGTGGACAGGGGGGTCAGAACAATTGTTTTATTAAGCCGATCACATTAGGTGGGGGCGTAACAAGGAGGAGTAGAATGAGAAAATGGTTAGGGTTTTTAATTATCACAACATTTGGTTTTTGCGCGATGAATGCTTTCGCGGAAGACCAGGCAGCTGTCAGCGCTGCTAAGATGGCTGCGGAAGCCCAGCCGGTGCCGGTACCTCAAGGGGATTCTGCCCAGGTAGCTGCGGCTGCACCTGCGATGGGGGTTAAAGCTCCGATCAATTTCGGGGATTACCGTTCCACTACATTGGCCACCAAGGCATGGCAGGCATTGGCCCAGAATGACATTGAGTCTGTGCTGGCCTATACCAATAAATGCATCTCGCTTTATGGCGCGCAGGCCAGCAAGATGCAGGCCGGTTTGAAAGATTACGCTGCCGGGTCCAATGATGAAATATTCAAATATTGGGCCCTGAATGATGTGGCCACCAGCTACTACATTCAAGGAGAGGCGTATCGCGCTGCAAACATGAAGGATGAAGCTAAAGAAGCGTACAACAAATTGATCAAAGATTATTCTTTTGGCCAAGCTTGGGACCCCAAGGGTTGGTTCTGGAAACCTGCGGATGCTGCCAAAGAAAAGTTGGACATGATGGCAGCCGGTGTCAATTGGGACTTCGGTGATTATTCCTCTAGCGTATTAGTGCAGAAGGCATGGGCAGCGTTAGCGGCGAATGACCTGAAAGCCGTGGAAGCTTATGCTAACAAGACGGTGGATCTATACGCCGGCAAGGCCAAGGAAATGCAGGCCTCACTGAAAGAATATCCATGGGAGTCCAAAGAAAAGACCATGAGCTATTGGGCGCTCAATGATGTCGGGACAGCCTTGTTTATTTTAGGTGAAGCCAACCAAAATGCCGGTAAAAAAGACGCGGCTACCACTGCGTATAAGAGGGTCATTAATGAATTCTTTTATGCGCAATGTTGGGACCCGGGTGGCTGGTTCTGGAAGCCTTCCGAAGCAGCTCAGCAGAAATTAGGCGAATTAGATAACGTATAGTGAAAGATGGATAGCTATTATGTATTCGGCACGGAATATTTTTGCCGTCTGCTTCGGTTTACAATAAATCTGTTTTATAGTAGCACTGGCATATGAACAGATTTATTGTAAATCCTCGCAGACATTTGGCAAAAAATTCCTTATTGTGCCTTAATACATAATAGCTATCCATCTTTGCTAATCCCTCCATAAATTCAGAAAGATCTTTATGAAACCAAGCAGTTGTTTGTTCGTCTTTTTTATTTTTATTTCCTGCGCGGCGCATGCCCAGGACAGTGATTTTCCCGGCGGGGACCAACCCAAACCTTTTAAGCCCTTCATTGTTTATCAAGACAAGGGTGCCGCCAACCGTTTTGTGCCTTCCGGATATATGCCCACCGGCGAGTGCATTAAAATGGACGACGCCTGGAAGGACAATTGCCAGCAAAGTAAAAGCTGCATCAAGGTCCAGTATGATATTGCCTGCTCTTTAAAAGGCAGGCACTGGGCAGGTGTTTACTGGCTCAATCCTGCTGATAATTGGGGCGACAGGAAAGGCGGCTACAATTTGACCGGTGCCAAAAAATTGGTCTTCTGGGCAAGGGGTGAAAATGGCGGCGAGAAAATTGCCGAATTCAGGTTAGGCGGGGTTGGTCAGGGACGGGAATATCCTGATTCAGACACCGCATCAATTGGGCCTGTGATCCTCTCCAAGCAATGGAAAGAATATGAAATTGACCTGCGCGGTAAAGATCTGACCTCTATCAGCGGCGGTTTCGCGTGGATCGCCAATGTTGATGATAACCCTGCCTCATGCACGTTTTATCTCGATAATATCCGTTATGAGTAGGGGGCGGATCGTTGATCGCCCATACATAAAAATAATCCTAAATTTTCTTGTATTATAACGCACGCTTTGTTATATTCTGTATAATATAAAAAATTATAGAGGAAACATTATGTCCATAGCCGTGCGTGTCAGTGTTTGGATCTTAGGGGTGCTCGTCGTTATCAGCGCCGCGGTGGCGGTATTGGCCCTCATGCAAAAGCAAACACTGCAGGAGCAGAACCAGAGTTTGCATAATCAAATCATCGAGGATGGATCCAAGTTATCAGACCTGACAGCCAAAGCTAAAAAGGTGCAAGACGACGCGGACCAGCTTAATAATAAAGTTTCCCAGGCACAGCAAGAAAAAGCACAGGCCCAAAGCCTTTACGATGACCTGAAAAAGAAGTCCGATGACCTGCAGTCCCAGCTTGATCAAGCTAATTCCGACCGGAATGATTGGAAAAACAGGGTTGACACCATCAGCCGCGAGCGCGATGACCTGATGCAAAAAATGAAAAACCGTCCGACGCAAGTTATTTATAAAGACCGGATCGTGCGCCTTCCGGCTGCTTCAGAAGCTAGTCCTGCCCCGAGTCCCGTTGTGGATGTGACGTCAAACCAGGGTGACCAGTACTGGGCCTCAGTTTTAAAGCAGAAGGCCGCTTTGCAGGTAGAGCTTGAAAAAGAGAGATCTGACCTGGACCAGGCCGCTTTGCAGGTGGTTGACCTGAAGAAACAGAATTCCGATCTTGGCCTGGAAGTCAAACAGATAAGCAATGAGAAAGATGAGATCATCCAAAAGATCAAGTATGGCCAGGATTTAGCGGACAATCTTTCCATTGACCTGGCACGCTCACGCAATGACCAGAAAGCGGTCAATGACCGCGCGGACAAGCTCAAAGAAGAAAATTTGGAACTGCAGTCCCAGATCAAAGACCTGTCTTCTGCCAAGCTTGAACTTGAACAAACTGTCGCGCGCCTGACTGATGATAAAGACGCGATGCAGAAAAAATTGATCGAAACGGAGAGTGTCATCCAAAGCCGTATCGACGATATTTGGAAGATCAAAGCAAGTTTGGATAAAAAACTTTCTGAAAACACTTCGCCCCCATCTTCGCCATCATCCGCGGGCAGCATGGAATTGCCTCCGATCATCGTCAATGCCCCGAATAATCAGCAGGCCCCACAGGCGGCAGCAGCCAGTTCCGCTCCGGTGGCGAACGGGAAGACCCAGGGCACCATTATCAGTATCAATGAATCCAATAATTTTGTCATCGTGGACTTGGGCCAACAGAACAGTGCTGTCAGCATTGGTAATGCTCTGAAGGTTTATCGTGGCCCAAGCGCAATAGCCACGGTGGAAGTCATCCAGGTTCGCCGGGACATCTGCGCCGCGGATATCAAAGACAAATCCGGTGAACTTAGAGTGGGAGATACCGTAAGATTTAATTAATTGTGGAAAAGAAAATAAGCATAACAGATGTCGCCCGCAGAGCAAACGTCTCCATCACCACCGTTTCGCGAGTCCTTAACAAAGTCCCCACGGTCAATAAAGAAATTGCCCAACGCGTAGATCAGGTCATTGCTGAGCTCAAATTCAGGCCTAACCCCACCGCCCAGCGCTTGGCCAAAGGAACACAGAACACCGCCGTCGGTTTTGTCATCCCGGGTTATCCGGGCATCTTTCACTCTTTCTACGCGGTGGAGTTGATGCGCGGCATCGGCCATGGCTGTGAAACGCTGAGGCTGGACTTGATCTTTCATATTACCGATGGACGTAATCCGTTAAGGTCCAATTTTGCCGGCGGCCTTATTTTCGCGGACATCATCGAGAACCTGCCCCAAGTGGAGACCGCGGTACACGAAAATACCCCTTGTCTGGTCATCAACCATATCGTTAAAGACCTGGATGTCAGTTATATCGCGGTGGATAATGTCAAAGGCGGGTTTACAGCCACGGAATATTTGATCAATCTGGGCCATAAACGCATCGCCACCGTCACCGGTAATATGCAGACCCAGGCAGGTATCGACCGGTTCGAAGGTTTCCAGAAAGCTTTAAAGCAGCACGGCATTGATTGCCAGCCGGATTTTTGTTTTAAAGGGGATTATTCCCGCCGGTCGGCCCGTCAGGCCGCGGAACGTTTTTTTTCTTTGGAACACCCTCCGACTGCCGTCTTCGCGGCCAGCGACGACATGGCCCTTGAGATCATTTCCGTGGCCATGGAAAACGGCATCAAGGTGCCGGAAGATATTTCCATCATCGGTTTTGACGATAACCCTGCGGGGCTTTTCGGCCCTGTGGCCTTGACGACCATCAAACAGCCTTTGTTTGCCATGGGGGAAGAAGCGGTCAAGGTCATTTATGACATCATGATGGACAAACAAATCGGTGTCGTCCACAAAGTACTTGCCCCCGATCTTATTGTTCGTGAATCATGCTCTCAACCGTCCTCATAATTATTTGACGTCTGCCGAGCAAGCAATAGGGGATATATCCTGCGCGCAACCTTCCTCGTAGCAGTCCGCATCAGTCCTTGACTTTTACTTTCAGGATGATACAGTTTTACGATATGAAACCAGCTTGGCGGCAGGAGAATAAAACACTTAGTTTGCAGGAAGTCAATTCGACCGTCCTTGTGCCTTCTCAGGCCTCTTGGGGCCGTAAGATGCTGGCCTTCATCGGCCCCGGGCTTATGGTTGCCGTCGGGTATATGGACCCTGGCAACTGGGCAACGGACTTGGCCGGTGGTGCCAAGTTTGGCTACATTTTATTGTCCGTCATCTTAATTTCAAATTTCATCGCGATCTTATTGCAGCACTTGTCTTTGAAACTCGGCATTGTCACTGAGCGCGATCTGGCCCAGGCCTGCCGTGACCATTACAGTAAACCGGTATCTTTCATGCTATGGGTGGGCTGTGAGATAGCCATCGCAGCGTGTGATCTGGCTGAAGTGATCGGGTCTGCCATTGCCTTGAATTTGCTTTTCCATCTTCCTCTTATTATAGGGATCATCCTAACCTCACTTGACGTCATTGTTATTTTATTTTTGCAGTATAAGGGGTTTCGAGTCATCGAATCCCTGGTGGCGGGATTGATATTATTGATCGGCGGGAGTTTTGCCTATGAGATGATGATCTCAAACCCTTCATTGCCGTTGTTCCTGGCGAATTTATTGCCCAAACCCGAGATCGTCACTGATCCTGACATGTTATATATCGCCATTGGGATCTTAGGGGCCACGGTGATGCCGCATAATTTATATCTGCATTCGAGCATTGTCCAGACCCGTGCGTATGAACGCAATGAGGAGGGCAAGAAAATGGCGGTGCATTTTGCGGGCATCGACTCAGCAACCGCTTTATTTGCCGCGTTTTTTATCAATGCCGCGATCTTGATCTTAAGCGCCGCGGCGTTCCATGGTACCGGTCACCAGGACGTAGCGGACATTCAGGATGCGTATAAATTATTATCGCCGGTTTTAGGGGTCTCTATGGCGAGCGTTGTATTCGCGATCGCACTTTTAGCGTCGGGCCAGAATTCAACGCTGACAGGGACATTGGCAGGCCAGATCGTGATGGAGGGGTTTTTGAATATCCGCCTGCGTCCATGGGTCAGGCGCCTGATAACCCGGTTGATAGCGATCGTCCCCGCAGCCATTGTTGCCTCGATGTATGGAGAGAAGGGAACAGGACAATTGCTGATCTTTAGCCAAGTTGTTTTATCACTTCAATTAGGTTTCGCGGTGGTCCCACTGGTGTTGTTCACATCGGACAAGAAGAAGATGGGAAACTTTGTCAATGCCGCGTGGCTAACAGTGCTCTCATGGGCAGTGACAGCAGTGATCGTTGCCTTGAACGCGTATTTACTCTGGCAGACCGTCGCAGCCTGGCTTAAATGAGGTCGTTGACAATTGTCGAAATTAGAGGTATTTTATTCCCTTATGAATTCATTTGATTGCATAGTAATAGGCGCCGGGCATGCCGGTATTGAGGCAGCTTTGGCACCGGCCCGCATGGGCCTTAAAGTGGCCATGGTCACGCTTTCCCAAGAGACCATCGGGCAGATGAGCTGTAACCCGGCCATCGGCGGGGTGGGCAAGGGGCAATTGGTCAAAGAGATCGATGCTTTGGGCGGTGAAATGGGTTTGGCTGCTGACCGCACAGGTATCCAATTCCGCCAGCTTAATGCTTCCAAAGGCCAGGCCGTGCGCTCTTCGCGCTGCCAGTCAGACCGCAAGCAATACCGCTTGTACATGAAGCAGGTGGTTTTAAGCCAGCCGAATTTATTTGTTATTGAAGATAAGGTCAGTGAATTGATCGTTGTGGGAGGGGCAGTGCAAGGCATTAAAACCGCAGGCGGTTTGACCTTGCAAGCTCCAACCGTTGTCATTACCACAGGGACATTTTTAGACGGGCGTATCCATATCGGGACACAGATCACTTCCGGCGGACGGATCAACGAGGTGGCCTCACAACGTTTAGCAAGTTCCATCCGTGATCTTGGCTTTGAGGTCCTGATGTTCAAGACCGGGACACCGCCGCGGCTTGACGGGCGCACCATTGATTTTGACGGCATGGAGCGTCAGGATTCGGATGATCCCATATTGCCATTTTCTTTTAGAACACCTTTTATACCTAAAGACCGTAAACTTCTGCCTTGCCATATCACACGTACGACGGAGAAGACCCATGAGATCATCCGGGCGAATTTTCATTTGTCGCCGATGTACTCCGGCCAGATCAAGGCAACGGGGGTGCGTTATTGCCCTTCCATCGAAGATAAATTAAAGAAATTCGCCGAGCGCTCCACTCATCATGTTTTCTTGGAACCCGAGGGGCTGGATACTTCTGATTATTATCCCAACGGTATCTCAACGGGTCTTCCGGCGCATGTGCAGGAAGAGATGGTGCATTCCATCCCAGGCCTTGAAAAAGCTGTCATGGTGCGTCCCGGCTATTCCATTGAGCATGGGGTGGTGCCGGCCACAGAGTTAAAACCGACATTAGAAACTAAGAAGATCAAAGGCTTATATTTAGCAGGCCAGATCAATGGTACCACCGGTTATGAAGAAGCCGGTGCCCAGGGCCTGGTCGCCGGGATCAATGCTGCCTTGAAGGTCCAGAATAAAGAACCATTCATTTTAGGCCGTCATGAGTCCTATATCGGGGTTTTGATCGATGATTTGACGACCAAAGGTACCGAGGAGCCTTATCGCATGTTCACCTCGAGGGTGGAGTATCGCCTGATCGTGCGTGAGGACAATGCAGACAAGCGTTTGGCCCCATATGGGCGTCAGTTCGGGCTTTTGTCCCAAGAAGATTACGGTAAGGTTATTGAGAAATACGCCGCTATTTCAGAAGAGATCGAACATTTACGTACGACCAAGATCCCACCGGGCACGTCCTTGGATGAAGTTTTGGTCAATGCTCAAAGCGCACCTTTAAAGCAGTCCATCTCCTTGTATGACCTGCTTAAGAGGCCGGAGATCAATTATGATATGATCTCCAGCTTCGACGGTACTTTGAAGGATTTAGGCCGCCAGGTAATAGCTCAAGTTGAATATGAGATCAAGTATGAAGGCTTTATCCACCGTCAGCAAAAAGATGTCGAGAAATTCCGGCACATCGAATACATCCGTATCCCGGAAGGTTTTGATTTTAGCGGGATCCCAGGGCTTTCTCGTGAGATCATTGAAAAGCTCAATCGGTTTAATCCCATCACCTTGGGCCAAGCTAATCGCGTTTCCGGTGTCACTCCGTCGGCCATTACATTGCTGATGGTTTATTTGAAAAAATGGAAAGCTGAACATAAGGAGATCTAATTTATGAAAATCGCCAATGATATCACAGAATTGATCGGCAATACGCCTTTGGTCAAGCTTAACAAAGTCACGCAGGGTTGCTATGCAACAGTCGTGGCAAAGCTGGAATTTTATAATCCGCTAAGTTCAGTCAAGGACCGTATTGGTTTTAATATGGTCCGTGCCGCCGAGAAAGCCGGCAAGATCAAGGCCAACACCGTGCTCGTGGAGCCCACGTCGGGAAATACAGGCATTGCCCTGGCCTTTGTCTGTGCTGTCAAAGGGTATAAATTGATGCTGACCATGCCGGAGACCATGAGCTTGGAGCGTCGGGCCTTGTTACGGGCTTTGGGAGCGGAGTTGGTATTGACACCTGGCCCGGAAGGTATGAAGGGTGCTATCAAAAAAGCTAAAGAAATTTTGGATTCTGACCCTGATAAATATTTTATGCCTCAGCAATTTGATAATCCGGCGAATGTGGAGATCCACCGTTTGACCACTGCCGAGGAGATTTGGCGGGACACCGACGGAAAAGTAGACATATTGATCTCCGGGGTAGGCACAGGCGGGACTATCACAGGTGTCGCCCAAGTGATCAAGCCGCGTAAGCCTTCGTTTAAAGCCATCGCCGTTGAGCCGGTGACATCGCCGGTTTTGTCCGGCGGCCAACCTGGCCCTCACAAGATCCAGGGCATTGGCGCGGGTTTCATCCCCAGCATTGTAGATGTGAAACTTATTGATGAGATCATCCAGGTCAGCAATGATGAGTCTTTTGCCATGGCCAAGCGGTTGATCCGCGAAGAAGGCATTCTTTGCGGCATCTCGTCCGGCGCGGCGGTGACAGCAGCGGTGAAGGTGGCGATGCGGCCGGAAAATAAGGGTAAGCTCATTGTGGCCATCATTCCTTCCACCGGTGAACGTTATCTGTCCACCGATCTATTCGCAGAGTACCGTTCATAGTCTTTTCCATAGACAAACACATATCGATGAACAGCTATTATGGGTAAAGCTTCTCGGCAAAAAATTCCAAATGTTCCTCACACATAATAGCTGTTCATCGTTAACGCGGGCTTTTCTATCAATGGAACTTTTCGGTGGATTTCTCTGTCTAACTTAGTGAAGGATGAATGCAGAAGTACAAAACGAGGGAGATTGCTATGAAAACAATACTCTTTATGATGGCACTTTTAGCCTTACCGGTATCAGCCCACGCAGCTTGGGGCAATGCAGAGATGCATCCTGTTCTGGCGCCTAATTTTATACCAAACCAGGGCCAACCCGTGCGGCACGAAGAACATGCGAATACGCCACCTGCACAGCGCGTTGAGTCTCAGCATCGTGTGGAGCCGCAACATCGTACGGAACCCCAGCGTCAGACGCAAGCGCCGCGTCCTGTAGAAGTCCGTACGGCACAGCAGATCCAATTTAAGCGCCAAGAGCGTCACGCGCCTGTCATGCCTGGTTATTTTCGCCGCGACACACAATATTACGGGCATATTGAGGTGCCTTTTCCCTATGCGGATGTTGACACTTCTTCCTTTAGCGTGCCTGATGGATTCGAGACGGTGATGGTCAATGGAGAAACGTTCTATTATGATCGGGGGATTTTCTACCAACAAGTGGGAAGTCAATTAGTGGCTATTCCACCCGTTCTTGGCGCGGTGGTTGATTCTATCCCGCAGGATTACGAGATAGTCATGGCTGACGGGGTGCATTATCTTTACACCGGCGGGGTTTATTATCAGAGGGTGGACCAGGGGTTTGCGGTAGTTGTGCCGCCGGTACCAGAGGGTCTTAGCCAAGACCAAGCGCAAGATCAAGAATGATCTCCGCCATCATCGCGGCGCACTGGGTCACGCGGGGGGCCATGGGCGGATGGCCTTGGGCACTGTCCGTACTGCGGTCACCGCAAATATAAATATTTCCCATTTTCTTGACGGTCATGGGTTTTTTCTCGATCAAGCCTGCCATACCAACCCCGCTGACGACCACCGCAAAGCGCGGGGCATAATACTCCACAAAGCGGTGCTTCCAGTCCACCACATCAAATGCCTCGACAATATAATCAAACCCTTTAAAGAATTTATTCGCATTGCTTTCATTCCATTGGGTCTGGTGAATAATGATATTAGCGTCGGGATTAATGTCTAAGAGCCGTTTTTTGGTGACTTCAACTTTAGGCAGACCCACCTCATTGGCAAAATATTGCTGGCGGTTGAGATTGGAGGCGTCAATTACATCCTGGTCGATGATCTCTAAATATTTAAACCCTGAGCGCACCAGCATCATGGCACAGTTAGAACCCAAACCTCCGGCGCCGCCAATACCGACCTTCTTTGATTGTATCAGGGCTAATTGCTCGGGCTTGAGGTATTTTAAGAGCCCTTGTTCAAGTATGTTCATAAACTATTTTCAATGTGACGCCAGTCGGTGAAAACGGGATCAAAATTTTTGGCTTTTAGTAGTTTAACGATTTGAGCGACGGAGCGCTCATCCTTGATGTCAAATTGCGGGTCTTGTTCTTTTTCTTCCAGCAGGGTGTAGCCGCCCACCGACGTGTTGGAGCCGGCAGACATGCGGGTGATGCCGATCTCCAAAAGATGGTCGCGCAAATTAGGCTCTTCGCGGGTGGAGAGATTAATGCCCACGCGCGGGAATAACAAGCGCGTTAAGGCGATGATCTTGACAAATTGCACATCATCAACATCACAGATAGCCAATGTCTCTGCTTTGACGGTGCGAAGACGTGGGAAAGACACGCTGTATTCAACACCTGGAAAAGACCGTTCCAATTCCGTTAAGTGCTGATAAAGGGCAAAGACATCTTGGGCGGGATCGCTTAGTCCCAAGAGAATGCCTAAGGATATCTGGCGCATGCCTGCCTCTGCCGCCCGACGGGGAGTCGCATGGCGAAAATCATAATCTTTTTTATACCCTGACAGGTGCACTTGGGCGTAACGGTCACGGTCATAGGTTTCCTGATAAACGGCAATGCCATCAACACCTGCGGCAAATAATTCTTTATATTCCCCAGTTTCCATGGGATGCACTTCCAGGGCAATGCCTTGAAAATATTCCGAGGCGATGGCGGCCGCTTCTTTTAAATAAGAGACGGGCGTGTGTTTATAGGATTCGCCGGTCAGCATCAGGATGTTGCGGATGCCCTGCGCGTGGATGAATTGCATTTCCTTGCGGTATTGTTCAGGTTCGAGTTTGATGCGTTGGATCTTATTTTGGCTATGAAAGCCGCAATAGGTGCAGTGGCTCGAGCAGAAATTAGATAAATACAAAGGGCCGTAGAGGCTGATGGCCCGTCCAAATTGGCGGCGGGTCAATTGTGCCGCTTCTTGGGCCAATTGTTCGACGGATTCAGGCCGGGTATCGCTAAGGATATTTTTAATTTGCTGGAATGTCATCATACAAGAATCCGGTCAAGGGTGAGGAGGCCTTTGCCATTAACTGTTGCAGAGGCAAACCGCTTAAATAGGCCAGGCGGCCTGACTCGACCGCCAAAGCAAAGGCACGGGCTATCACCGCCGGATTTTGGGCAGTGGCAACAGCGGTATTGACCAATACCGCGTCCGCGCCCATTTCCATGGCCTCAGCTGCTTGCGACGGGGCACCGATACCGGCATCCACCACGATGGGCAGGTCGATCTCATTGATGAGGACTTGGATAAATTCTTTGGTTTTCAAGCCCTGATTGCTGCCGATAAAAGAACCCAGTGGCATGACAGTGGCGGCACCTGCTTTGACCAGGGCGCGGGCAGTATACAGATCCGGCGAGATATACGGCAAAACCACAAAACCTTCAGCAGCTAAAATTTCAGTAGCTTTGACGGTTTCCTGGTTATCCGGCAGTAAATATTTGCTGTCGTTGATCACCTCTATCTTCACCCAATTGCCGCAGCCTGATGCTTTGGCCAGACGGGCGATGCGTACGGCTTCCTGGGCATTGCGGGCACCGGAGGTATTGGTCAAAAGTGTCACATGGGCAGGAATATATTCAATGATATTTTCTTCATGACGTTCCAGGTCAATGCGGCGCAGGGCAACAGTGACGATCTCACTGCCGCAGGCAGCAATGCTGTCGCTCAGGTCTTTTTTGTTCTTGAATTTGCCGGTGCCCAAAAGAAAGCGGCTGGTGAATGTTTTACCGGCGATCACCAAGGGGGTATCTGTCATGTTAACCGCCTCCGACGAAGGTGACTAATTCCAATGCGTCGCCGTCTTGAAGGTTGGTCTGCGCCCATTGGTCAGAGGGGACAATGGCACCATTGAGTTCTGTGATCACATGCTTGGGCTGTTTGCAGAATGAATTGACGATAGCAGACAAATTTTGGGCGGAAGTCAATTGCTGGGATTTTCCGTTAATAATGATATTCATCAATTTCCATTCTAATTTATTTATCCCAAAAAAGCAAATTTTAGCGCCCCTCACAATTTCTCAATAATATTATTTATACCCCTGATTTTGTTATAAAATACCCACGTTCGGATAAAAAGCCCGTACAAAAAAATATCTTTTATTTGCGGGCATTTTTTGTATAATACAGCGTTTATTATTAAAGCGTAGAGGCAGCGAAGATTTTCAAACAAGCTAAACGCAAAACAAAGGAATAGGGAATATTAAATGAGCAAATCCGCGGTATTCGGTTACGAGCTTCTGCTTGACCTTTATGAATGCAAGCCGGGCGTGTGTGACGATCTGACCTTGTGCTACAATTTTCTCGATGAGATCGTAGGGTTCCTGGGCATGGAAAAACAAGCGCCTCCGTCTATTTTTAGGTCTGACGCGACCCGTTTTCCGGACAAGGCCGGTCTTTCCGGATGGGTGCCTTTGATCGAAAGCTCCATTGTCATCCATACGCTGACCCCTAAGGATTTTATCACCGTTGATATTTATTGCTGCCGCGCCTTTGACCGCAAGAAAGCGGAAGAATTTTGCCGCCGTTATTTCACCCCCAAAAAGGTGCAAGCGCAGTTTGTTGAGCGCGGTTTGAACTACTATCAGGAAGCTGCAGGTTCTGCCAAAGAATTAGCCCACAAATAATGCCGTACACCACTAACGATATCAGGAATATCGAAAGTAAGTGGCAGAAGTTTTGGGAAACGCACAAGACCTTCCGTGTTGACACAGACCCCTTAAAACCAAAATACTACGTCCTGGAAATGTTCCCGTACCCTTCGGGAAAGATACACATGGGCCATGTCCGCAATTACACCATCGCGGACGTGATCGCCCGTTACAAGATGATGCGGGGCTTTAATGTCCTGCATCCCATCGGCTATGACGCTTTCGGCCAACCGGCGGAAAACGCCGCCATCAAGAATAAAACCAATCCCGCTGAGTGGACCTACCGCTGCATTAAACAAATGCATGATGAATTAAAGAAAATGGGTTTTTCCTATGATTGGGACCGCGAATTTTCCACCTGTGACGCTGAATACTATAAATGGAACCAGTGGATCTTTATCAAGATGTTTGAGCGGGGTTTAGCGTATAAAAAAGCCTCGTCTGTCAATTGGTGCCCTGATTGCGAAACCACTTTGGCCAATGAAGAAGTCATCAACGGCACC
This sequence comes from Candidatus Omnitrophota bacterium, assembly GCA_013287965.1. GTDB lineage: Bacteria > Omnitrophota > Gorgyraeia > Zapsychrales > Fredricksoniimonadaceae > JABDGZ01. Next base: position 14,937 of record JABDCU010000010.1, on the reverse strand, counting down.
TGCTGGCGCTGCAAAACAACCGTCGTACAAAAAGACCTGGAGCAGTGGTATTTAAAGATCACTCAATACGCGCCGTCGCTCCTCGAAGATTTAAAAAAATTAGAACAATGGCCTTCGCGCGTGCGTGCGATGCAGGAGAATTGGATCGGCAAAAGCTATGGGGTGGAGATCCTTTTTAAAGTCAAAGATGCTGCTGAAACGATCAGTGTTTTTACCACCCGGCCGGATACGATCTTTGGCGCCACCTATGTGGTCTTGGCTCCTGAGCATTCCTTGGTCAAAAAGTTGATCGCAGGGACAAAGCAAGAAAAAGAAACTTTGGACTTTATCGAGAAAACTGCCAATAAATCTAAATCCTTGCGCATGTCCGGCGATCAGCGCAAGGAGGGTGTTTTTATCGGCCGTTACGCGATCAATCCCGTTAATAACGAAGCTATCCCTATTTTTATCGGGGACTATGTGCTGATGGAATACGGCACCGGCGCCATCATGGCCGTGCCTACCCACGACCAGCGTGATTTTGAATTTGCCAAGCATCATAAGCTACCCATGCGCATTGTTATCCAGGACCTTAAGAATCCTTCTCTTTCCATCGAAGACATGAGCCAGGCTTATGAAGAAGAGGGGCTGCTCGTCAATTCCGGGGAATTTGATAAAACACCCAATGAAGAAGCTAAAAAGAAAATTGCTGAATGGATGCAGCTAAAAGGTTTTGGAAAACTTAGCATTCACTGGCGTTTGCGTGATTGGTTAATTTCCCGTCAGCGTTATTGGGGAACGCCTATCCCCATGATCTATTGTGCTGCCTGCGGGGTTGTGCCGGTGCCTTTTCATCAATTGCCGGTGGAACTGCCCAAGGATGTGACGATCACCGGCGAAGGCGGGTCTCCGTTGGCCCGTGTGCGTACTTTTGTTGAGTGCGCCTGTCCCAAATGCGGCAAGCCGGCCCGTCGGGAAACCGATACCATGGCCACCTTCTTTGATTCGTCCTGGTATTTCCTGCGTTTCTGCTCACCGCGCAATAATGAAGAGATATTTGATAAAAAAGACGCCCAATACTGGATGCCGGTGGACCAGTACATCGGCGGCATTGAGCACGCGATCCTGCATTTATTGTACGCACGTTTTTTTACCAAATTCCTTAAAGACCTGGATTTGATCACGACTGATGAACCTTTTACCCGTCTTTTGACCCAGGGCATGGTGCTTAAAGACAATGAGGTGATGTCCAAGTCCCGCGGCAATACCGTTGACCCGGATGAGGTCTTGTCCCAATATGGCGCAGACACCCTGCGTTTGTTCATTCTGTTCGCAGCGCCTCCTGAAGACCAATTGGAATGGAACAGCGATGGACTCGAAGGTTCATGGCGTTTTCTAAACCGCGTCTATCAGATGGTTGAAAAACGGTATTCTACCACTGTCATTCCCGCGCAAGGAGGAATCCACAACCAGAACGACGCAGACAATACCTTAGAACGCGAACGTAACGCTGCCATTAAACGGGTGACCCAATCTTTTGAAGAAGGTTATAAATTCAATACCGCCATCAGCCACTTGATGGTTTTAGCCAACGCAATCGATAAGTACTCCAATATAGGTCATTCCCGCGAAAGCGGGAATCCAGACACCAGCCAACAAACATTACTCAATCAATCTATTGAAACCCTGGTGTTATTATTGGCCCCTTTTGCCCCGCACGTGGCTGAAGAGATGTGGCAGATGATGGGCAAGTCTGAGGCCACTATCGCCCAAGTGGCTTGGCCCACCTTTGATGAAAAGGCTCTTAAGACGAGCACTATTATCATCGCCGTGCAGGTCAATGGCCGTGTCCGCGCTCAAATACAAATTACCCCTGACATGCCGCAGGAAGAATTGCGTAAAATTTGTTTGGCTGATCCTGGTGTTGCTAAATATGCCCAAGAGGCCGCTATCAAGAAATTTATTGTCGTTCCCAATAAACTTGTTAGCATAGTAGTATGAAATTCATTGCAGACCTGCATATCCATTCCAAATACTCCCGAGCCACCGCTAAAAACTTAGATATTGAAAATCTTTACCTGTGGGCCCAATATAAAGGCATCCACGTCGTCGGTACCGGGGATTTTGTGCATCCTAAATGGTTTAAGGAATTGGAAGAAAAGCTCGAGCCTGCCGAGAGCGGATTATTTAAACTCAAAGATAAATTTGCCAAACCCATCGACGCTCAAATTCCAAAGAGCTGTAGGGGCCAAGTGCGTTTTTTGCTCACGGTCGAGATCTCCAATATTTATAAGCGTCATGATAAGGTGCGCAAGGTTCATAATCTGATCTTTTCACCTTCGCTGAAAGCCGCCCAAAAGATCCAAACCAAGCTTGGCGCCATCGGCAATATTTCTTCCGACGGACGTCCTATTTTGGGATTGGATTCTTATGATCTGCTGGCGATTACGCTTGAGGCTGACCCCAAAAATTTATTTGTGCCGGCGCATATCTGGACACCGTGGTTTTCAGCCTTGGGTTCCATGGGCGGCTTTGACAGCATGGAAGACGCCTTTGGCGACCTGACCAAACATATTTTTGCGGTCGAGACCGGCTTGTCTTCTGACCCGCCGATGAATTGGCGTCTTAAACAATTGGATGATTTTATTTTGATTTCCAATTCAGACGCGCATTCACCTGCCAAGCTTGGGCGTGAGGCTAATATTTTTGATACGCAATTTACTTACGACGGCATTTATAAGGCTTTAGCCGATAAGAATGATAAAGGCCTGGTCTCAACCCTGGAATTTTTTCCTGAAGAGGGCAAGTATCATTACGACGGCCATCGCAGCTGCCAGGTCCGCTGGCATCCTAAAGAAACAATTAAGCATAAAGGCATTTGTTCTGCCTGCGGCAAGCCTGTTACGGTCGGTGTGATGGCGCGTGTCGAGACCTTGGCCGATCGGGCGGAGGGAAGCAAATCCAAACGTTGGCGCCCGTATCAAAATATCGTGGCTTTACCGAGCCTCATCGCTGAAGCCAAGGACATGGGCACAGCCAGCAATGCGGTGCAAACAGCTTACATGAATATTTTGAGTAAATTAGGCGATGAATTTTATATTCTCCTGGATTGTCCTTTAAATGATATTAAGGAAGCTGCCGGTGACGTCCTCGCTGAAGGGATAAACCGCATGCGCCAGGGCAAGGTGGAGATCGCTGCTGGCTATGACGGCGAATTCGGCACCATCAAGATCTTCGAATCCGGAGAGCGTGAGCACATCGAAAAGCAATTGGCGTTATTTTGATTTTTACAAAATTTTAAGATATACTTAGAGTAGAAGCAGTTTGAATACGAAAAGGCAAACCCATCGTAAGGTGGGGACGCAAAACTAAAGGGTCCTGAAATATGGATAGCCAGTTATCGAAAGTCAATATCCTGTCGGTCTCCTGCCTCTTATTGGTCTTTATTTTCTTTTTATCCCCCTGTTTTGCCGGCGAAGTTGACGTGGACATGTTCGGCCTTACCTATCATTTGCACAAAAGGGGCGCTGTTCATCATGCTCCTTTAAAATTAGATGAAACCGGTTATGTGGTGTTCAATCCCGGCCTGGGCCTGGGTTATGATTTTCGGGATGACAGGCAAACCAATGGATTTTCAGTGACCGTACACGGGGGAATGTTTGAAAATTGTGACAACCATCCCTATACTTTCGTCGCTGCCGGAGGACGCTATAGGAAATATTTCAAGAAAAATACTTTTTTTGAGACCAATCTGATGGGTGCTTTGACCTATGGCAATGATACGGATAATAAGCGTTATAAGCTGTCTGCGACACCTTATGTGAATATCGGCATTGGCCATGACTACGGCAAACATTCGGTCACCTATTACTTAAGTTATATTCCCAGAAACGTCGGCGGCGATATTACCAACAGCACGGACATGCTGTTTTTGAGCGCTGCGGTGTCCTTCTAGCCTAAATTTGAATATGTCCCCATTATCTGTTAATATCAGTTCATGCAGCGACCTGATGATTTAAACGGATCCCAATGGCAGGCGGTGTGCCAACAGGACACGCATTTATTGATCACCGCAGGCCCGGGCACGGGCAAGACGCATACGCTCACCCGTCGCATAGCGCACTTAATTCCTTCGTTAAAACCTAATGAGAAGATATTGGCGATCACTTTTACCAATAAGGCTGCCCGTCAAATGCTGGACAGGTTGACAGCTTTAGGCGTTCGTCAATCACAGGTATTCGTAGGGACCTTTCATGCTTTTTGTCTGAAATTATTACGGGACCATTTTGAGCATACGGCCTTGCCCAAAGATTTTAAGGTAGCCCTTCCAGAGGACATCACGGGCTTTGACAAAGCCACACTCGAGCGCATATCCCGCATGAAATCCCAGTTAGCTGTTTCTTCCGACGACGATTACAAGGCGTATCAGCGTTATCTGCGCCAAAACAGCTGGATTGATTTTGATGATATTTTGCGCGAGGCCTTGTTGCTTTTGGAAGATGAAAATATTGCCGGCCAACTGCGAGGCCAATACCGTTATATTTTTGTGGATGAATACCAGGACAGCAATATCGTACAGAATTCTTTGCTTAAAATCCTGGCCCGCGAGGGTGTTTTATTGACGGCCATTGGGGATGCTAATCAATCTATCTATGGCTTTCGTGGCAGCCGAGTGGAATTATTTCGACGCTTTGAGGAAGATTTTGCCCCGGCGCAGACACTAACCCTGCAGGAAAATTATCGTTCGATGGCAAATTTACTGTCTGCCAGCAGCCAAGTCATCACAAAGAACACGAAAGCGGGGATCCATATTGAATTAATTGCCCGAATGCATGGGGAAGGCAAATTGATCATCCACCAGGCTGCCACCGACCGTGCAGAGGCTGATTATGTAGCGCATCAAATTGAAAAGTTGATCGGCGGTTTGGATATGAACACGAGCCGCCGCGCTGTGCGAAGTCTGGGGGATATCGTCATTTTATACCGGCTTAACGCTCAGCGTCATGTGATGGGGCAGGCCTTGGAACATCTAGGCATCCCGTATCAGGTTTCTCAAAAAGTCAAAAGAGAGGAAGTTTATTCAGATGAAGATGCTTTAGGCCAAAACGAAGAAGTGCTGGAGCACAACGTTGAGAAAGTCTCTTTGATGAGCTTGCACGCGGCCAAGGGCCTGGAGTTCCCTGTGGTTTTTATCATTGGATGTGAGAATAATTTGTTGCCGCTGGATTTAATAGGCATGAAAGGCGATCCCCAAGAAGAACGTCGTTTGTTTTATGTAGGTATGACCCGCGCCAAGGAACATTTATACCTGACCCATGCCAAGCGCCGCCAATTATTCGGCCAAACGTTGATACAGGAGCCTTCCCTATATATGGCAGATATTGCCGAAGAATTAAAAGCCTACGAAGCTTCCAGGCGCCACATCCCCAAAGCAGATCCAGATGCCCTGCAGATGAAATTATTCTGAATTTCCAAACAATTTTTTAATAAAAACGTAACATATTAATAATATTAGCTTTACAACGCGTCCAAAAACTTGACATGCCCAAAAAATATGTTATCCTTTCTTATCGCTATTAGGAATCGTTTTCTCAACTCAACCTCCGGAGATTGTCATGATTAAAAGAATCCAAGTTTCTTTTGTCCTGGTGTGTTTTGTCTTTAACTTAGGGTTGCCTAATCTTAGTTTCGCGCTAAACTCCTCAGACACATTTTTAAATCTTCCTGCTCCCGGGACCATGTTGTCCACCAGTCCCGCGTTTACACCCGCGATCGTTCGCGGGCTTCAAATTGACCCCAAAAACCCTTTACAATTTAATTTTATCGTTGATACCGGTGACGCGCATGTCCAAGGTGAAGAATTAAGGGCGGAATCTTCCCAAATGATCAAATATTTCCTGGCGGCTTTGACTGTCCCGGAAAAAGAATTGTGGGTCAACCTTTCTCCCTATGAAAAAGACCGTATCATTGCCAATGGCCTTGGCCAAACTGAAATGGGCCGTGACATGCTGGCCCAGGATTATGTCCTCAAGCAATTGACAGCTTCCATGATCTATCCCGAAGGCAGTTTAGGCAAGACATTTTGGGCCAAGGTCTACAAAAAAGCGCAGGAGCAATTCGGCACCACCAATGTGCCGGTCAATACCTTTAATAAGGTCTGGATCGTCCCAGATCACGCGACTATCTATGAACATAACGGCACTGCCTTTATAACGGAAAATAAATTGAAGGTCATGCTGGAGCAGGATTATTTGTCTTTACAGAAACACATGAACAATGCTGCCGTTCCTGCGGCTTCTACGAGCACTCTTGGTTCCCAAATCATTCGCGAAACAGTCTTGCCCGAGTTGGAAAAAGAAATCAATACAGGTAAAAACTTTGCCCAATTGCGCCAGATCGCCAATGCCGTTGTTTTGGCCACGTGGTATAAGATGAATTTAAAGCAGTCTTTGTTGGGCCAATTGTACGCCAACCAGAACAAGGTGGCGGGTGTTGATGTCCAGGACAAAAACACCAAGATGGAAATCTACAATCAATACCTGAAGGCCTTCAAGAAAGGTGTTTACAACTATATTAAGGAAGACATTGATCCTTTGACAAATCAAACCGTGCCCAGAAAGTATTTCTCGGGCGGGACAGAGTTCGAAGCTTATGCCGAACCGAACGGAATTAGAAAGAATGGTGTTATTACTCCAGCGATGTTGAGCAGTCGCAATGATGTCAACGTTTTGGTAAATCTTCAAGCAATCCAAGGAACCCCGGAGGCCAGCTCCGCAATGGCGGCAAAACCTGAGGATGTGCGTAGTCAATTAACAAATTTGAACAGACGATACGAGGGCTTAGTAGGGGCTGATGTGACTAAAAAGGGTCTCGTGCAAACCCTATTGGGCAATGTCCAAGCAGTGACCATAGATCAAACATGGAAAGAAGCTGGAGATTTAAATATTTTGAAGACTGGTTTAGTTACAAAAGTAGATGCTCTTTTTCAAACTCTCCGAGGATCAAAGGCATTTAGGGCAAGCGCTGGAAGCCGGGCGATGACGGCTGAAGATGCACGCGTAGAAATAAAGCGTATAGAAACAGAATTTACAAATATTCCCTCCAGCGAAAGTGCTGCATCCAAAAACATACAATACCGCGAACTTATGGACGATTTAGACAGCTTAACAGAAAAAATAGGGCATTTGAATCAAGATGAACGGGACGAATTAGATAGCAGCATAGGCAGAGTACAAGGCACAATACGTTCGGCTTCTGGGAATTTGACAGTTGGTGGTCGTACAGGCCCAGCTTCACATGATCTGGCGATGAAGGCGAGTGATGTGAATGTTTTGGGTCAGTTCGGCGATAATATTACTGAAATCGAAAATCAAGGCACAGGCACCCTTCCTATTCAGGACATGATCCGCCAAGGAATGACAGGTGTCATCATTTCACATTCGGAAACGCTTTTAGAATTGACCAGAAAATTTGGCATGATCCGGGATGAGAACCATGATTTTGTTATTGGTGGAAAGAATATCAATGAAACAATTTTCGCGCCACAAGTTAAAATGGCATTTGATCATGGATTAAAAGATGTTATTTTGGCATTAGGCGAAACTGGGGATGAGAAAGAGCTTGGGCTGACAAAACAAGTAATTCTCAGGGACATCGTTGCTCGACTGTCACTTGTTAAGGAAGATTTAACTAAGAATGATAATGCGAAACGGCTGATTATCGCATATGAACCGCGTTGGGCCATCGGCAAAGAACCCGCGACTCCTCAAGAAGCCCAAGAAATTGCAGAGTATATTCGTGCGATCTTCAAAGAATGGTATGGTGGAGAGATTGGCGAAAGAATTGCTCAGCAGGTACGCATTCTTTATGGCGGAGCTGCAGATGGAAATAACGCTGCTAATTTTATGGCACAGAAAGATATTGATGGTCTTCTCGTTGGTGGCAAGAGTTTGGATGTGGCAACAGCTAAACCGATGTTAGATGCCCTGCAAGCAGCCGGAGTCAAGGATGGCCGTATTCCTTATTTCGGGGCAAATTGGAAGACTAACCGTCCCAAAAGTGAGTTTATTGCGTTTGGGAAATTATTTAAGCAATATGACAATACTCGTGTCAACATCGGGGTTGGTCCCATTGCCACCCAGATCAAGGCTTTGTTTGAAGCCCTCAAAGTCATGGGCGTCAGCCGTGATGAGCAGCTGAATTACAATAAAAAAGCCATGAAGCAATTCTCTGAACATTACAGGGATATTGCCAAGGAAAAGGAAACGCCTATCCTCGAAGCAATTGCCAGTTTACCAGGTGCATCCGCAGAGAATGCGTTGACTGTACGCCGTTCACTGGTGGTCAGTTCTGAAGGTGCTCCACGCACTACCGTAGTGGGGCCTGATGGAAAGGTCAAATATTTAGATAGCTTTGGCTCGATCCATGTCTCTGAAGGTTTGTCTTCAAGCGATCAAACATCTGTTATTTTAGCTCCTGGAGAACGCGGCAAGGTTGCCCATCAGATGACTATTGTTATACCGGGCGAGGTCACTATTGATACGGAATCATTGCGTAGGGCATTAAGGAGCGGCAATATTTCTGTGAGGCCTTTGTCGGAAACACAGAGCGTTCAACCGCAGGACAATGTTGTCGTTGACAGCAATTCAGTTTATGTAAAAGTGAAAGATGGCATAACTCAAATTGACCTCAATCTTTTTTATGATGTGGGTAATCAGGTGGATGGAACGCTTGAAACAGATAATCCTTTGATCGCCAATGGATTAGAAGTTTTGCAGGGATCTCAACAAGAAGCCAGTGAGGTTTTTAATCGCAAATCAAGAGGGCAGATCAAGAATGTGCTTATTAACGGCGCCAATGGGCGTATCGGAACAAAGCTCCTGCAGCAATGGTTATTGGCTGGTCCGGAGAGCAATGTCAACATTGTTCTTGCCAATGGAGTGAGCAGCATTCAAGGTTTGATCAAGATGATCAATGGGGATTCTGTGCACGGCACATTTTTGGTCGCAGGAAGGGATAAAGTAAACATTGGAAGCGACAATGGGGTAGAGTATATAAAAATTACCTACAAAGGAAAAATGTACAACAAAATTTATCGCCTCAATGACCGTAGTGATTATTCCAAACTTCCTCTCGGCGCCTTCGACGTTGAGATCGCTGTTGATGCCATTGTTAACGGGGAAACCTATGATAATTTGATGAAATATATAGAGGCAGGTGCCATCAGGGTCATCCATACGTCTCCGAGTAAAAAAGGTATAGATGGCAAGAAAGCTTTTGCACTGGTCTTCGGTTTGTCTGAAGATGATTTTAAAGGGCAGGACGTATGTCAAAGCACATCGTGCACATCTGTCAATGTCAGCACTTCGGAAAGCGCTTTGATGCGTGAAGGCGGTCCGGAAGGCAGGAGACAAAGGGATTTGAACAATCAACGTTTGGAAATGCTGGGTCAGGCGGCTGAGCTGAACAACGATATGAAGACAGAGACCATGCATCTTCGTACCGTGCACGCGGCAACCAATTCCGATTCTACCGTGGATAATAAAAGAGCGTCAGCTATAGCCAATATGGGACGATTAGAGACCACAGGTGCCTCAAGGGCTTTAGTGGAACTAAATGAGGACCTTAAGGACGTCGTTATGAGCGCGGATTCTTTGCGTTATGTCGGGGCCAATATGTCCCTTTCTGAAGTCACCAAGGTCGTTACCATAGAGCAAGGCCAGAATTTGACCGCGGATCAGGTCAAAGACCAGGTCAAAAAACTTTTTGTTGACGCGTCGAAATCACCCCGATTTAAACGTGTTTTTCGTGTTATCGAAGGCGGTTTTGATTCCAAACAGCTGCAAGGGAGCCAGGCTTCCGCGACCATTCTTTTGGACAGCATCGAAGTTGTCAAGGTCAAGGGCAAGAACGATAAATTCATGATCCATTATAAAAGCTGGTATGACAATGAATGGGGATTTACTGCCCGTATTTGGGACATCATCCTTAGCACAGCGGAAGACATGGAGCGTAATCTTCCTCAATCTGATTCAGTGGAAGATCTACTCACTCAGATCGATGATTTTAACAGCAAATATGAATCCGACATTATCTCTTACAATACTTCAGGCGGTGCCATCAAGATCGAAGCGGTCAATCACCGCAATGCTCTTGTTGCCCAATATGGCCTTATGGATTATTTAAGGAGAGAAGCTGCTTTTAATCCGAATAAAGATGTCCGGCGTGAAGCTCTCGGGATCGTCCAGCAAGTAGGACATCTTCTGGGAGTTCAATCTGCCTCAAGGCAAGTAGCAGATTATTTAAAAAAAGATCACAATGTGTCGGATAAATTGGTTCCTTTCAATCCGGGGTCAGGTTCAGGTTCGAGATATGCTGCCCTGTTGAAGATATACGAAACTGCCAGAGACACAGGTATCGTTCCTCAAATCAATATCAATGAGCCCAATCGCCGCAAAGATGTGCAGCAAAAACAGCTGGCAGTGGATACTCTTGTAAATCCAAAAGAAGAAGCAGAGACTCCCAAGGTTGAAGATTTGGAGCCTGGGTTTGTCGAAGCGACGGTCGCCGATGTTTATGCAGCAGCTATTGCCGCCGGCTGGACTGGTCCGGTGTTTTTGAATTTGAATAACGTTAGTGTCAACCCTGACTTTTTTACTCCCCAGGGGGAAAGTGAAGGCAAGGATTGGCAGGAAGGCAAGATTGAAAATCCTTTTAAAGCCGCAGTTAAGGACGTTAAGGCCAGGATCCTTCAGGCAGCCAAGGCAGGTGTGTACAACTATCAAATTGATCTGACACCCTTGCTGGCGTATGGAGCAAAGAACGCCAGAGGTGGAAAGACCCAAGATGCTTTTATCTATGAAGCCGCTGTCGAGCTGACCACCTTTATCCGTGCCCTGGAAAATGAAATAAATTTCCGGTCAGCGCCGTTGTCCGTGAGTTTTACGGTTGAGGGTAATCTTATCAGTGAGGAGCTTAAGAAAGACATCAATAATGAGTTGAGAGAAAGCAAATTGGCCCTGCCGACCTATATCGGCGATATCAATGCCCTGAAAGAAAAATCAGATTCCTTGTTCGCGCAAGATCCACGGGCAGTGATGTTCGCGGTATTAAACCAGGTCGTGGAAGCTGCTAAAGATAAAGACAATGTTGACGCCATTGATCTGCGTAATGACATGATCAATTTTATGGAAGGCTTGGTTTATAAAAATAAAATGGCTTCAAGGCTGACAAAAGACCTTATTGCCCAAGCGGCACTTAGGGCTGCTGGCCAGCGGTTTAATCGCCACAGAAGGACATTGTTAAAAGCCAGGGAAATGGGCCTTAAGCAATCAGGTTCTTTGGATCAAATCCATGACATGATCTTGACCCGCCAGAGAATAGAAGGTTTAAATGAAAAAGAACAGATCACTTTGGAAGAATTGGTAGAGTACACCTACAGGGCGTTCTACCATGCTATTTCCCATTTGCGTGTGAGCGAAGGGGCAGACAAGGTTGATGCGTTGTTTGCCGAAGAGGCCCAGAAACTCGCGGATGCCAATAAAGATAAACAGGGGAAAGCACGGGAAGAAGTTAGAAAAGCCGTTAACGCTCCCTTTATGAGAGACCCGCGCAAAACAATACAGCCGACGGAAGGCAGAACGTTATCGGATAAATACCAGGATTATCATGTGTCTGTTGCCGGCAAGGTGACACAATATGCGGAGCCGGAGCTTACGACGCCTGCGATCATGGATCTTCAGTTAGATAAAAACGGCAATATGGTGACGGGCGAGGAAATACCAGGGGTTTATGCGCGTGAGAATACCTTAACAACAGCCATCAGGACCCACTCGAGGCTTGCAGGAAGAGACGCAATGCCGGTCCGTTCTCTTCAACGGGGTGCTGCAGATGCCAGGTCTGTTGCATCAGATCGTCGGGGAGCTGTTCAAACTACTGGCACAACAATACAGGATAGTAAGATTGAACAGATGATGCAATGGGCATTTGCAGGTAAAAGTGAAAGATTTAAGGCAAATTTAGAACGTTTGTATCGGTATGGGGTTTTAGGTGGTACAAGACGGTTGGTTATTTTACCGATCGACCAGGCGACCGAGCACTCTCCCAGCAGGAGCCATGAAATATATACTCCCATGGCCAATAAGGACAATCAGGTTGAGTTGGCATATCGACTTGGTCTTAGCGGTTATGCGGCGCTTGCCGGTACCATTGAGATGATCGCTCCTCGTTGGTCACGCAAAATACCATTGATCGCCAAGGTAAACATGAGTTCAGGCGTAGGTGGAAACCCGAAGGCAAGTCAACACTCAGCTTTGATCGGTAACGTTGAGCAATTAGCCAAAGCGGGTGTTGCTGCTATAGGATATACGATCTATCCGGGATCGCTGGAATTCAATGAGCAAATGAATGAGTTACGCCAAGTGATCGATGAAGCTAATAAATATGATCTTCCTGTTATTACTTGGTCATATCCCAGAGGCGGTGAGAGATTAGCCAAGTCTGAATATGAAACAGCCTTTGACGTTTCAATTGCCGCGGCCAATATGGCACTTGAAGCAGGAGCTGCCATTGTAAAAGTAAAACCGCCAGCTAACGTTATCATGGATGAGAAAGAAGAAAAAGAGCTGATCAAGAAATATCAAGGAAAGGTCGGTTCTGATAAATTCATGCGTGTGCAGTTGGATATGCCTTCCAGGATCGAGAAAATGAAGCAATTGGGCGCATGGGGTGGCGTGCGCGACCTTATCTTTTCCGGAGGTCCTGCCAAAAGCACGGAAGATGTATTAAAAGAGATCGCTGACGTTGCTTTCGGCGGCGGAAATGGTGCCATTGTCGGCCGTAATATGTTCCAGCGTCAAGTAGATGAAGCTGTTGACTTAGGTAATAAAATATTGGCCCTTGAAATAGCGGGTGCTTGGAAGGAAGATGGGATTGTGTCTTTCAATACTGTTGATGAAATGATGGAATACGCGTTTCGTGATAATAGGCCGGGTGATATTTTATATGATATCAAGGCCGATTTCCAGCGCCGTAATCCTGATTGGGATGATTTTAAGGCAAGGTTAGCAGGTGACGCCGCGCAGTTGGCCAATAAGGCGATGGTGGGGTTGGACAATATTGTAGGTAAGGAAACATTCGATTCGCGGGGTAACCCGACGGTAGAAGTTACAGGAGAGGTAAAACCTAAGGGTAGTGAAATATTTAAAATCATAAGGGCCAGGGTCCCCTCGGGTGCTTCAACAGGGAAGCATGAAGCATGGGAATTAAGAGATGGTGATAAAAGTTATTATAATGGCAAAGGAGTATTTAATGCCATTAGAAATATCAACGAAGTCATTCTGCCCGCATTAAAAGCGGCAAATATTGATATTCTGGATGATGATGTGCTTAAAAAAGTGGATGATTTAATGAACGCTTTAGACGGCACACCAAATAAAAGCCGTTTAGGGGCCAATGCTATTTTAGGGGTTTCTATGCTGATTACCAGGGCCGCGGCTGAAGCCAGAGGCATTTCGCTTGAGGAATTCTTAAACCAGGAAATAAATCGCCGGCACAAGTTAAATCAACAAATGTCTATTCCGGTACCCATGATGAATTTTATCAACGGCGGCGCCCATGTCGGCGGTGTGGATAAACCCGATGTGCAGGAATACATGGTCCAGCCGGTTGGAGCAAAAAGCATAGAAGAAGCTTTAGCAAATGCTGAGAAAGTATTTAAAAAATTAGGAGAAATTGCTCAAAGGGAATATGGTATCGATCCTGCTGACCCTAAAGCATACGGCAATGAAAAAGGGTATGCGCTTCCTTTGAAGTCTAATGAAGAAGGGTTGGAATTACTAAAGAGAGCCATTATAGAAGCTGGCTTTACCCCAGGGAAGGACTTTACTTATGCCTTGGACGTTGCTTCAACCGAGTTCTATAAGGATGGGGTCTATACTTTTGAAAAACAAGGACGCACATCTCAACAAATGATCCAAACTTATGCTCAGTGGAAGGAAAAATATCCTGAACTTATGTCAATCGAAGATGGTTTGGCAGAAGATGATTGGGAAAGCTGGGCAGACCTGACCAAGGCGGAAGGCAATCATTTGCAATTGGTCGGCGATGATCTTTTCGTAACCAATGTGCCAAGACTGCGCCGGGGTATAGCAGAAAAGTCAGCGAATGCTGTTCTTATCAAGGTCAATCAGATCGGGACGATCAGCGAGACTTTGGATGCAATAGCAGAGGCCATACAAAACGGTTATGGCGTTATTATTTCTCATCGTTCCGGAGAAACAGAGGATGATTTTATTTCGCACCTTGCAGTTGGTACAGGTGCAGGGCAGATCAAGACAGGGGGGCTTGCGGCATGGGATGCTATAGCAGCAGGCACTGTTTTGTCCTTTCCTTCAGGTCGACCGACAGGGAATGAACGTAAGACAAAATATGTTGCCCTTAAGGATATTGAAAAAGAATCAAACGGTACGATTCCTTATGCTGCTCTTTTAAAGGCGACAGTTGGAGATCGTCCATTATTTAGGGCCAGCGCCGCGATGACGGCTGATGAGATCAGGAGAAAAATAGACGATATAAAAAGAATAATGGGAATGTATTCCGAAGTCGAACGTAAATCTTTAATATATAAGGGATTATTGTCTGATTTGGAAGGTTTGAAGGGGCAAGCAGATCAGGATTTGCTCGACAAAGTTAAAAGTGGTTTTGAAGCTGAAATTGGGATATTAGAGAATAGAATTAGAATTGAAATGGTAGGTTCTTCTGTTGTCCTTAGCGAGAGAGGTTTTGATATCTCCCACAAGGATAGTGCCATGAGGGCAAAAAGAGACGGTGGTATCAACTTCGACCCTTCAATGTACAGCATCCAGATCAGGCGAGACGGCAATGGCATTCCGCTTCCGGTGGACCAGCAGCCCATCGCCAGGATCAATGTCCGGGGCTTTAGGGGCATCATCATGAGCA
>JABDCU010000009.1 GCA_013287965.1 Candidatus Omnitrophota bacterium | reverse complement strand
GTCGCTTGTTTTGCGGGATTTCGTTCCACATCAAATTCCCGCCACAGGCCGACGGTCAGTGGAACCATATTCCTGTCATGGCCGTATATGTCAGCCACAGCGATCATCCTGGCTCCCACAAGAATATCTCGGATTAAAGGCAGGTCTTCAAAAGGCAGATCTTCGGAACTCCAATGAGGAAAATTCACCCTCAAAAAATCCATTGTAGAATCCTTCAACGCCCTTCTTCCATTATTTAATTTTTCAACAATATCCAGATAAACATCCTTCTCACGCTGCATCATTTCATCGATGGCAGGCAGATCAGGTTTCTTCAATGTATCTGTATTGAATTGACGGTCAAAAATTACCTTTGTGTGGTCTATTAAAAATGCGACAATATCTGTTTCAAAACAAGGAGCTTCTGTTTTAACCCTTTTCATCGCTACGTTCTCATGTCCGTCTGAAAGCCACTTGTCTTGCTCGTGGGGCGTCCGCATTGAATAATAACCTTCATCATGGCGGTATACAGCTTCCCGTAAAAGCCTTATTGCTTGCTGGGAAAGCGGTTGTGTTTTGACATACTCATCAATAAAATGTAAAAGTTCGTTCCAATGATAAGGATTATGGTAGGTAATCAAATCACGCCTTTCCTGCCCCGCTTTTTCAACAACCTTCATCACATTCTGAAACACATTTTCTAACAAAGCATCATCGTATTGACGCAACACCCCACTCTCAAATCCATTATGAAAAGCATTTACCTGCATGATCTTTTGAATCCTATTGACCAAATAGTCCGCTAAATCATCATCCGTTTTCCCCTGACGCAATAAACTCTTCATATCTCGCCGACAATTCCCGTCCTGATATAATTGAACGAGCATATAAGAAAGTTGATCTGAGGAACCTGGGACAATCACAAGCCGTCGGTCCTTTCCCTTGTATGTTATGCCTAAGACATACGCATTCATCCCCTCTTTAAATGGCAGGCCAAAAAAAGTTATCTCCCCCATTTTATATCCTTGCCAAGCATGGCCGGTTTCCTTGGGACCTAATCTCCCCACCACTTCTTCATCATATCTTTGGATCTCCGTCACTTCATCAGCCCTCATCGCCGCGTCGGGGCCGTCGCCTTTTAGATACCATCCGTGCCCTGCTAACGCATCCTTTAAAGTATTAGAAAAATTGTTCAAAACAACGTATACAATATCCGACTTCAATCCTTCTCTTTTGGCATTTTCAAATTCCTCTGGGTTTAAAAAATGTGTTTCCCTGTCCCCAGATTTAACGACAATCATTGCTCCATCAACCAAAGTATTTTTCGTAAAACCACCGGAGAAATACTTCCTTGCAATAGCTTCATTGGTGTATTTGTCCACGTCTTCTTTGATATAATTAAACACACCCTTTTTAAAAGCTTTCAAGTATCGCTGATAAATGACCTCATTGGTTTTTGGATCTTGGTCAACACCCTTGACCTTGGCTTTGTCCGCGTAAATTTTTCCTAAAAGGGACTCTTTCAAAGCTTTCTTATACCAAGTCGCAAGTATCATTCCGCTGTACATTTGCCGCAAGTTTGAAAAATTCTTGCCCTCGTTAACTTCTTCCTCTAATGCCGGAAGGACTATTTCACGGATAGTCTGGGAGTCGATGGAGTGGGTGTTATTTTTGTTATGTTTTTGAAGTGACAAATAATCCTCTTCTAACATCACCTTTAAATGGCTTTTGAGGATATAGGCGGTATTGCCGCTTTCATAGACAATGGCTTGGTCTGGGATAATCCAGACCTTGTTAAAAGTATTCACTGGAATTTGAGTGGTGTGATATTCGCTCCAAGCGCGCTCGTAGATCCTTTCCCAAAATTTCTTGCCCAGACCATCTTCCGGATAGATCAAACTTGAAGTGATTTGCTTGAGCATGTAATCTTGACTCAGAAGGTCACGGCCCATTTCGGTCTTGCCAAAATCATCCTTGATAATACGGTCCTTTTCATAGGGAGACAAGTTGACCCACTGGTCTTCATCAGGTATGGTCAATGAAGCGAGGAAATATTTGACTAATTTTTTGTATTCTTGCCGTTTTTGAGGACCAGTTAAAGGCTCATCCCCGCGGTGGATGAGAAAATCGAATTGAAGGGCATTGTCCGGGTGGATGGTCAAACCCGTCAAATGCGCAGGCGTAAATTCCTGACTTAAATGAATCATTATCCCAGGCGCAGGTAAAGGCTCCTGGGATAATTGGGCATAAGCCGGATTATGGGCCGAAGTTGTAATAAAAGCCGCCAAAACAACGATGGCAATGGCTTTTCGTATTTTCCGCATGATATAGGAAGTATGCCATATTGTATAAAGGAAAACAAGGCAAAGCTGTTTTGGAGCTTAGGGCTGTTGGACTAAGCGGGCGGCGCCCAGGAGTACGGCGTCGTCCCCTAATTTGGAGGGTAAAATGCGGCAGGTGTTGAACTTTTTAAAGAAAGGGTCTGCGTTAAGTTCTTTGGCTACAATAGGCAGGATAAAGTCCCCGCAGGCCTTGATCACCCCCCCGCCAAAAATAATAGCCTGGGGATTAAAAGTATGGTTTAAAGAAACAGCTGTCTTGCCCAAAACGGTCGCGGCTTTGGTAATGACTGATTTGACCACCGCGTCATTTTTACTCAGCGCTTCTTTTAAAACCCTGCTTTTGATCGTGTCCAATTTGCCGTCATTGAGCTTGGCAATGATCGTCTTTCGTCCGGCTTTGACAGCCAAACGGATATCGCGTTCAATGGCCCAGCGGCTGGTCAGCGCTTCCAGGCACCCGCGATTGCCGCAATGGCACAGCGGTCCATCGATGCTCACGATCACATGGCCCAATTCCGTGGCAGCACCCTGGGCGCCTAAAAGCAATTTACCGTCGCTGATGACCGCCCCTCCGACACCGGTACCCGGAAAGATACCAATGACATGCGATAGTCCTTTGGCAGCACCCAGCCAAGCTTCTCCTAAAAGCCCGGCATTGACATCATTGGCCATCACCACCCGCATTCGAAATTTACGTTTTAACGAAGCACTTAAAGGAAAACCGGTAAGCGCGATATTCGGAGCTGCCAAAATATGATTATTACGGGTGTCCACAATACCGGGAACACCAACCCCGATACCTTTAATATACGCGTATTTAACACCACCCGAATGGACCAGCTCATCAATGGCATCAGTTATACAAGTGTAAATATCTTTGGGCTTGACCTTCTTGGGAGTGGATGTTTTGGTGCGGGTCAGGACCTTGCCCGAGGCTGAAACCAAAGCCCCGGCGATCTTGGTACCGCCTATGTCGAGACCGATGTAATAGTTCATCTTGTATAATGATTGATAAAATATTCCTGCACGTCAAAAGCCGCGCCGCCTTCTTTTTTAATGCGGCTGTAACTGCGATCGCTCCTTAAAGCCCTGGCTTTACGGGTGTCTTTTAAATAGCTGTCCAGGATAAACTGCACGTGAGATTTGATCTCAGGCTTGGTGATCTCAAACAAAAGCTCAATGCGGCGGTCAAAATTACGGGTCATCCAGTCTGCCGACGACAAAAAGACACGGCCATTACCATTATTGTTAAAATAAAAAACACGTGAATGCTCCAGGAAACGGCCCACGATGCTGCGCACTTCAATGTTCTCGCTTAAACCTTCCACCCCCGGCACCAGGGAACAAACACCGCGCACGATCATCCTGATCTTAACACCGGCATTGGAAGCCGCGTACAATTTCTCAATAATTTGGACATCTTCCAGGGCGTTCATTTTGACAATGATCAAACCATTCTTGTGCGCCTGCTGGTTTTCGATCTCCTTGTCGATCAGGTCAAAGAAATATTTACGCAGGTCATGCGGGGATGAGATGACCCTTTTCCAGGGACTGGGCAGGGAATAGCCGGTGATGACGTTAAACACATCCGCGATGTCGCGGGCAAAATCATCATTGCACGTAAAAAACCCGATGTCCGTGTAAACATTGGCTGTTTTTTCATTGTAATTTCCCGTCGATAAATGCACGTAACGCCGGATGCGGCCTTCTTCCTTGCGCACAATCAAGCTCATCTTTGAGTGGATCTTAAGGCCCGCGATCCCATAGATCACGTGACAGCCGGCCTGCTCTAATTCGCGCGACCACTGGATATTCTTTTCTTCTTCAAACCGGGCCTTGATCTCAACGACCACCGTGACCTGCTTACGGTTCTTGGCTGCCTCCATCAGGGCCTTGATAATGGCTGAATCCTCATTGGTGCGATAAAGCGTCATCTTAATAGCTAAAACATCCGGGTCTTTGGCCGCCGCAGCGATGAGTTCACAGGTCGGCATAAAAGACTGGAAAGGCACGTGGATAATAAAATCCTCATCCTTGATCTTATCAAAAATATTCTCATAAACGGATTTGGCAGGTGTGAAGCTGGAGAAACGCAACTGCGGCTTGTCCGTTGACGCGGACAGGTCGTAAAGAAAATTCAGGTCCAGGTCCGAGGCGGTAAACACCACCTCTTCTTTGGGAAAATCAATCCCGTTACACAAAACCTCCAAAAGCTCCGGCGTTGTCCCTTCCTGCATCTGCAAATACACCGCCTTGGCGCTCGAGCGCTTTTTCAGTTCTTTCTCCAGGGCTTTAAGGAGATCCGGCGCAAAACCTTCATCAACTTCCAGCTCACTATCACGCAGCACCCTGAAGATCGATGCATCCTGGATCTTATAACCTTTAAAAAATTGCCCCAAATTCTCTTTGATCAGATAATCCGTCAGCACATACACCGACTCCTCGCCTTCCGCCGGGACTTTCAATAAACGGGGCACGGATTTCGGGATGGGAATAATGGCCAGATGGTTTTTTTCAGAACGGATGATGTTGGCCGCGAAAGCAATGGTACGCGAAGGCAGCACCGGAAAAGGATGGCCGCCATCGACCGCCATGGGGGTGATGATCGGATAAAGAGTGGTATCAAAAAAACGCTGCACGTATTTTTTTTGTTCCAGACTTAAGCCTTCAGGTTTTTTGATATAGATCTTTTCCTTTTCCAAAGCGTCCCTGATAGGGCCTTCATAGACCTCATAGAATTTCTTCACCAGATCGTCGGTGCGTGTTTTGATCTCCGCGAAGAGTTCCTGGGGATAAAAACCAAATTGGTCGCGCTTATTGTAACCGGAAGCCAAAAGCTTATGGGCCCCTGACATCCTGACCATGAAAAACTCGTCGAGATTGCTGGTAAAAATAGCCAGGAATTTAATGCGCTCTAAAAGCGGATTATGTTCATCAGCAGCCTCTTCCAAGACCCGGCGGTTAAACTCCAGCCAGCTTAGATCGCGATGTATAAATTTCTCTTTAGTTTCCATAGTATTATTCATAGATGAAACATGTTTTGGAAACGAATTTTTTTGACCACGAGTTGTCTTTTTCCGCCAATCTTTTCTAATCTTTCAGAAACACAACGCCCTTCGGGCTGTGTTTTTGAATCGGTGTCGAAGATTGGCGGGACAACAGTGGTCTTCAAAAATTGTTTCCAAAACCTGTTTAATCCTGAGTCCTTACTGTCAACGTCAATTTGTTACCTGTAATCTCCTCGAACAGTTCCTTCTTCTCCAAAAAGTTCTCTTTTTCCAACAAGAAATTCTCGTGCGTATACGCCACGATGGTCGCATCCCCTGCGGCATTGAATTTGACTTCCAGCTTTTTGACCTTTTGCTTATGCGAACGGTCCAGAGAATTGGCGATGCGTAAAAGAGCGCTTAATTTCTGCACCAGGATCTGCTCGGCAGATGCCAAAGAATTGTATAACAAGTGGGTCTTTAAAGGCGCTGAACGCCTATGATAGCGGGCAATACAGGCGATGATATTGATCTCGTGCTCGGTGAGCCTGAATAAATTCAAAGAGCTGATGATGTATTCGCTATGCTTGTGGTGCGAACGGTTATTGACAAACATCCCTATATCGTGCAGATAAGAAGCCAGAAGAAGATACAAACGGTCTTTCTCTTCCAAACCCAAGATGTCCTTGAAAGCGTCAAAAAGCTGCTCTGTCATGGATGCTACGTGTTTCAAGTGGTCTAAGTCCATGCCGTATTTACGGCAAAGAAAATGCGCCACTGACACCAGCTGGCTTAGCTTATTGTCACCCTCCTCCATGTCGAATTTAAACAATAAATGCGCCAGGATGGCTTCGGACAGAGAAGCCTCGAGGATGTAAACATACTCATTCTTATTGAATTTGAACAAGGTGTTAAGGATGATGGCAAAGCCTGTGATGGTCGAGGCAATGTCCGTGGGAACACTGTAGGTATTGGCAATTTCTTCAACGTTCATCTGCTTTAAACGCGTCAGCAATTCCTGGGCTTCAGTGGCCTTGAATTTGAAGAAATCCGAATCACGGCGTTTATTGGGCAGTACATTCTGGATAAAAACTGAATAATTCTCGTCAATGAGGATGATGTCGTCAATGTCCAAATTGGCATTGTTCTTCTTTAAGAAAAAAACTTCATTCTCGATATACTCTTCGGTCGCTTCATGCACTTCCTGCAGGGAACCATCCAGGGTTTCCATGAATTGTGATAAGCGCAGCGTTCCGATGGGAAAACCGATGTTCATGAGCGTCAGCCCCTTTTCCATCACCGAGATGTCCAGAGAGCCGGCACCTAACTCCGCTATCAAAAGGTTTTTCTTGTCCACCGGATAGGTCTTCTTTAATTTATGGCTCAAGAAATAATCAATGTAATAAACCACGTCCCCCGCATTTAAAACATCAATTTTAAAACCGGTCTTGCGCAGGACCGTATCTAGGAAAATATCCCGGTTACGCGATTCGCGCACGGCTGTCGTGGCAATGACCATGACATTCTGGACATCATATTCTTTTAAGGAATCTTTGTATTTCTGTAATACAGCGGCAGTTTGGTTTATAATACTTTGAGGGATGCGGTTTTTAATAAAGACGTGCTTGCCCAAAGGGATCACATTTTTAAGTGATTCGATGATCTTGACATCTTCCCCGTGGCTTTCCGCGATCAAAAGCTTGATGGAAGAAGAACCGATATCTATAACGGCGGCGCGCATATTATTGTCCCTTTTTAACCTAACAAAATGATAATACGATAAAAATTACGTGAAATTTACAAGAGTATAGCATATTCTAAATAAAAAGGAATATATAATGAACCGTGAGTTTGAACCAAAATTAGTCACTGTTTTAAGGGAAGGATACACCGCTAAACTCTTCGGACAAGACCTTTGGGCCGGCATTATCGTTGGCATCGTGGCCCTGCCCTTGTCCATTGCCTTTGCCATTGCCTCAGGCGTCAAACCCGAGCAAGGCCTGATTACCGCGGTGATCGCGGGGTTTTTGATATCAGCCTTTTCCGGCAGCCGGGTGCAGATTGGCGGGCCCACGGGTGCCTTTATCGTCATTGTCTTTGGCATTGTCCAAAAATACGGCTATGACGGCCTGTGCCTGGCAACTCTTATGGCCGGAGTGATGCTCATCATCATGGGCATCGCCAAAATGGGAGACGTCATCAAATTCATCCCCTTTCCCGTGACCATTGGTTTTACCAGCGGCATCGCCGTCATTATCTTTACCTCCCAGGTCCCTGATTTTTTTGGGCTCCATTTAGCCCATACGCCCGAAAGATTTTTAGACAAATGGATCGCCTATGCCCAAAACATCCCTGCTTTTGACATCTATGCCGTCGCTACCAGCGTTGTTACGGTGTTGATCATCCTGTTTTGGCGTAAGGTCACTGACCGCCTGCCCGGTCCCCTGATCGCCATCCTGGTAACGACGGGCATCGCCCATTTTTTTCATTGGCCTCTGCAGACCATCGGCACACGTTTTGGCAGCGTACCACATTCTTTTCCGGCCCCTCACATCCCTCACATGGATTGGGACCTTATTGTCAAAATGTCGCGTCCGGCCTTGACCATTGCCTTGTTAGCCGGGATCGAATCCCTGCTTTCCGCTGTTGTTGCCGATGGGATGACCGGCCGGCGCCACCGCTCCAACATGGAATTGGTTGCTCAGGGGATCGCGAATCTTGCCTCTCCTTTATTTGGCGGCATACCCGCCACCGGAGCCATTGCCCGCACCGCGACCAATATCAAGAACGGCGGACAAACTCCCATTTCAGGGATAGTGCACGCCTTGACAATAATGGTCCTATTTCTCTTCTTAGGACAATGGGCTTCCCTGATCCCGATGGCAACATTAGCCGGCATCTTAGTGCTGGTGGCCTATAACATGGGCGAATGGTCCATGTTCGCCAAATTATTCCACAGCCCCAAGAGCGACATCATGGTATTGCTCACAACCTTCCTGTTAACAGTATTGGTGGACCTGACCGTGGCCATTGAAGTGGGGATCGTGCTCGCGGCCTTCCTATTCATGAAGCGCATGATGGAAGTCACCGAAGTCAAATATCTTAATCAAGGCAGTGAATCTGATGAATGGGTGCTTGACCCGGAAATGATGGATGCCATCAATGTGCCTCCGGGCATCGAGATCTTTGAGATCAATGGGCCATTCTTTTTCGGCGCTGCGGATAAATTCAGGGACACCTTAAGCCAGATGAAACGCCGCCCCAAGGTGCTGATCCTGCGCATGCGCTTTGTCCCTGCCATGGATGCCACAGGTCTTAGCGCCCTGGATGATCTGTTGCGCAAGGCCAAGAAAAGCAAAATGGAAGTTATTTTTTCAGGAGTGCAAGCCCAGCCGCTGAAGGTGATGAAAGAAGCGGGAATTATAAAGATGCTCGGTGAAGACCATTTCTACTATGACATCAAGACCTCTGTGGCCTTTGCAAAAAAGATCATAGCAGATGCTTAAGGCCATAAAGTGTTGACTCCGCGCCTAAGTCCCCTTTTATAAACACGTCCGAAGCGATCCCAAACGAAACAAAGATCAAATACCCGGCAAAAATAATACGAAGGATTCTCCCCACGGCCTGATGCTGCTGGTAGATGAAATGAATGCCCATGATCGTTATCAATAAAAGCAAGGGCGTAAAAAATAAGGACATCCGCGGCACGGCAAAAGGATAAACCCGCAAAACAGCCAATACCAGTTGCATCAAAAACATGGCCAAGGAAATCGGTACGATCGAACGCAGGACAAAACGGTCTTTTTTAAACTGCCCCCAGAACGCCACGAGCATATATCCAACCCCCAAGCCTATAAAAATGCGGGACGGCACCTTGACCCACCGGGGGCTCTCGGCAAAGCGACGGGCAATTAAATTATTCATGCCCTTGCCCAATGTCCCTAAAAAGTCTTTCATGGAATGCAGAGAAATAAAATAATCATGCCAGAATTCTTCTAAAAGATAATGCGCGCTGACGCGAAAATCGAAAAAATAAACTAGCGCCAGCACCAATAGATAGCTCCCTAAAAAAAGGGACAATTCGGGAAGCCAGCGGCGCTTGTCTACACAGTCACGGACCAAATTGTACAAAGGCAGTAAAAGAAGAAAAAGCGCAGGATAGGACGCCAGGCCAAGCAAGGGTAAAAAGAATAATATTGCATTGTACTGGATTCCCGCTTTCGCGGGAATGACATTACTATTTAGTAAGAACAAAACTATCAGACCTGCGGCCAAAACATCCATGCTGTACGGCTTTAGCTCAGCCGCATAATAGACCAAAGGCATGGAAGCGCACCAACAGCCGATAAATAGGACCAGGTTCCCTGAATGGCTCAATACCCGTCGGGCTACTTTAAGCCAAACAAAAAAAGCCCCGATCATGGCCATCAGAGAAAACAGCCGCAGGCTCAAAAGATTTTGATGAAAAGGCTGAGTGAATTGCTGGATACACCACAAATATAAACGGGGAAAGGCCTGGTCGCTTAACAAAGGCTGGGAGAACAAAGAAGCCGGCTTTAATTGGATGATACTATTTAAAACGCACTGCTCATCGTTCCACAAGGGACGCTGATTGAAATAATGCCCCAGGGCCAGGACCAAATACCACCCGACAAGGACCAGGATAAGCGCGCGCTGATACCGCATAGGTTTCAATGGTGACAGCCGCCGGCCCCATGCACATGGCCGTGGGCCAATTCTTCGGCAGTGGCTGGCCTCTTGGCAACGATCTCAACCGCAAAGGTCAGGTCTTCTCCGGCCAAAGGATGATTACCGTCCAGGGTAATTTCATCACCGTTGATGGCAGTGATGCTGACAGGGGAAAGCCGATCCCCCTCGCCTACTTCAAACATATCGCCCATTTGAAATTCCGCAGTAGGTAATTTGGAACGGTCGACTTTAAAGACCAAGGCCTCATCATAAACTCCATAAGCTTCTTTGGCTTCGATGGTCACTGTTTTTTTCTGGAGAGGCTCCATGGCCAACAAAATAACTTCCAGGCCCGGAATGATCTGTCCCAAGCCGGAGATAAATATCAACGGTTTGCCCTTGGCGGAAGCATCGATCACTTGGCCAGCCTTGGCTGTTAACACATAATCAAAAGAAATTACCTGATTGCTCATTTGTGCTATTATATTCAAATGCTTAGATCCGTCAATAACCATAAGCCCCTAAACCGTTTTGACCGCGGTGTCAGCACGGTGCTGGTTGGGCTCTCCTCAAATGTCATCCTCGCGGCCATTAAGATCATCACCGGTATTTTAGGGAATTCTTACGCCTTGATGGCAGACGGCATTGAGTCTACCATGGATATTTTTTCATCGGCGGTGGTTTTAGGAGGCATCAAGATCAGTTCCCTGCCCGCGGATGAAAACCATCCTTACGGCCACGGCAAGGCGGAATCCTTGGCCGCGATGACCGTATCCTTGATGCTTTTGATGGCAGGTATCGGCATTGCGGTCAAAAGCACCCTTGACATCATGCAGCCCCATCACACCCCGGCGGTCTTTACCCTGGTCGTCCTCGTGGTGGTCATCATCGCCAAAGAGGTCCTCTTTAGATATTTGTTTTCCGTCGGAAAATCAGTCAACAGCCTTTCGCTCAAAACAGAGGCATGGCATCACCGCTCGGATGCATTGACATCGGCCGCTGCCTTTATCGGCATATCCATTGCCATTATCGGCGGTAAGGGTTATGAAAGCGCGGATGACTGGGCGGCCCTGGCAGCCAGCGGGATCATCCTTTTTAACGGCATTAACATGCTTAAGGCAACCGTCAAAGAGATCATGGACTATGCCCCTAATCCTGAGACCGAGGAGACCATCCGCAGCATCGCTGGACGGGTCGCGGGAGTTGCCGCTATTGAAAAATGCCGGGTACGCAAAAGCGGACTGAGCTTATTCGTGGATATTCATGTGGAAGTCAACGGAGATATGCCGGTCCATAAAGCCCATGCTATCGCCCATGACGTCAAAGACGCACTCATCACATCTTCTTTAGGCATTGCTGATGTGCTGGTGCATATCGAACCTGCCTAAGCCATCCTTTTGGAGAAACGTCGAATACTAAAAACAATGACCAGGACTGCCATCAAAAGCAAAGGCCAGACCTGACCGATCAGGTCAAAGAACCCCAGCCCTTTAAGGATAATGCCTCTGACGATCTGCAAAAAATACGTCATGGGGATAAGATAACTGATGTCCTTGACCCAGATGGGCATGGATTCCCTGGGAAAAATAAAACCTGAAAGCAGGATCGAAGGCATGGCTAAAAACATGACTAGTTGTGAGGCTTGCTGCTGATTGTCCGCTACCGTCGAAGCCCACAGCCCTATCCCTAAGCATACGACCAAATAGATCAAGGTCATAAAAAACAGGGTAACAATACTGCCATGGATGGGCACCACAAAAAGATAATGCATGGTTGTAATGATACTGGTAGCGATGACGACACCAATGGCTATGTAAGGGATTATTTTCCCTAAGATCAACTCATAAGGTTTGATAGGGGTCACTAAAAGCTGTTCGATATTCCCCCTTTCTTTCTCGCGCACAATGGCCGTGGCGGTGATCATGGGGACCAAAAACTGCAGGACCAGAGCGATCAATCCGGGAAGCATAAAATATGTGCTTTTAAGGTCAGGGTTATACCAAAGCCGCGGACGGAAATCAATGGGAAGCACTTGGATAGGGATCAGTCCTTCATGCTGCATGAAAGCATTAATGATGGCCTGGCTGGAATTAAGCGCCACCGTCGCCGGAGTGGAGTCTGTGCCGTCAATGATCATTTGGACCTGGGCACCTTTTTTCTTGAGCAAGTCCCCGGTAAAATTAGGCGGAATGATCAAAGCTGACTGGGCCAAACCTTTATCCAGGGCCGAATACACTTCGGCAAGGGACTTCGCCTGGGTCCTGACCGTAAAATAATCGCTTTGGGTAAAGGAATCAACCAGGCGCCGGCTTAAATACGTACGGTCCTGGTCATACACATAGGTAGGTAGATGCTTGACATCGGTGTTGATGCCATAGCCATAGATCATCACCTGCATGATGGGCATCAGGATAAGCAGCATCAAGGTGCGGCGGTCTCGCGAGACCTGGATGAATTCTTTATAAGCAACAGCTTTGATGTTACGCATTACTTTCGGTCCCCTGGATTCCCGCTTTCGCGGGAATGACATGGTTAGTATCTAAATCAGAGAACACATCTTCCAGCGAAGCAGGGATGGGTTTAATAGAGCTGATCTCCACCCCTTCTTTGCCAGCAGCATCCTTCACGCGCGCTTCCACTGCTTTCTGGTCACTGACGTTCAAGTTCAAGGTGGTGCCATAGACCGTGACCCCTCGGACACCTTCTAATTTTGAAAAAATGCGCGACGCTTTCATCAAAGGCCGGCAAGCCACTTCCAGGATCTGCCGGCTAAGCTCCTGTTTTAAATGGGTGGGCTGGCCTATTTTTAATATTTTACCGTTGCTGATAAAAGCAATGGTATTACAGCGCTCGGCCTCTTCCATATAATGGGTGGTCACGAACAAAGACGTGCCGCCTTCAGCCAATTGATATAAAAGTTCCCAAATGGCCCGGCGGGACAAAGGGTCAAGGCCCGCGGTGGGCTCATCCAGGAAAATGATCTTGGGTTTATGCAGGATGGAATTGGCGATGGCCAATTTTTGTTTCCATCCCCCGGAAAGCTCACCTGAAAGACGATCACGAAAATGGTCCAAGCCGCTCAGGGTCAAAACTTCTTTAATGCGGACAGAAAGATCAGTACCCTCGAGGCCGTAGATCTGCCCGTAAAAAAGCAGGTTTTCCATGACAGTCAGGTCTGAATAAAGGCTGAAGCGCTGGGAAACATACCCGATGACCGTCTTGATCTGCTCCGGCTGGGTCTGCACGTCGAAGCCGCCCACCTTGCCCGTACCGCTGCTGGGCGCTAAAATACCGCAGAGCATGCGGATGGTGGTGCTTTTACCCGCGCCATTGGCCCCCAAAAAACCAAAAATAGACCCGTAGGGAATTTCAAAAGAAATTTCATCGACCGCGGTGAACTTTCCAAACTTCCTGGTCAATTTATCCGCGCTAATCGCAATGTCAGGCATTTTAAAATCTCACATCCGCGGCAACACCCGCGTGAAGATTTTCATCAGGATCATCAACGGTAATTTTAACGGCGATGGTCTGGGTGACGCGCTCTTCCGGGGTCTGCACATTGCGCGGCGTGAATTCAGCTTTGTCGGAAATAAAGGTCACATGGCCTTTGTACGTTTCCTTGCTGCCATCCACCGCGATGGATGCCTTTTGGTTAATGCTCAACTGATGCACCATGTCTTCGGATACATAGATCTTGATCCACTGGTCATGCGTATCCCCGATAACGACCACCCCTCCGCCGGCAGGAATGATCTCGCCTGTTTCAACATCCTTGATCAAAACAACACCGTCTATCGGAGCAATGATCTCCTGGTCTTCCATGGTCAATTGGGCATATTCCAAAGACTGCTGATTAGCACCGCCATTCTTATAAAGGACACCGACGCGGTCAAAATCTTTTTTACTTTGCTCAAAACGGTCCAGGGTCGCCAGGAGCTGGCCTTTTTTGACAAGATCACCTTCATCCACACTAAGCGTTGTCAGGCGCCCGGCTGTCTTGGCGCCCAGCACATGCTCGGTCAATTCCATTGTCCCTGAGAAGGTCATGTTCTTGATATTTTTTTGCTGGCCGCAGCCGCAAATGAAAATGACAGCCAATATTCCTATGAAAACTCGCACGATCATTCTCCTTGTTTAACTAATTCCCTTAATCGTCCTTGGGCATGAAGCACGTCAATGTGTGCCATCACCCAAGCGGCCTGGGCCTCATTGTATCCATCTTCCGCTGTTGCCAGGTCCGCTTTTGCCTGTATCACGGCTAACGCGGTACCACTGCCGGTTGCCTGAGCATGGAAAGCAATAAGCAAAGCTCTCTGGGCAGTCTGGCGTTCCTGGGCTTTAGCCTGCCTTAGATCGTCGGCCTCCTCAATGGCAGCGCGGGCCTTGGCTACATTCACCCGTTGCTGCTGGCCGGCATCAAGCAGGGCCATCTGCGCTTCTTCGATCTCACCTTTCACTTCTTTGAGCTTGGCTTGGGTTTCTCCGCCTTCCCAAAGAGGAACAGTTGCCTTCAAACCAATAGAGTATGTATTACTGCCATGGCCCGGAGATTCACCCAAGCGGCCATAGTCAGCACTGCCTGATACCTTCGGCAAAAAATCCGCGACAGCGGCTTTCTGATCAGCTTGACGGGCCTCTAACTGAGAAGAAGCCAGCGCCGTATCAGCATTGGCCGCATTATTAAAATCAATGGCCGCGTTTTTCTCCAACGCATCCGTGAAATATTTATCGTCGATAAAGACCAAGGGCCTGCCCAAAGGCAGCTGCAAGGCGGCTGCCAGATCAAGACAAGCCTCTTGCGCTTGAAGTTTGGCCTGATCGTATAAATATTTGGTCTGCTCCAGGTCTGATTTAAATTTATTAGAATCCAATACAGTCCCTGTGCCCTGGTTCAGGCTATCTTCACTTAGATCATAGGCCATCTGGTCACGGTCCAAAAGGGTTTTCATAAACCCGGCCGTCTGCTGCTTACGCTGTGCATCAATAAACAAGGTCGCCACCAAGGCCAAAATATCTTCACGTGTTTTCTCCAACTCTGCCTGGGAGAGATTGGCACCCTTTTTAGCCGCTTGAAACCTTTCAAAAGCTGAAGGGTCAAAAAGGGCGATGGTCACGCGGGCCCGGGCATCAAAATTATTATACGGGCCTACATGCGGCCCGACCCCCGGGAACTGTACGCCCTGGGAACGCAGGTCCGTGGTCTGACGGCCGCCGCTGACAAGTCCCTCGACGTGAGGAAGCAGGTCCGACTGCGCTTGGGATATCCGGGCAATGGCCTGTTGGAGCCGGGCATTGGCCATCATTACTTGAAAATTAATACTATCCACACTTTGCAGGGCCTCTTTCAAGGTCAGAGGGACCGGCATCTGACTGCTCCCCTGCGCCATAGCACCGGAGGCAAAACAAACGCACCAACAGACCAAAATAAAAATCCTTACATTCATGACCTTTATTCTAACCCCTTGAAAATCATAATTCAACTTGTTATGATGAAACCATGCTTTTGCTTAGGAAGATCATATTCTATATTTTTGCCGTTATATACTTGGTCTTATGCCCCTTGATCGTGGCCCGCATGCTGGGCTTTGTCATCAACCCTTTGACACATCACCTGGAGAAGACCGGCCTGGTCTATGTTTCCACCAACCCGCCGGACGCGACCGTTTACATCGACGGCCGCAGGGCCCATCAAAAAACACCGACAGCCATCAGAGACCTGGCCCCGGGAAAACATTTTATCCGCATTGAACATAGCGGCTATAACGACTGGGAAATGAACATCCCCATTGTCGGCAAAAAAGCGACTGTTTTGGCCAACACCCTGCTCATCCCCCAGGAATGGCCGATCAAAAGGATCTCCGACCGGCCCTTTCAAAACATCACCCCAGCTGCTGATGATATGTTGATCGCTGTCTCAGCCACACACCACTTCCAGATCAATTTAAAAGAAAATCCACCCCTCATCAAAGAGGTCAGCAATGATCTGTTGAATGCGCGGGCTTCTTTCCCTGCTCCGGAGGTATTTCTTATTAACGACAATAAAGACCTGCTGACTAAAAAGGGAAAATGGGTCCAGCTGCGCATTAAAGAAGATTTTGGCGGCTTGCAAGCGTATGATATAACCAGTTCAAAACCTGGAACAAAGATGTATTTCGATGAAAAAAGCGGGGAGCTTTTTTATCTGGATGAAGCCGGCTTCTTATCCGAAATCCAAATTTTACCGGTCCACCCCATAGTGGATATCCCTATCCCTGAAGCACTGAGGTTTAAAACTTCAAACAAAGAACCTAACTTATGAAATTCCATTATTCTAAAGAGGACCTAAAACCTCGAGCGGCCAAGCTACAGAGATTTCTTGAAATACTGCCCGGCGCCTGCAGTTGGACAATTTTGTTGGGGCTGGTCTTCCTTTCGATCTTTTTTCCCTTCAGCGCGGCCATCCTTATTGTGGCTTTTTATCTCTCCTGGATCATGAGGATCATGTATTCCACCATTTTTCTGGTATTTTCCTACATACAATTGAATATTGAAAGCAAGACAAACTGGATGCACCGCATCCAAGGCATCGATGACTTGGGTCCCTATTTAGAAAAAATCAGGCCTAAAAAATTCGGCCGTCACTGGCGCCAGCGTGCTTCGCACAAGATCCACCTGGATCAATTGGATAAACTTCTCACCAGCAAGGACCTGCCGCCGGCGTCCGGGAATATTTATCACTTAGTTTTATTTCCGGTCATCAAAGAAGGCCGCGATATCCTGGAGCCTGCCATTGAAGCCATCAGCCGGCAAAACTTTCCGCTCAAGCAAATAGTCATTGTCTTCGCCCTGGAAGAACGTGCGGCCCCATTGGTCCAAAAGGCCGTCATTGAACTGGTAAAAAAATACAAAAACGTCTTTTTTGATTGTTTCACCGTCATGCATCCGGCCGCGGTACCGGGAGAAGCCCGGGTCAAAGGGGCCAATGTCACTAGTGCTGCCAAAGAATCCGCGGCGTTTTTCCAAAACCGTCAAATACACTTTGAAAACGTGGTTGTTTCCTGTTTTGACGCGGACACCGTCGTAAGTCCTAATTATTTTGCCTGCCTGACCTATCACTTTATGGTCTGCCCGGACCGCCTGCGCGCCAGTTTCCAGCCCATTCCGGTTTACCACAACAATATATGGAATGTGCCCGGCTTTGCCCGTGTCGTAGAAACAGGTTCTTCATTTTTTCTCTTGATCGAAGCCACCAACCCTGAAAAATTAGTCACCTTCTCCAGCCATAGCATGAGTTTCAAAGCACTGGTTGACGTGGATTACTGGCCGGTGGACATGATCTCGGACGACTCGGCCATCTTTTGGAAGGCTTATATCCACTATGACGGCCAATACCGGGTGGTTCCCATGTATGTCACGCTATCCATGGATGTTGTCTGCGCTGATAATTGGTGGCAGACAGCTCAAAATGTTTATAAACAAAAACAGCGCTGGGCCTGGGGAGTGGAAAACTTTCCGATCGTAACACGGGCTTTTCTTAAATCAAAAAAAATCCCTTTGTATCAACGGCTGCGCCTCGGGTTTAAACTTTTTGAAGGGCACCTTTCCTGGGCCACTTCGGGGTTCATCCTCTCGCTCATCGGCTGGCTTCCGGTTGTTTTTGCCCGACGGGAATTTAGCTCTTCAGTGGTTTATTACAATGTGCCTGATATCGCCAATACGATCTTTTCCCTGGGATTTTTTGCGGTATGCATCACCATTGTCCTGTCCTTGTCCCTTCTGCCCAAGACAAAGACGCGCCACCGCTGGCTATTAAAAATAGGCCATGCCTTTGAATGGCTGATGGTGCCCTTGATCCTGGTTTTATTCAGTGCGCTTCCCGCCCTGCACGCCCAGACCCGGCTGATGCTCGGCAAATACCTGGAATTCTGGGTCACCGATAAGCACCGGACAAAATAGGATAAAGTCATGTCTTTGGAAGAATTTGAGAGTTTTCTCTGTCCTTATTGCGGTGAGACCAATGAGCTATTGGTTGATGTCAGCGGCGGCGCCCATCAGGAATTTGTGGTGGATTGCGAGGTCTGCTGCGCTCCGATCGTTGTGCGTCTGCACATACGGGGAGAAGAGATCATTACCCTGGATGTTCAAAGAGAAAACGAATAGTTACCAATCAACGGGGAAGTAATCTTTGAGGAATTTGCCGCACCAATGCGTGCCTGTGTTGATGCCGTGAAAGAACGGGTCGCAGACACGGGCTGCCCCATCCACAATATCCAAAGGCGGCTGAAAATCATGGTTTTCCTGCTTGCGCGCGGATAAAGCAATGGGATCCTCGTCGGTAACCCATCCGGTGTCCACCGCATTCATGTAAATGCCATACTTGACCAGGTCACTGGCTGATGTATGCGTCAGCATGTTGAGCGCAGCCTTGGCCATATTGGTATGCGGATGCTTGTCAGTTTTTGTATAACGATGGAATTTCCCTTCCATGGCAGAGACGTTCACAATATGTTTTTGCCCGGTGTTTTCCTTTTTCATCATGGAGCAAAGTTTATTGCACAAAACAAACGGGGCGATGGCATTGACCAGTTGCAATTCTATCATCTCAGCTGTGGGGATATCCCCAATGCCTAAACGCCAGCTGTTCATTGTCCTCATATCCACTTGCTGTAAATCCGCATCTAATTTACCTTGAGGGAAAACTTGTTGGACTTGTAAGGTGTGATCGTGTGTGTACGGGATCTGTGAGAGTTTTGCAGAGGCGCTTAACCCAATGCCCTGCCTTGTCCCATCCCAAGCTAGTGCCGGAGCTAAGGAATTGACGGAGGCAACGCCAGACATCACCTTGGCTTTGCAGGCTTCAAAATTCTCAAGCAAAGGCTGTACGCTTGCCGGCAGGTCTTTAGCCCGAAGCGATTCATTAGCCAGCAGATGCGCATAAAAACCCGGCGGACGCCTCACTGTTTGCGCGGCATTATTGACCAATAGATCTAAACGGGGATATTTTTGTTCAACATAATTACAAAAAAGCTCAACGCTGGGCGTATGCCTGAGGTCCAATCCATAAATATCCAGCTTGCGTGCCCACTTTTGAAAATCTTCTTCACGGCCATAGCGCAGGGCTGCATCAACGGGAAAACGCGTCGTAGCAATGACGTGTGCCCCGGCGCGTAACATCATGAGAGACGCCTGATACCCGATCTTTAAACGCGCCCCGGTGATCAGAGCAACCTGTCCCTCGAGTGAAGCCGTCTGGAAACGTTTGGCATAATTAAGCTCAGAACAAGACGGACACATGGTGTCATAGAAAAAATGGACCTTGGTAAAAAAGGCCTTGCAGATATAACAGGCGCGCGGATTTATTAATTCCTGTTCCAGGAATGCTGATCTTTCATCTGCGTGTAAAATGGCCTTGGGCGCTTTAAATACAGTTTTCTCACGTGCGGCGCGGATCCCTGTTGCCCTGCGCAATTTGCGCTCATGATCATCAATGCGCTGTTTTTTAAGGCGGATCCTGTCCTTTTTTCGTTTGCGGATCTCGTCACGGTCAGGACGGGAAATTTCTCCCGCGGCCTTGAGGATGGCGATCCTCTGTTCTTTGGTCAGATGGGCCAGCTCAACGCTGTTCTTAACCAGATCATCAAGCAGGTTGATGCATTGTTGGATTTCTTCCTGGGAGTACTTTGCGTCGAGGATTTTACTCATGAGGATAATAAATCTTCATGTGAGACTTGAGAGTTTTAACATCAACTTGACCCAACGCTGTTGGCTTATTAAGGAAGGTATAGGTATAACGGCTCCCCGCGGCCGGCAAGACCAGACGCGATATGGTGCCCAAAGGCCCCAAGGACATGGTGATCAAAGGATGCTTATGATGACGATGGGTAAACTCAAGCATCGTCATCACATCATCAAAAGAATTCGCCTTGGCTGCAATTTTCACAATATCAGCCCTTGTGCTTAAAGACTTTTTGAAAATAGATCCCAAATCGTGCGGCATGCCCTGCAGATGATGGCTGGAAACAATGACCTTTTTCTTTAATTGACGGGCCAAGACCAAAACTTTTCTTAACAAGGGCGAACTTAGCTCAATATCGATCATGTCCACCAAAGGCAAAGCAGCGGAGATAATTTGCCACTTCTTCTCATCGGAAAACACTTTTACAGCGCCCTCTTTTTTCTGATTGCGCAGGGTCAATAATAATGGAATTCTTAAGAGTTTGCGGTGTTTGATCTGAGCAACAATGTAGGCAGGGTCTAATTTTTTAAACAGGTCCGCGCGCAGTTCAAGTAAACCAACGCCCAAATTCTTGATTTGGGCATTAGTTTCGTGGTCGGTGATCACTAGAGCGATTTGAGAATTAATGTTAGGCATGTTAATTGCGTGTCTGTATAGATAGGTATTATGTATTTGGCACAATCAGGAATTTTTCGCCAAATGTCTGCGAGGCTTTACAATAAATCTGTTCATATACTAATGCTGCTATAAAACAGATTTATTGTAAACCGAAGCAGACGGCGAAAATATTCCGTGCCAAATACATAATACCTATCTATACAGACCTGCGATGAATAGCGCTGATATTAAATAGTGGCTTCGGCTTCTTTGGCCGCCATGTCCAAAAAGGACTTGATGCGTCGGGAACGTGTCGGATGGCGCAGTTTGCGCAAGGCCTTGGATTCGATCTGGCGCACACGCTCACGGGTGACGTTGAATTCCGCTCCCACCTCTTCCAGGGTGCGAGAAGTCCCGTCCATGATCCCGAAACGCAATTCCAATATCTTGCGCTCACGGTCATCCAAAGTCGAGAGCACTGAGGTGATCTCTTCCTTGAGCATGGAATGCAAGGTCGCATTCGCCGGAGAAACAGCTTTTTTATCTTCGATGAAATCCCCGAAATGCGTGTCCCCTTCGTCCCCGATCGGTGTCTGCAAGGAGATCGGCACCTGGGAGATCTTTAGAATTTCTTTGACCTTGGTCACCGGCAGACGCATTTCCTTGGCGATCTCTTGCGCGGATGGCTCACGGCCATATTCCTGCACGAAAACGCGCGAGACACGGATGATCTTGTTGATGGTCTCGGTCATATGCACCGGGATGCGGATGGTGCGCGCCTGGTCCGCGATGGAACGCGTGATGGCCTGTCTAATCCACCATGTCGCATAAGTAGAGAATTTATAACCGCGCTTGTATTCGAATTTCTCGACGGCACGGATCAGGCCCATGTTGCCTTCCTGGATCAAATCCAAAAAAGACAAACCACGGTTGATATATTTTTTAGCGATGGACACGACCAGTCTTAAGTTCGCCTCAACAAGCAATTTTTTGGCTTTATTGAAACGCGACTGGCGTGTCTTGATCTCGCGCAGCTGCTCTTTGACCTTTTCCACCGGCTCGCCTAATTCTTTATGCAAGGCGATCGACTGGCGCTTGAACTCCGCGGCATTGGCCGGCAGTTTCTTGACCTTCAAGTGCCGCTCCACACGCTCAATGTTGCCGATCAGATCAGAGATCTTGATGACGATCTCCTCATTGATGGTGGAGGTCAATTTGAATTCTGCGATGGATTTAGCGGAAATATCAGAACCTACCCTTGTATGGCGCACATGCTCGAGGATCTTGGCCAGGTCTTTCATTAAACGGCCGCGGCGTTCCAATTCATCCTTGATCACGTCTTCGGCATTGATCTCATCGTTCAAAACCTGATTGATGATGGCTAAAGCTTCTTTACGCGCGTAATATGTCTTGAATAAAGATTCCGCGAAACGCAATTCCGCTTCTTCGATACGTTTGGCCAGCGCGATCTCTTCCTCACGGGTCAAAAGCGGGATGGAACCCATCTGCTTTAAATACATCTTCACCGGGTCATCCAGAGGAATGAACTTGTCGGAATAAACATCATCTTCCTTGTTCTCCTCACGCAAGCGGCGCACCTGCTGCTCACGGCTTTCTTCCACCGCTTCTTCAGCGATCACAGGCGTCTCTTCACCGGAATCAACGACCTTGATGTCCTGTCCGTCGAGAACGTCAAAGACCTGGTCAATGTCCTCGGACGAATCAATGGCATCGGACAAGGTTTCGTTGACGTCTTCATAGGTCAAAAAGCCCTTCTTTTTGCCCAGCGTCACTAACTTGTCCAAATCACCTTGAAGGTCCTTGGGGTCTTTTGGCTCTTTTTCTTTGATCGGTTCTTTCATAAATACCTCACTTAAACAACTGATTTAACTCTTCTGTAAGCTGGTCTGCTTTTTCTTTATCTTTCAAAGCCTCTGCCTGACGGATGGCTTGCACCAGGCGGCCTCTGGCTTTCTTTTGTTTTTCTTGCCGGATCTTCCCGATGCAGTCCTGGAAGATCCGTGCCGGATCAATTAATTTCCCTTCTTCAATACTGATAAGACGTGTTACCAAACTCTGTACCGCCTCATCATTTAAACGTACTAAAAGATCATTGGTCGACCAATCGCTTGTTTCATTGGCCAATGACCAAATGGCTTCTACCACCTGACGCACCAGGCCGTCAGGAAAATCTTCAGGCCCGATATGCTCCCGCGCGGCCTTGACCCATGCCGGGTCTTTTAAGAATAAGGCCAGCAGTAATTCCTGACCGGTTGACGCTGAGGCGGATATTTTTGTTTCTGCCTCATTACGGGCGACCGCCAGGGGCGCTCCTGCGAATTTATCTTTTACCTGACCTGCCTGCTTAAGCAATACCCCTTCAGGGATATCCATCTTTTGGGCCAGGCTCTTGGTCAATTCATACTTAGCCACTTCACTTTTAAACCGTGCGATCGTACCAAGCAATTCTTGGGCTATCTTTGCTTTGCCCTCAGCTGTCTTAGGGTCATGTTGGCGCTCAAGCCAGTCAAATTTAAAATCCAACAGCGACGAAGCGTTCTCAACACGCGCGTTAAAGGCCTCTGTGCCTTGCTGACGGATGAATGAATCTGGATCTTCATCCTGAGCCAGCCTCGCCACGCGCACATTCATGCCTTCGTCGATCAGCAGATCAAGACTGCGCACGATCGCTGATTGTCCGGCGGCATCTGTATCAAAGAGCATGACGACATTATGCGTATAGCGGCGGACCAATCTGATCTGATCAACGGTCAGCGCCGTGCCTAAAGATGCCGCTATATTTTCCACTCCGTGGACAAAGGGCATGATCATGTCCATGTAACCCTCTACCACGATGATCTTGTCTAATTTACCGACCGCGCCCTTGGTCAGCTGCAGGCCGAACATATGCTGGCCTTTAGTGTAAACCGCAGTCTCCGGCGAATTGATGTATTTAGCCCCGTCGTCATCCTTCATGGCCCGGGCGCCAAAGGCCACCGGGCGGTTTTGAACATCAAGGATCGGGAATACAATGCGATTGCGAAAACGGTCGTAAAATCCGCTTTTGCCCTCACGGGCAATGATCAATCCTGCCTTGGCGATCAGCTCTTCGCTGACCCCTTTAGATCTCAAATATTTTAAAAGAGCGTCCCACTCATTGGGCGCAAAACCCAACTGAAATTTCTTGACCGTTTCTAAATTAACTCCCCTGGCTTTAAGATACTCCCGGGCGGATTTGACATCAGCTTCGTGGTTCGTTAAGAGTATACCATGAAAAAAATCCGCTGCCAACCCGTTGACCTTCAGGATATCCTCACGCAGCTGCCGCGACGGGCTTGGAGCGGTTGATTCGTCGTCGGGGATAACCACTCCGGCTTTGTTGGCCAAAAACCGTACTGCCTCAGGAAATTCCAAATGTTCCTGGCGCATCAAAAAGCCGACTACGTTACCGCCGACACCGCACCCGAAGCAATGAAAGATCTGCTTGTCCGGATTGACCACGAAGGACGGTGTTTTCTCATTATGGAACGGACAAAGAGCTTTAAAATTACGGCCTGCTTTTTTTAAGGCCGTATAATTGCCGATCAGTTCAACGATATCGCTGCGTTCAATGACCTGATTAATGACATCATTCGGGATCAATCCCATATCACTTACCAACCGGATTCAAAACTTGAGCTGCAGCGGTATTGTAATGCTCACCCGTAAATAATTTATCGACCAAATTATTATACAAAAAACTATAGGTGCCAACCGCCGCGCGTCCGGCTATTTTATAACCATAAGAATGCAAGGTCATGCGCGTCAGGGCCGGCTTATTGGCCAATAAGACCAAAAAGATCGTCAAACTGCACACTAAAATTCCCCGGCCGATCGCCACCACACCTGCCGCGTACTTATCAAATCCCTGATGGTTGGTCTCCACCTTAAAAAGAATCAGGATACCGCTTCTAAGAAGCTTGAAAAAAAACGTTACGCCAAGCCAAAGGCTCGCAAATACCGCCAAATCCCAATAATCCTGGGAAAAATTGGTTTTCTGGGCTGCCCACGCGGCCAAAAAGCTATAAAAATGAAGGCTGACAAAGACCGCTGCTACAACCCCTAAAAACTTAAAAAATTCAGCAATAAAACCGCTTTTAACACCGACAAAGATCATCCGTATGAACAAAAAAGCCAAAGCCACATCGACCCAATTAATGGTTTTAATTAAATGTGTTATCATAATTTTATTCTACGAGCTATGGGCAAGTATAACATGCGGCCAGGGGGCTGTCAAGGAAGCGCTTGCTCTTACATGTAACGTAACTAACTGAAAATAATCAATTTATACACGAAATAAAATAATGTCATTATTTTTTTAGACAGCGGCTGGAGCAGCCAAAAGGCCCAATTGCTTCGACTGCGCAGAAGGTTGATTTATTTCGTCCGCACTGTTCGTAACGTGAGGCGCCAATTTGGGTTGGGCCTTGTACTCGTTGAATTTGACGGACACGATGCGCGACACTCCCCGCTCCTGCATGGTGACCCCATACATGATATCAGCCGCGGACATGGTGCTTTTATTGTGGGTAATAACGATAAACTGGGCAACTTTAGCAAATTCCTTGAGCATGCCTGCAAAACGGCCCACATTAGACTCATCCAGGGCAGCATCAATCTCGTCTAAAACGCAGAAAGGACTGGGATTGACTTTAAACACCCCAAAAATAAGGGCAATAGCGGTCAGGGTTTTTTCACCACCGGACATGAGGCTGATATTCTGCAATTTTTTGCCCGGAGGCCTGGCCACGATATCAATACCGCATTCCAGGGCATTGTCCGGGTCAAGCAAAACTAGTTGGGCTTCCCCGCCCCCAAAGAGCATACGGAAATAAACCTTAAATTCTTCGTTGACCTTCACAAAGGTATCGGTGAACATCTGCCGGGTGGTGCGATTGATCTTCTGGATGGTTGACATCAGCTGCTCGCGGGCCGTTAACAGGTCGCTTTGCTGCTTGGTCAAGAATTCGAACCGGCCCTTGAGCTCTTCAAACTCTTCAATGGCCACCAGATTGACCGCCCCGTAGGATTCGCAGCGTTTTTTGAGTTTGTCGATCTCGATGGTTAGTTCTTCGATGTTTAGTTGTGGTGCCGGTACAGCGGACGGTTCTGTTGCCTGAGGCGCCTCAGCTGGCGGTTCACTTTGAATTTGATCCCAATCTATTTTATAGGCCTGCAATAATTTTTCTTTGAGGGCGCGCTGGTTGAACTGCACTTCCTGCTGGCGCATCTGCTGATGATGCATGTCGGTTTTGATCTTGATGATCTCATCCTCATTGCCGCGGATCCCGTTGCGTAAAGAATTCAGCCGGCGGGACATTTCTTCTTTTTTGGCTGACTCTTCATTTAAGACCAATGCCAGGGCCTCTTTTTTACGCTGTAATCCGTCGATCGCCTGCTGCAGGAGAATGATGTCTTCACCAATTTTAATTTTCTTAGCTTCCAATTCACTGTTTTCAGCGTCGAAACGGGCGATGTCTGTCAGGTCGCGGTCAAGATTTTGGGTATGCAGGGCCAAATTCTCTTCAAATCCTTTACGTTTATCGGACAAGGCGAATAATTCACCTTCCAGTTGGGCGATAGTGATATTGAATTCCTGGCGCTCCTGGTCCTTGACAGCAATAGACCCATGTTTGGATTTAATGTCTTCCTGGCAGCGCGTGATCTGCCCGCCGATACCCTGCAAACTTGCCGAAAATTCAGCTTCCTGCACTTTCAATGCAGCCAGGGCAGACTCGCTTTCAGCAAATTCAGAGCTGATGACATCCAACTCACCGGTCAATTTACCGGACTCCAGCTCAACATCATTTTTCTGGGACTCCAGGACGGAAAATTTCTTTTCCTGCTCCTGGATATTTTTAAGGACTTCTTCAACAGAATTATTCTGCTCCTGGATTTGACCGTCTAATTGGACCTTAACACCCTTTGCCTGGGCCAATTTTTCGTTGATAACAGCAATGCGGTCATCCAAATACTGCAAATCCAATTCCACATATTTGGTCTCGTAGGTGATCTCGTACAATTCCCGCGACTGTTCCGTGGCTGGAATGACCCTGACATTTTTGATCTTGCCGATGATACCGGTTTGTTTATCGCTCGGGCGCACGGTGGCTAAAAAGCGTCCTTCCACGATCGGGTCAGGGATGTCCTGGTACTGCACCTGCATTTTTTGGATGAATTCTTTTTGGGACAGAAGGAACACATGATTTTTCTCCAAATCATCGATCAAAGTTTCCTGGGCGCTAAATCGGCTTTTAAGTTCTTCCAAGGCCTGGCGCCGGGTCTTGCAATCCGCCCAAAACCCCTGCAATTGGGTTTGCACTTGGGTAATGGAGGCATTGATATCTTCACAACGCTGGTATACCTGGACTTTTTCATTATTGATCTTGGAATTTTCATGTTCCAGACGGGCCTTTCGCGCCAGGGCTTCCATGGTGCGCTTCATATTTTCAGTCAGCTGGTTTTTAAAACGCACCTGCTGGCCGTTGAGGCCCATTATTTCTTTTTCCACCTGCTCAATGGATGCCTTGGCCTGATCAATGCTGTGCACTAAAACACTTAAGTCAACTTGTTTTTGCTGCAGTTTGGCTTGAAGGCCGGATAAATTTTCAGAGAGGCGGGCTAAAGCCCCTTTGATCTCTTCGATCTTGGCCTGGTGCGTGCTGCAGCGCAGAAGGGCCGCGGCCTTGTCCGCCTGCAGGCGCTGGCAAGTCTCGTCCATGCCCTGCCGGCGCTCTTCATTAAAAGAGATCTGGCTGGTATTCATGGCTGCTTCATTTTCTAAATGGATGTCCTGGGCCCTAAATTCATTAATGCGCTCGTCGATCTCTTCTAATTGGAGGGCTTCATTGTCAATGCGGTTATTTAATTCTTCTAATTGGGCGGTCAATTCAAGTTCTTGTGCCTGCAAAGCACCCACGGCCGCGGCCATGCCTTGACTCTCCTCATCAAAGCGGGCCATCTGATGGCGGGCAAAAATGAGTTCATAATTCTTGAGGACTTCAAATTCTTCTTTATAACGCTGGGCTTTTTTGGCCTGGCGTTCAATGGTGGCGATCTGGCGCTTGACCTCGACGACAATATCATTGATGCGCAGCAAATTGTCTTCCGTGTCTTTAAGTTTGCTTAGGGCTTCTTTCTTTTTACTCTTATACTTGGTGATGCCGGCAGCTTCATCAAAGATCTCGCGGCGGTCATCCGGCTTGGCGGAAACAACCAGGTCCACCTTGCCCTGCTGGATGAGCGAATACGCTTCAGCCCCGACACCGGTGCCTAAAAACAACTCAACAATATCTCTTAAACGGGAAGTATTCTTATTGATCAAATATTCACTCTCGCCGGAACGAAAGAGCCGGCGGGTGACGATGACTTCATCATGGTCAATGGGCAAGATACGCGATTCATTGGAAAAAGTGAGTGAAACTTCCGCGAAGCCCAGGGGGGCTTTCTGGTCGGTGCCGTTGAAGATGACATCTTCCATGGAGGAGCCGCGCAATTCCTTGACGCTTTGCTCGCCCAAGACCCAGCGGATGGCATCAAAGACATTGCTTTTGCCGCAGCCGTTGGGCCCGACGATGGCAGAAATGCCCGGCTGGAACTCCAAGATGGTCTTCTGGGCAAAAGACTTGAAACCGAATATTTCCAGGCGTCTGAAATACATATCATCACTTTATAACATTTGAGGAGAGTGTCAACGGAGAATTGATTTTTTTTCGACGAGACTAAATAACTTCTAAAATACCTGTCTTGCAGACTTCAGCAAATTTTTTGGCGGAATCCCTGACAGTCCTTTGCTGCGTGTTGTAATCAATATTGATCAACCCAAATCTGGGGCCAAAGCCGTGGGCCCACTCAAAGTTATCCATCAAGGACCAATAAAGATAGCCTGTCACATTTACCCCTTGTTGCAGGCTCAAGTGGACATTCTTAAGGTGGCTTTGGATATATTCCCAGCGCTCATTATCGTCGCCAGTGCAAATGCCGTTTTCCGCGATGATCACCGGTAACTTGTAATCCTTAAGGTCTAAAAGCACGGTGCCCAAACCTTCCGGATAAATGTCCCAACCCAAAGAATTCTTCTTGAGCGGATGATGCTTCTCTTGGCAAGTCTCCATCAGCAAATTGCCGATCCACCAGCTATGCGCGTGCGCCAGATGCCGTGAATAATAGTTAACCCCAATAAAATCAAGGGCTTTATGCCGTGTTAAATAGTCCAGGATCTGCAAGTTATACAATTGCCTTCTTATAGCAACAGCGAAACGGTTCTTTAAACTTTGATCGCAGCCGACAATGGCCTGCATATGATGGGCGATGCTGACAGCAGGCGGGGCAATGTTTATTTCCTGATAAATTTTATGGATGAGCCGGTAGGCCTCAATATGCGCGTCATTAAGATAATCACAAACTGCCTTCATTTTAAAGATCGACTTTTCCTGGGGCGGCCACATGCCCCAAAGATAGGCATGGGAAAAATAAACCGTAGGCTCGTTGATGGTAAACCAAAAATGAACATGACGGGACAGCTCCCTGACGACAAAATCACAGTAACGCAAAAAACGCTTAACACAAAGAGGGTTCAGCCAGCCGCCTGACTCGCTAAACCAGATCGGATTGGTAAAGTGATGCAAGGTCACCATCGGCTCTATGCCCCGCACACGCAGGGTCATAAGCACATTAACGTAATGCTGCAGGGCTTCTTTGGAAAATTCCCCTTCGCGGGGCTCAATGCGGCTCCATTCAATAGAAAGGCGGTGGGCATTGTGGTTTAAACTTTTGACCAGGTCAAAATCA
The DNA here is from genome assembly GCA_013287965.1 of Candidatus Omnitrophota bacterium. Lineage (GTDB taxonomy): Bacteria > Omnitrophota > Gorgyraeia > Zapsychrales > Fredricksoniimonadaceae > JABDGZ01. The sequence goes on along the minus strand of JABDCU010000009.1, from coordinate 30,673 downwards.
CTCTCGTAAAATTCATAATGCCGGCAGGCCAGGCCGGACCTTTCTTTGCCTGCTTGGGCCTCCCAAGGCCACCAATCCGCGTTAGCATTATTACCTTCCACCTGATAAGAAGATGTCGCGGCACCCCAGTAGAAATTCTTGGGAAATTGGATCATGGTAAAATTATATCACTGCCAAATAAAAATCCTCAAGAAATGTGTTTATTTAGACTTAAGTAAAGAGTAAATTAAACTCATGCACGCCCTCATTAAATTGGTCCAAAAGACTTACCGGATGGTTGATCCCCTTGAAGGCGCCAAGGTCTTGCATAATGTGAGATCTCTTTCCTGGCTGCAGTTGATCACCTATGTTTTTCCGATCATCATTTTGCCTTATTTGTTCCGTGTGATCGGCCCTGAGAAATTCGGGCTGATCTGTTTTGCCCAGGCCTTTGTGCAGTACTTCATGATCCTTACTGATTATGGGTTCAGTGTTTCCGCGACCAAAGAAATTTCGCTCTGCCACGAGGATAAGCCCAAGATCTGTAATGTCATTTCCGCTGTCATGACCATCAAGATCATCCTGGCTTTTTTAAGTTTGCTTGTCCTTTGCATGGTCGTGTATTTTGTCCCGCGGTTCAAAGATGACTGGATGGTCTACGCGCTGAGTTTTGGGGCAGTGATCGGCAATACTCTTTTTCCCGCCTGGTTTTTCCAGGGATCGGAAAGCATGCGCTACACAGCCAAGATCAATATCATCGGGGAGTTTGCCTATGCCTTTGGTATTTTTCTTTTCATCCATGGGCCCAACGACTATCTGTTAGTGCCGACCATCACCTCCTTGTCCGCGCTCATCATCGGTATTTTAGGGCAATATGTCCTTTTTACCCGTTTTAAAGTTTCCTTGCAGCCTCCCCACCTTAATGACCTGCGCCGGCAGCTGAAGGCTGGATGGAATGTTTTTATTTCCGTGGTTGCCATCAACGCCTATACCGCCACCCGCATCTTTGCGGTGGGGCTTTTGACCAATAATACCCTCACCGGATTTTATTCCATCGCTGAAAAAATTGCCAACGCGGTGCAAACCTTCCCGCTGTTTGCTTTCACCCAGGCGATCTTCCCGCGGCTTAGCAAAATATTCCATAAGAATAAAATGCGGGCTTTTGAGATCATGCAGCAGGTGCAGTTGATAACACTCATTGTTTCTTTGATCTTCCTGCCCTTGTTTTTTCTTCTGGCGCCGTTTATAGTGAAACTTGTCTGCGGGGGGACCTATCCCGCGGCAGTACTATCGTTGAGGTTTTTGCTCATTGCTGTTTTCTTTATCAGCTCGAATGCTTTTCGCGTGCAGTTCCTCTTGGTCTGCGGCAAAACCGATGCCTACTCAAAGATACATATCACCATGGCCGCCATCGGCCTGCCCTTGATCATTATTTTCATCTATTCTTTTTCCTACGTGGGAGCGGCCATGGCCACCGCGATCATTGAAGCAGGTGTTTTTGGCATGACCTATTTTACAATTAAAAAAATTAATTTTTCCTCGTCGTAGCACCCACCTTGCAGTTAAGCCAATATAGGGTATACTTGAATTGAAGAAGGCCAGGGTGGTCTTATGCTGTACGTTATCATTCTTTCATTATTGTTGCAGGGTTTTTTATGGGTGACCTGTGTTGAAGCCTCGGAAGCGGACCTTGAGTGGAATGAAGCTGTAGGTTTAGCCAAACAGGGAGAAAATGACTTTGCCTTCATGGCTTTTCGGGGGGTCCTTGATGATTGCCCCAGCTCTCCCCATTGCCTGGCTGCGGCATTTGCCCAGGGAGAGTATTATTTCCTGCAAAACAACTTGAGCCTAGCTTCTGATGAGTTCAAGGATTTTTATGCCAAGTACCCGCAGCACCAGGAAGCCCTGATCGCCCTGATCTATCTTATTAAAATAGCCCAACTCCAGCAGCATCCTGATGATATGAAAGAATACCGCAGCAAGGCAGCTTCTTTCCGCCAGCTTATTTTCATTTTTAATGACAAAAAATACTTTAAGTTCCTTTCGGGTTTTCAGCGCAAACATCAACTGGTTTATTACATCAACAAAGTAGAACTTTATGTTAATGGCCAACTATTTACAAAGGTTTCTCTTTAAATGGAAATACACAATCCTCATCCTGCTGGTGACCGGTGCGATGGGGACTGCTTTTGATTTCCAGGTCAATCGCTGGCTTACCCCCTATTCCCTGGCCCTTGCCAATGCGATCGGCCAAGGGTACCAAACAAAAATAACTTTTGAAACAGTCCATTACCACTTTCCCAACTCCATTATTTTAAAAAATGTAAAAATATTCAGCCCTGATAAAAAAAGCCCTATGCTGCAGGCATCCCGGGTAACGGTGGGGGTTTTAAATAATATAGCCATTGATGGCATGGCCATTGATCTACCTGCCTTAAAAAATTATTGGGTCTGGTACGGCAATAAAATATACGCAAGGACCAAAGGGCTTCCCCCGGAAAATATACGGCTTCTTGTGTCTAACGGACAATTCTACCCCCACGGCCTTGCCAACGGAGACCCTATTGGCTTTAAAATGGACCTTCGTCTTGACCAAGGCAGCTTCAGTGCCCATGGGTCTTGGGGCCTCCAGTCTTCCCTGGACCTATGGGGCAGATGGCATGCCCATAGCATCGATTGGAAGGGATTTATTTTTTATGACAAGTTTTATATCCTGGATATTGATGGGAATTTAAACGCACAAGGCAAGGACATTGTCCTTAAAAAACTCACCTTTTCCCTTAATGGCGACAATGTCACTGCCTCCGGGCATTTTTTAAGACAAGATTTTTTTCAATGCGAGGCTGATGTCACTTTTAAAAATACCCGCCTGCATTTTTATGCCCACAATACCAGGCAAGGACTTGTGTTTAAAGGGACCTTTGATCTGCAAAACGCGCATTTGGCTTTCAAAGACCTAATGGCCCGGATCATCAATGGCCATTTGCTCAAATTAAGGATAAAACAGATGCAAAGCAACTTTTCAATCCATGGTAATGAATACAGGCTCCCTCTTGAGGACCTTTGGGCCAGCATCCATCTTGTTAATCCCGACCAGGAAGACATCGCTTTATCCGCTAAAATATACGCGGGGCATTTGCATGGACGTATTTTCTTGAATACCGCTTCCGTGCCCTGGCAGGTCAAAGGTCAGGGCCAATTTGAAGGGATAGACATGGCAGGCCATGGTCTTTTATCCGGCAAGTTCAAGCTGCAGGCACCGCAAGATATGGAGCTCACGGGCAGCGTAGCATTACATCATGGTAATTTTAACGGTTCTGATCTCCAACAGTGGATGGCAAAGACCTTGCAAATGCCCTCTTTGGGCCATGTGTCCAATGCGGACATATCCAGTCGTTTTACGATCAACGGGAAACTAAAAATGCTGGATGACCTGAAGCTGAACACGGAAGATTTTGAATTAAGCGGATTTTTCCATCTTGACGCGGATGACCTGGTTTCAAGCCGTAATTCCCTGCGTTTCTCCCAAAAACTTCTTGGCGAATCTCCCCTTGGCCGCAGGCTGATCGGTTTGGTCAGTGGGGCATGGACGTTACCTTTTGAATTCAGCCTTTCCGGCGACCTGCACCGGATGAATTTTCAATGGGACAATTCCCCTCTTAAGGACAGGGTGCGTCAGCACATGTTTGGATTTATCGAACGGATGATCGACCAGCGCGTGGATGCCTACTCCAGCTATAAAGTGACTATCCCTAATGAATCCGTGTCCCCTGGATGAGGAGATAATCTGCGTTCGGTCAAGATCACCGTATCGCCTTTTTTAAGAAGATGGCATTTTTTAAGATTTTTAAGTATCGCATGAGGATCATGGGTGATCTTTTTATTTAAAAAGAACGGCTGTACCCCGTAAGAAAAATTTAAAAAGTCGCAAACCTGGGCGCTCGCGCTAAAAGACAATACCCAGCAATGCGGCTTGAACCGGGAGATCCGCCTGGCCGTGCTCCCGCTGGTCGTCGGCGTCAGTATATAACGGACATCCAGTTCCTGTGTCACGCGAAAAGCGTTCAAGGCGGTGATATCCGTAATGGTCAACCCCCAATTCTGGATGACCCTGTTACTTATTTGCCTGCCTGCCGCATCGGACAACTGCCCCTCATCGCGCTGACGTTCAGTGGTCACGGCAATTTTGGCCATCATACGCACGGTTTCAACGGGATAATCGCCGATGGCTGTTTCCTGCGAGAGCATGATGGCATCTGTACCGTCTAAAATGGCATTGGCCACGTCATTGACTTCCGCGCGGGTCGGACGCACATTCTGGGTCATGGATTCCAGCATTTGGGTGGCAGTGATCACGGGACGCCCCATGATATTGGCTTTTTGGATCAGCCGTTTTTGGACGCCCGGCACTTCTTCAATGGGGATCTCAACACCCAGGTCCCCGCGCGCGATCATCACCGCGTCCGCGGCTTTGAGGATCTCATCAAAATTCTCTATCGCTGCCCCACGCTCGATCTTGGCCACCAAATAAACATGATGGCCCCTCCTTTGGGCAAATTCCCTGACTTTAATAATGTCCTTAGGGCCCTCAACAAAGGAAAGGCCAAAAACATTGACCCCGTGTTTTAACCCAAAATCGACTATTTTCAGGTCTTTGTCAGTGATCGGATTGATGTTTAATTTCACTCCGGGCAAATTAAGCCCTTTATGTGTCGTGAGTTTTCCTCCGATCAAGACCTTGCAAAACACATTACGGCCGGAAATTTTTTCTACTTTTAATTGGATAAACCCGTCATTAAGAAAAATGATCGTGCCTTTAGAAACACTTTTAGGAAGCTCTTTATACTCAACGGGGATGAGCTCCTGGGTGCCCAGGACATTCCTGGTCGTCAGCACCACGTCCCCGCCTTTTTTAAGCATCACTGAATTATTCCGGAGGATGCCGATGCGCATTTTGACGCCGGGAAGGTCAATCAGGATGCTGACCATGCGCTGTATTTTGGAGGCGGCAGCACGGATATTACGGATATTTTGGGCGTGCTCCTTGAATTCCCCATGCGAGCCGTTAAGGCGGGCCACGTTCATCCCGCTTTCGATCATCCCTTCAAGCTTGGATAAAGAAGACGAGGCGGGGCCGATCGTACAGACAATTTTTGTTTTATGGGAAGGTAGTTTCACTATTTTCCGTAAATGGTTTGTAACTGATAGACCGTGGGGAATTGCGTGTAGAATTCTCCCTGCGGCCCTATAAAACCGCTTCCTGATCTTCTAAGAGTGACAGCCGTATAGCCGCCCTGCTTATTGGGAATATTAATGGTAAATGAATCCGGGGCCTCAGGCTCAATGACCGTCGGCGGCTGGACTACCGTTACTGGTGGAGAAACAAGCACCTCATCCGGTGGCGGGTAATAAGGGGCGCTGTAATAATAATCATCCGGCCACATAGAAAAACCAACGCCAATATAGGAATGATCATGATGGCCGTGCCAACCCTCATCACGACCATGCCAACCCCCATCGTGACCATGACCACCCCCATCGTGACTGTGCCCATCCCCGTCATGGTGCCCATCCGCATAAGATGAAGCAGGCCGCATGATGAACAGGCTTATGATCAAAACAGCAAATGATATTCTAAGTGCATTTCTCATATGGATCTCCTTGCCTAAATTATTCTACCATATAAAACTGCCTGCCCTTCATTAATTTAGACAACGCGGACCATCAAAAAGTTTCATGGGGTGTTTTTAGGCACTTTACGCATTTCACTAAGCCACTCTTCCCATGTAACATCAGTGCTTTTATCTGTTGTTTGACAGGCCTTATTAATGCAAACCGCCTGCGGCTGGAAACCGGGATCAACAGAGGACAAACAAGGATCCAGATCTTTAACCAGCTTATGTAAATATTTTTTATTTAGCGGCTGCCAGGACATGCAATCAACCACTCCGGCTGTGCAATCACTATCAATGGTGCATGCTTTCCATTGAGCAGGGATCCCTTGCAATGCCGCAGTGGGGCCCGTTTCATCCGAATTCTTACTGACCTCATTGTTCGTTGCATTATTGGGGCTGACACTGTTATCGGCCGCATTGACAACAGGGGCTTTAGGCGAATTAATATAATCACTGAAATAGTTTACATGGGAGCTGTCCGCCCCCAAACCCGCCCTGGAAAATATCAAAAACAATATGAAGAATAATGTATATTTTTTCATTATCCCGCTTCTTGGGTTAAGTATCCCTTTTTTTTGTCATACCCTTTCAATTCTAAGACCGAAGTCACCTGCCTGCCCTTTTTGCCTTTATTTGTCTTCTCTATAAAGACCAGCAGATTGACAGCTTCCGCGATCGCTTCAGGCACAGGGGCCACACCTGCTTCCATAATTAATTGTTCCAACCTTAAAAGTCCGCTTTCAGCGGAATTAGCATGGATAGTGCTCAATCCGCCCGGGTGCCCGGTATTCCAGGATTTTATCAAGGAATGCGCTTCTTTTCCACGAACTTCACCAATAATGATCCTGTCAGGCCTCATGCGCATTGAATCGAAAATCAAATCGTTCATGGTTTTTGAAGGAGATGCCCGCATGGTCACCGAGTCTTTAACATTACATTTAAGCTCTTGCGTGTCTTCAATGATGATCACCCGGTCTTGCGGATGTGTTTGGGCGATGCAGTCTAAAATTGCGTTACAAAATGTTGTTTTGCCTGATTGCGTTCCCCCGACGACTAAAATGGACTTTCTTGCGTTCACGGACTCTTTTATTATTTTCTCCTGCCGCGGGGTGATGATCTCATCTTTAACGTAATCCTGCAAAGGGACCACCTGGCCAGCGCGTTTTCTGATCGCAAAGGCAGGATAGGTCACTACCGGCGGTATGAAAGCCTGAAAGCGGAATAATTTGAATTCCTCATCGATCTCCACCCAGAGTTCACCCGCAAAACTTGGGTTCTTGGAAGTGATCATTTCATCCGCCACACTCGCCACTGTATTGATCAGGTTCTTGGCCGCTGCCGCGGACATCACTCCATATTCGCGTTTCCCCTGATAGCCGTCAACCCACAGGGTCCCGTCAGGATTAAGTAAGACCTCATAGATCCTGTCATCCGAAAGCGCTGATAAGACAAGCGGGCCTAAGTCCTGCTTTAGTTTATTCTGTGTACGAGAGTGTTCCCTGAGCATCTTGGATATTTTCCAGCACCATGTCTTTCATGACGATGATCTTGAATTTATAGCCCGGATCAATGACCAATGTCGGCTGGACATCCATATTTTTCTGTAAGGTCTGAGAGCTTACATCCGACAGCTTCTGGCCAACGTTGGCAGCAATAATGTCGCGGGGATTTCCGTATCCCTGCTGTTGCTGGGTATTTTGGTTTAAAATGTCATAGCCGGCCCCCATTAAACTCAGCAGTACCGCGTTGCCGTAGATCCTTAGATAATGATTGTCCACCTTGTCATGGAACCCTGAAAAGCCGGCAATATCCACGCCCTGCATTTTTTCAAGGTCAAGGCTCGCTCCATCCGGAAAGATGATCCTGTTCCACACCACCTGCACGCGCTGCTGGCCAAAGGTCAAATTACTGTTATATTCTCCGACTAATTTTGCGCCTTGCGGGATCAAAAGATAATTGCCTGTGACTGTGTCATAGATATTTTCCGTGACCTGGGCATTAACACTCCCCGGTAAATCTGAATTGATCCCGGTTATCAGGGCCGCCGGTATATAGGTCCCTGCTTTAACTTCATAGGGGGAACGGGGTTTCTTTTTAGAATTTGCGAGATAATCATCATCCTGATCAGTTTTTTTCAAGAAGGCATGCTTGTCATCCTGATTGTTGATATTGGCGGCCAACCCAACTCCCAGTGCCGTTAAAGCAGGCATCTTAGCAGCTGTCATTGATCTGACCATATTCGTTATTTCATTCAAACCGCTTGTTAGGTCGTCCTTGCTTGATTGTTTTTCTTTACTTACTGCCTTGGTCCCGGGCGGGGGCGGAACATCCACACTCAACGGGGACCTCATGGCCTCTAATTCGAGCTTTTTTTCATCGATCCTGTTCTTGTCCTCGATCTTTTTGATCTCCAAATCGGTCAAGTAATCTTCTTTAGAAATGATCCGGGCGGCGATCTCTTGAGCTGTTGGCTTGTGCAGGACAGATTCATTATTAATTCTTATATTCCTGAATTTTTCATCATTAAACCAAGAGGTCTCTGTGGCCTTAGGAGAAATATCTATGGATTGCCGGGGCTTGGGCCTAACTATATCTGTTTTTTGGTTCATCTGGGTTTTATACATGAACACCCCCATCACCAGTATGAGAACAATGATCCCAATTAGAAATGGCAGGCGGTTAGTTTGTATAATTTTCTGAGGCGTTTGATTAAACATTCTTATATTCTTACTAATTTTATAATTTGCCTGTATTTATCTGTCCCTAGGATCAGCACGCCTTGGTCGAAAATTGTATCGACAACATAATAGGGCTTAAAATAGCGGTAATTGACCACCTCTGTCTGGCCGCTGTGGTCAATGGTCATGAAAACAGGAAGCTGGGAACGGTCCACACGGTCCGGCATCCTGATAAACACTTTATTGCCGTCCTCAAAAACACTCGCCGGATACCAGCTAAGACTTTGATCGCCCTTGATCCTGTAATCGTATCTAATGTTTTCAATATTGATCTTGGGCTGTTTGCTCTCATTATTTTCAATCTTCTCCGGAGGCAATCCCACATTGATGGCATCGGCCCTGTCCTGAGGATAATAAAAACCGATGCGCGGCATATAATCGCCTGAATCCACTGACCGAATGTCAATATCGTAGTCGCGCTTGTCGGTAATAATGGACAAACTTGTCTGTAAACCACCCATGAACGGCTTGATCAAGACGACCGGTGTATACGAGGAGGTATTTCCTATATAACTCGGTAAAATATTCCATCGGGTGGTATCCCCGGCCGCGGCAGACATTATTTTTTCTCCTTCCTGCAAAACTATTTTGCTGTACATCATCCTTTTGGCGGTCAAATTGACTTGGGCCAAGCCATAAGGAAATAATATTGTCCCATCAGGCCTGGTGATCACATCGGCCTGGCCGTTATTAATGTAATTATCTGTCTGTTTATCGATCTCCATTCTATTGGTCAAGACCTGCAGTCTTCTTTTTGCGGACAAGCTTGTATCTTCAAAACCTATATCGTCGCTATCCGCTGATCTCACTTGAGTTCCCGGATCATTGGCCGGTAATTGGATCAAGGGCTGATCAACTTTCATGTCAGTTTTGTCAGGGGCACTGGCACAGCCGCTGAAGGCCAAAGTCATCAGTATCAACGCATATATTGGATTTTTCATAATAAACTCCCTTCTTTATAATTCCATTACATTTAATTCTGATTCGAAGTGCCGACACCTTAATTCTTATTAGATTAACGGCCTTACATTAATTTCGCCCACGACAATGATGTCACATATAAACCAAATGGGTTTAACGGGTTTTCCCTGTATTGGTCCTCATTAGTATGCGGGATTTGAATGACAGAGATCAACGCTTTATAATGGGCTTCGCCCAAGACCTGATTATCATAATTCCGTTCAATCTCCCGCCACTCCACCGAATAGGTATTCTCAGCTTCTTTTAAAAAAACCAGGAATTCAACATGACGGGTACCTGTTTTTTGCGCGTAGTCAAAGGGGTTGTTCTCCTTGTAGTAAGCATCCAGAAAATTGCTTTGCACGGACTTGATGGATTCTTGATAAACCTGGCCCAGATCTTTTCTTAAGGCCTCCGGGTCTGATATAACGGAACGGGCCATATCAATATACTGATACACAAAAGCCTTGATGATCCGTTCATCATTTAACGGCATCTCCCTGGCTTCATTCATGGCCTGCGCCCTGCCTAAATTATCCACCTCGACGATATACGGGACTATGTGCGCTTTGCCAATCGTCAAGATATTGCTCGTGATACTGATGATCAAGGCAGCCCCTAACACAAAGGCCATTCTCTGCCAATTGTGTTTTGAGGCATTGATGTTATGCGTGATCTCGTCGTATTCTTTCCGGGCTTTGATATAGGGATCAGTGGTTTTCGAATTCATCGCTTAAGGCCTTGCTTAGGAATATTATCTAAAATACTCTCCGCTATTTTACCGCCTTCGGTATCGTCAACCTCTTTGTCCCATTCAGCCTGTTTCATCGCTTTTCTGGCTTCCCCAAGAGTCTTGACGGTTTCATTTTGTATTTCCTGGGAGCTTGCTGTTTTGCCCTGGGCCTGAAAACTCGCGATGGCCGCCTGTCTTGCCGCATCACTGGCTTTGTCATACCCTTGCCTGCCGGCTTCCGACTTAGTATGTGCCTCGTCCGCTTGTTTTCCTAAACGATAGGCCCCTTTGACAATATCCGGCAGTGAAGGCACAACGTTAAAGCCCATGGGAAACCTGCCGGTAAAATAAACCGTGGCTTGCTCAGGCAACTTTTGGCAAAGGACATAATAAACAAAGGTGGCCATGACTATCGCAAATTGATATTGGAACGTCTCATTGAGAGGGATATTGTCCAGGGTTTGGGCCCAATTAGCGGTCAGCCCTGAGCCGATACTGACCAGTACATACATAAAAAGCATTTTTATTCCCACCTGAAAAAAGGTGTGCACATAACGCTCCGCGTAATCCCTGGTCCATTTCAGTCCTGAAAAGGCCAATAAAAAAATACCTCCCGCCAAAATGATCTGGCTGCCGATCTGAAGCAATAAAAGCTCAATGGCGATCATCCCGAAACAGTATAAAACCACCACGATGACCACCACAGAAACCATGGTTATGCCAAGATTGATAAGTAACGTTTGTTTTAAACCGATGACAAATATTTTCCAGGCGATGGCAAAACCATTATTGATGATGCTCGCCGGAGTAGGCACCGCGTAAGATCCGCCGGCCTGGCCGCCCAAATAAGCGCCCGCTTGCTGAAAAGAATTGATGATCAGAGGAAGGAAATTATCATATTGGGTTATGAAAAGATAAAAAACATTAAGATAGATCAACCAGCGCACCAGCTCTATGTTGGAATCAACCATATCAACATTTTTCACCAATAACCGGTTGATGCCCAATAGACCGACGGACAAAAGCGCTATGGCATTGAACAATTCCTTGCCCAGCACAATGCTCCCTGATTGTATGCCCGCGATACTGCCGCTGTATTGCCCGATGAGCTGGTTAAATATGGACATGATGGTGGAATTCATGCTCAATTCTCCGTGTTGGTGCTGCTGTCGCTGTTGTCGCTGGAGGTGATCATTTGATTGATGGTATTGATCATGTCCTGCCTTTCCTGGATGTCTCTCATGGCAGTCGCGGCTTGCACAATAATATTTTCGCTTAATAATTCACGGGTGGACTGCATTTGCGCGATGCTTTGTGCCGCGATCTCATTGGAAGTCTGCAAGGCCTGGGTCTGCCCCACGGCCTGGTCATTCTTGGCCATCAAGGCATTGACCGCGCCTGTTTCCTGTTGATAATTTTGCCTTTCCTGGGTGACCCTATTCAAAGAATTCTGAAGGATATTGATCGTGCTTTGGTCAATGGAACTTTCCCTGTCAGTCATTGCCCCGTTGACCGGCAAATTACTGATTTCTTGCCGCATTTGTGTCAATAGACCTTGAGTTTGACCTGATAACGCTGCCCCCTGATTGGTGATATTGGCTAAATTATTCCTTAGCGCGTCTATGTCGCTGAAATTATTTTGATATGATGCCACGGACTTTAGTCCTTCCACCTGGTTTTTGATCATGGCTATCTGGTTTTCCAGGCTTTGAAGCTGGCGTAAATCCGCTGTGACCAGTTCAATATTATTCAAAAGTTGAGTGTGCTCGGTGGCCACATCTTGGGCCATGGCAATAGGAATAAAAATCATTGTTATAATGAGTGATATAAGCAATCTCATAGTTTTAACCATTCTTGGGCTTCTGAAATCAATCCCTTACCCTTAAGCCACTCAGCGACCCATTTGTCCCCGAAATTCTTCCTTAGTTCCTTGACCTTTTGCCTTTCCTGCGGCGATGTCCCTGCCCCATAAAAAGCCAGCTCTAAATTTTTTAACCCCAGGTCAATCAAGCGATGCCCCACATCACGGCTAGTCACGTAATAGTGTTTTTTACGGACAGCTTCACTAATGATCTCAATTTGCCGCTCATTTAAGCCAAAGGCCTGATAAAATTTTTTATTGTCCGCTTCCCGTGCTGCCGGATTAGGCAAAAAGACCTTTGTAAAACAGCTTTCATTAATAAAACTGACATAGGGTGAATTGACAATATCTGAAAGGCTCTGAGTGGCTAAAAGCACACAGGCATTATTTTTCCTGATGGTCCTTAAAAATTCTATCCAGTAGGTCATGAACGTTTCATGTAGCATGATCAGCCAGCCTTCATCAATAATGATAAAGGTCGGACGTCCGTCAAGGGAACATTGGATCTTATGAAATAAATAAAGCAAAACAGGGGTGCTTAGCCTGTTATCCAATCCCATCAGGTTTGAAATTTCAAAAGTCTGGAATTTACCCTTTTTAAATCCGTCTTCCTTGGCATCTAATAGAGAAGACATATAGCCCTCTTTGATCTGCACAAACGGTTTCAGGGCTTCTTTGATCTGGTCATTTTGAAGGTTTAAATAAAAATCCGACAGCGTCTTGGAAGAAGATCTGCCGGTATCGCGGATGGCTGCTTCAATGGCCGCGCGAATGGCCGGGCCCATGACAACCCCCTGTAGGGCAACGATCCGCTCAATCCAGCTGCAAGCCCATTTCTGCTCACTCAAATCTTCTAAATTACTTAAAGGACAAAACGATAGATCGTCATCATCACCCAAAATATCGTAAAACTCCCCTCCCACGGCATGGGTCAGGACAAACTGGCTGTGGCCCTTATCGAAAATGTAGACTTGGGCGCCTTCATAGCGCAACGCTGAATTGGCAATATGGGACAATAAAACTGATTTACCCGCTCCGGTGGGCCCAAGTATCAAGGTATGCCCGACATCGCCCACATGCACATTGAACCTGAAAGGAGTTGTTCCGTTGGTGGCCGCATAAAAAAGCGGCGGTGAATTTTTAGGATAATAGGGACAAGGATTATACAAGGCCCCTGTCCAAACATCGGTCAGGGGCAGCATATTCGCCAGATTGCGGGTATTGATAAATGGTTTACGGATATTTTTGAGGGTTTCCCCCGGCAAACTGCCAAGATAGCTTTCTATGGCATTCATTTTTTCGATCATGCAGGGAAACCAATTGTTGTTGAGCAAATCCCTGATGTATTCCATCTTCCTTTTGCACTCAGCTTTATTGCTGTCTAAGATCACCACCACAAAAGTGGCATAGCCGTAATTGACTTGGCCCATTTCGATAGCTTCCTGGGCTTGCCTGGTTTCCTCTATTTTCGTCAACACAGAACGGTTGGCGGCATCAGGGTTTAAACGCGGATCTTTACCAAAAGCACCCATGATCATCTGTCCGATAGAATATTTCATCCCCAAGTATTTGCCCTGGTATTCCTCGACGATGCCTAAAGCATCAATGGGGTCATAAAAAAGGAACCGTGAAGAAAACCTGTATTCAAACGGCAGGGTTGAGAGGATATTCAAAATCCCGGCAAAACTCTCGTGAGGAAATTGGGTCAGTGTGATGACCCCGATATGATTATCATCGATCATGGGTTCATGGCCGCCTACGAACTCATGCGCGCCCAGGTAATGATTAAGGTAACAAGGCGGCTGAGGGACCGGTATTTCTGATCTGCCGCCGCAGATGCAGCGATCAAGAAAGGTCATCATCTCTGCGGAGCTCATGCGTTTGATATGTATTTTATTGGCAATATTTCCCTGGAATTCCCCTAATTTCTGGTTAAAAACTTCAATAATGAATTCAAGGCTTGGGGTGGATTTTTCAACCACTGAAGGCAAATAACAAAAACTAATGGCATAGATATTTTCAAAATGATCGCCTTCCTTCTCATACTGCTTTCGCCGCTGCTTTTCAATTAATAGGGAAGTCGGGTTATTAAAATGATGGGTTTGAGGATACTCGATCGCAGGCACCCTGAGCAAATCCACATGCACGGACCAGCCATTGCCGAAATTCTGGAAGATCGACTGGACCTGGGAAGATAGTTGGTCTTCTTCCAGACCTAAGGATGAATCCATGTCCGGGCCGCAATAGTAAAAGCAACCCAAAAGACTCCCGTCACGATTGAACAAAACGCCCTCATCCACAAATTCAAAGTAATTGATGAGCGAAGGAAATCCCGCAGGGCCCTCTGTGAATTCTTTGACCGGCAGCATATTAGATCTTCCTGCTACGTTTTAAAATACACGCGGGCGTATTTATCCTCTCCCGCGCGCCGTAAAAATCCCGGTATAAAAGTGACCTTAGAAATACCTTGGTGGCCCAGGGGTCGGTTTTAGCCATCCATTTGCTGGCGATGATCCCGATAGTCCATATTAATACGGCCAAAATAAGCGATATGAAATCCCGGCCGACAGTGCATAAGCTTAGTGAGAGACAAGCCAAAAGAATAATGTTCTCCCGCTCCCCTCCTAATAATAAGATCGGCCTGGTCAAACTCTGGAATACCGGTGTGCTTGTTTTTTGATCGATCATATTTTTTTACACTTGTGCTGAAAACATGGCCGCGTTGACTAATAGGGAAGAGGCAAAGAATACAATGCCCCCAACGGCTATTATGTTCGTTAACTGGTGCAGACCGTCTCCGATGCCTTTTCCGAATGCATTAACGATGCCCCAAAAACCAATCGCGATGAGGAGAATGGCTGTCGGGAACATCCCCGTTGTTAAATCTTTAGCGATTTGATACAGTTGATTGGACATCACTAAAATTTGCGAGCTTGTCGTTGCGGATGCATTGCCAACAAACAAGATCATCAACACGGATAGAACTAAAAAAACTTTTAACTTTTTCATAACAATTTCTCCTTTTTATGCGCCTTTTTAACTTTGCTGAATCATAACATAATATTGATTATTTGTCAAATTAAATGGCAATAAAACCACCCAATTAAAAAGGCGGCCTTTTCAGGCGACCTTCCTAATTTAACTTATATTGACGCACCCCTTCTACTTAATGTCTAATTCCACTAATTTCTGTTGGGCGGCTTCAGTGGGGTTCCAAAAGAAACCTTGAGGGTCCCAGCATTGCGCAAAAGAATATTCATTGATGACTTTTTTGTAAGCCTGGGTGGCCTGTTCATTTTTGCCGGCATTTTGATAGGCTTCACCTAAAATAAACCATGCGGTGCCGAGATCATTAAGCGCCCAATATTTAAAGATCTGGTCATTGCTGCCGGAGGCAAAAGTTTGAAGACTTGCCTGCATGTCTTTGGCCTTATTGGAATAAAATTCATCCGTCTTGTTAACATACGCCTCTACTGAACTTAAATCCTTGGCAGCTAAAGAGCCCCAAGCTTTTTGGACCAGGGTGCTGGAAGAATAATCACCGAAATCCACGTTAGAACCGGACTGGATCATGGCTATTTCTTCTTTGGCAGCTTGGGCAGGTTTCCAGAACCAACCTTTGACATCCCAGCACTGGCCATAAGAAAAATCATTGATGACTTTAGTGTAGGCCTTGATAGCTTCATCTTTCTTACCGGCATTACGATAAGCCTTGCCCAAAATAAACCACGCGGTGCTGACATCGTTCAGCGCCCAGTACTTAAAGATCTGCTCATTGCTGCCAGAGGCATAATCTTGAAGGCTCGCCTGCATGGTTGCAGCTTTACTGGCGTAAATCTGGTCAACTTTGTTAACATAGGCTTCTACTGCCTCTAAATCCTTGGCAGTCAAGCCACCCCAAGCTTTTTGCACCAGCACATTGGAAGTCTCATCAGTGAAATCGAAACTGCGGGCTGTTGCCCCAAAAGCAGGGACAAAACCAGCTACCAACAAACAACTTAAAACAATACCTAATATTTTCATATTTACCCCCATTAACTCCTTTTAACTTCCTGATACTATTCTAAGGAAAGGCAAAATAATATCAATTGTACCGGGGTATAACGATAGAATTATTCTTCTTCCGTAAACTCCGGCAAAGAATGCGAAACCTTCCCACATAAAAAATCATCCTCTTCGTCATATTGAGCTAACCAACCATGGATAGACTTAGAAAATTCTTTCTCCTTGTCGCTAAATTTACAAAACTTTCGGTCTTTTTGATTTGTCATAGAACCCTCCTTGTTATGTGCCTTCTAACAACTACATAAATATTTTTCTCTTCCTTTATTAACTAAATGCACATGCCCTTCCCGCACCAGCCAACCAATGCTCATATACGTCAATTCCTTTTCATTTTCTAAATGGGATTCAATCTCACTGAGGCTGACCGGTCTTTTTTTCTCATCGATCAGATTTAAAATCTCTCCTGAAGCAACTCCAATTTGTGTAATCATAGCTTTTCCCCCATTGAGCATTACTGTTAAGGATGTGAATTGTTTATGATCTTATTTTAGGGAGGGGACAAAGAAAAACAATTGTACTGGGGTATAACGCGGCCTTACTTCAAAGTTTCACGGAACCATTCCCGAATTAAACGCAGCATCTCATCTTTGTGCTCAAGAAAAAGATGCTCAGCATGCGGTCCATTTTTAATAATGCTTAACCGTTTAAAAGCCGTCGTATTTTTATAAAGCTCCTCCGAATGCCAATACCGGATGACCCAATCAGAATCGCCATGAATATAAAAAATGGGGGTTTTTGTTTTCTTAACTACCGCGAGGGGTTTTTCTTTCTTAAACCAGAAAGGCCCCGGCCTGACTCCCTTACCTTGCCTGCCCTCACCGAACAAATTATAAAATAGGTCATTTTTGACATTAAGCTCCCAAAAACGATAATCAATCTTTGTAAATTCCACCGGAGCGCTGATAGAAATAATACTGTTGATCAAGGACGTCTTGGAGGCAGCAATAATGCTTGTGGCTGCCCCTAAAGAAAGGCCGATCAACCCGATCCGCTCATAACTCCTGCCGGCAAACTCGACAACACTCACCAGGTCTAAATATTCCTTTGCTGTCCAATAAAACAGTCCTTTGCTTTGGCCATGGCCCCTAAAATCAAACAAAATAACATCATATTCATTGTTTAACGATCCTGCCAACCGCTTGAGAACAACGGCCTGTTTACTGTTGAAAAAACCATGAGCAATAATGATGACCCTCTTATGACCAGCCTTAAATTGGTCATAATGGATCCGATGATGGTCTGAAGTCGTTAAATATCCCGATTGTTTCATGCAGCGGCTTGCTCCGGAACAAGGGCTGGAGATATGTAGGCTTCTGTCGCATGGGTCAGATTTTTAGCTGTACCCCATTGGGCCTGGATAGAATGTACAGCTTTTGACCAAAAGCCTTCTTCTTTATGGCGACGGCAAAAGCCATTATTAGTGGCAAGTGAAACATAGATCTTCAAGGCTTTCTGAGCGCAATCCTTCATTAAGAAATGTTGGGCTGTTTCTTTGCACGCGTGTTTGATCTTTTTGACTTGAGGAGCAGATAATTTATTTAACCACACTAGGCCCTCAACAAAATCTTCCATTGATTCATGGGCAAGTAAACGGCCATTCACGCCGTCTTTCACGACTTCCCGGACACCAGGAGCGTCAACAGCCACCACAGGGATGCCGGCGGCCATGGCCTCAGTAATGACCAAGCCTTGTGTCTCGCTTTGTGACGCGAATACAAACACATCCATGGCATGATAGGCATCCACCAGGTCTTTTCCCTTAAGCATACCTGCCAAATGTAAACGGTCGGTGAGCCCTTCCTGGGCCATGATCTCCTTGATAGAACCTTCAGAGGGACCCGTACCCCCTATTAAAAAATGGGCCCTGGGTTCCTTCTTAAGAAATTGGGCAGCAGCGCGCGTGACAAATTCCAGGTTCTTTTCAGGGGCGAGCCTGCCCACATGGCCCACCACAAAAGCATCCGCAGGGATATTAAATCTTTTACGAAAAGCCTTTCCAGCTCCCCGGGAAAACTGCTCTGTGTAAATACCGGTGGGGACCACGTCAATGGCGGTCATCACCCCTCTTTCTTTCAACATCTGCATCACACTTTCACTGGGAGCAAAAACATGGTCAGCCAGATTCGCATAGCCCGTTGATAATTCGATCATAAAACGTTTAAGGGCCTCGATATTACCCGGCATATAATGGACATTTTCTTCGTACAAGCTGTGATGGGTAAAAACTAAGGGCACATTATACTTAGCCGCTATGCGCAAGGCCGTGTCCCCAATAAGGAAGGGATGCTGGGAATGGACGATATGAGGACGAAAATCCCCCAAAGCCTTTGTCAGGGTCCCCTGAATAGGCAGCTGCACAGAGAAATTTGACCCGTTATAATGCTTGAACGCCGGGATACGGATCACATCCTCTTCAGGCTGCATATCAGGGAATTCAGGGGCTATGATAATGACCCTATGACCTGCTTCTCTATATTCTTTAGTAAAACTGCTCACGGATTTTTCCAATCCGCCTACCAATGGCTTATAGGTGTTGGTCATTAATAAAATATTCATGGCGTGCCTTTCTCTTTTAGCTCTATAAGCGCTTTTCTTGCGGCCAGGCAAATGGCTTCGTAGGGATCTTTTGTGCCCATGCTCAAGCCTTCCTTTTGCAGATCTTCCGGAAGAAGAGGTTTGCCGAATCTCACCCGGATCGGATGACATCGGGGATACTTTGACGTACTCGGCCAGGCTTCATGGGCCCCTTCTATAGCCACAGGTACCAGTTTTGCCCCTGTCTCCTTAGCCAAAATGCCAAAGCCTTTTTTAAATTCCCCCACTTCACCGGTAACACTGCGTAACCCTTCCGGAAAGAAACACAAACCTTTGCCGTGTTTTAGCACAAAATAACAGCTGCGCAGGGCATCCAAAAAATGCGTTGAAAAATCAAAAGGAATGAACCTTCCCATCTTGACCAGGTTCCTTAAGACACGATTCTTGACGAAGGGCCTGAAGAAATACGGACCGAAAACAAAATAAAAGATCTGAAACCCCGGTCTACGCGGCAGACTGGCACCGATGGCCGGCCCATCAAGAAAACTCGTATGATTGCCGTATAAAATATAGGCCCCTTCTTTGGGCACATTATCAGGACCTTCTGCCTTGACCCTAAAAAATACCTTGAAGATCAAAAAATCTACGGCTGTTAAAGTAAATCGAAAGAGCCACGCGAAGTAACCAGCTCCCAATTCCAGCATATCCAAGGTTTCTTTCTTTGGCAGTATTTGTAAACGTTCTTTCCAATAATCTTCTCCTGTAACCACCCCTTCGTCCTCCGGAGGGATCTCTTTGGCGCCTCTTAACGCATCTGTTATTCCCAGGATAAGGTCTTTGACACTAAAGGCCTGCGCGATCGTTTCTACTTTTAAATCAGCGCTAAAAGATGACTCAAGGCAAGAAGCAAGTTCTATCCTGCCTAATGAATCTATGCCAAGGTCCAGCTCTAAAGAATCCGACGGCGTGATCGGTCTTCTAATACCGCTTTGTTGCTTCAGGCATTTCAGGATCCTTATGCCGACCACGGACTTTGTCAACAAAAGGTCCTCTGCTGGAAGCTCTCCTGATACAGGAAGCGCCCCTTCTTTGCCTGCTATGACCCTGGTTTCATATATTTTCTTGACCGCGGGCCTATCTAATTCATCAGCTGTGGTATGCGGCAGGTCCTCAAGGGTAATGGTAAAACCTTTAAGCCTTTTATTAAAAGGGACCGATTGCGAGGCATTATCAAATCTTTCCTTAATGACGGCGCGTAAATTCACTTCGCCAAATTTCCTGAAACTATCCAGGTCCGGCTGAATGATGGCCCATAGGACCCTTGATTTCCTGACACCATGCATTCCTGAGACAGTGAGAACACAGATCTCTTTGACAGGAGCCACCTTGGCGTAGAACTTCTCCAACTCCTGCGGATCTATCTTTTCTCCTGAATTCAATATAACAAGATCATCAGGTCGCAGGGTAAGGGCTTTTATCGTTTTCTCCACTTTTAATACCTCTCTTCTCTGCTATCAAAGAAACCTTAAAAACCCAACATTTAAAGAAAATAAAGGTAAATAAACACGTTAATGACGTAGCTGTGATCAAGGCCATGAGAACAGCCCCAGGCCAATGGCTCAGGACACGATGATTGATGAAAACATTGATCCCCAAAGCTAAAGAATTAATGAACACATAACGAAGCACTTCGGTATGCGACGGGTGGATGTTCTTAAAGGTCCAGTACTTGTAAAGCAAGTACCCAACAATGCCCGCGCAGACAAAAGAAGCCCCTTTAGACACATTATATGGAAAAAAATGGAACAGGACATAGTAAATACTGAAATCCACCACGGTGACAATGGTCCCCGCGATCGTAAACCGGATCATTTCTTTTACCATGAATACTTTTCCTTAAAAAGACAAATTGATCAGATCAACCAGCTGCTGGTCATAAAATGGTTTTTGCAAAGATCCCAAGGCCCCTGCTTTAAAAGCCCGCTCTTTGAGGCCTTCTTCTTTGTCCGCGGTGATCATAATGACCGGACGATTGGAGCCTGATTCCATGAGCTTTTTCTTCGTGTCCCAGCCATTCATCCCCGGCAAATGGATGTCCAGGATCAGGCATCCCGGAGTGCTGTTGGAGACCACGCTCAGGAATTTCTCCGCGGAAGAAAATGTCTCCACCACAAACCCGTAGGTCATCATCAGTAATTTAAGGGCACGGCACACGGACTCATCATCGTCGACAATAAAGATCTGTTTCTTTGCTAATAACATCTGGTCACGCTCCTTAAGTCAGTAAATTTTTTACCTGCATATTCATATTTTAGGGACACGTCCAAACGAATCAATTGTACCGAGGTATAATAAATACCCACGTGGATG
This sequence comes from Candidatus Omnitrophota bacterium, assembly GCA_013287965.1. Lineage (GTDB taxonomy): Bacteria > Omnitrophota > Gorgyraeia > Zapsychrales > Fredricksoniimonadaceae > JABDGZ01. The sequence goes on along the minus strand of JABDCU010000009.1, from coordinate 9,757 downwards.
GCAAAGAAAAGGAATATATGTTATATTTAAGTTGGAGGACGAAATGCAAAGACTTTTCATCCTGTTGGCACTTACAACCGTTATCTTCCTGCAAAGCATACCTGCCTATTGCGCGACTACAACATTCCATCTTTCTGTCACCATACCGGCACATGTGATCTTGAATGGCCCGAACATGGCTCCTTCTTCAAAAAATGCTTATCAGATGGTCCAAACAGCGACCGTGGTCAGGAATAATAAGAACATCAGCCTGACGTCCATTGTCGTGCCGTAATTATCTTTGCTTGAGATATTAGACTGTAGCGGAAGTGATGCCTGCTTTTTGGGCAAGGTGGATGAGTTCGGTCACGGTTTTAGCCTGCATTTTCTGCATGACCCTGCCGCGGTGGACCTTGATGGTTTGCAGGGAAGTCCCCCGCTTTGAAGCGATGTTCTTATTCATCATTCCCTGGGCCACAAAATGAAAAACTTCCAATTCCCGCGGTGACAGGGTGTCAACGCGTTGCTTTATTTTTGCTACCTCGGCTTGTTTTTTATTCTGGACCTTGCTTTTTGAAAGGGCAAGTGTGATGGCATCAATTAATTTCTTTTCAGTAAAAGGCTTAGGCAGAAAATCGACCGCCCCCGCCTTCATCGCTTTGACGCTCATGGGAATGTCCCCATATCCGGTCATAAAAATAATAGGAATAATGATCCCCTGTTGGGCCATGATGTCCTGAAGGGCAAACCCGTTGATATTAGGAAGGCGGATATCCAAAAGCAGGCATGCGGGCATCTTAAGATGCTTGAAAGCCAAGAAATCAGATGCCTGGACAAAGGGCTCAACGATAAAGCCGTTCGACCTTAACAATAAGGACGTGGCCTTGCATATCGAGGCGTCGTCATCAACAATATAGATGATGGAAGTATTCATTGGCCTTTCTTCATATAAACCGGAACGGTGAAATAAAAAGTGGCCCCGCGATCCGGGTTATTCTCTGCCTCCAGGCGGCCGCCATGCGCCTCCACAATGGAACGGCTGATAGACAATCCCATGCCTAAACCATCCGGCTTGCTCGTAAAAAAATGACCGAAGAGCTTAAGTTTATTTTCCTCCGGAATGCCGCATCCTGAATCCTTAACCTTCACCATGATCGTCCCGGCATCCTTGAGGCATGTACTGATCACCAATTCACGAGAATCATTGCTCGACTCCATTGCTTCCAAACTGTTACTGATAAGGTTCAGGAGCACTTGCTGCAATTGTATCCGGTCCCCCTGGATAGATGGAAGGTTACTGCCTGATTCGAATTTGATCACTTTATTCTTTGCCGTGATATGGGGCATCATCAGCGTAATGGTGTCTTTGATCAATGTATTGATATCAAGAAGCTCAAAGGTGGGCTTGCTCTTTTTTAACAAATACCTTAAGCGGCGGATAACTTCAGCTGCCCGCTGGTCATCATTGATAATATACTGCAAGACCTCCTGCAGTTGTGGCTCCCTGTCCTTTAACATACGCTGGGCCGCTTGAGCATAAGAAAGGATGGCGGTCAAGGGTTGGCTGATCTCATGGGCCAAAGACGAGACAAATTCCGCGAGTTTCCCGACCCGTGTCACATGCAAAAGCTCCTCACGCTGTTCTTCGATCTCTAAATTCCTTTGTTTCATCAATGTGGTATCTGTTTTATTACCCACATAATGAGTGACGGTCCCATTCTTATCACGCACCAGGGTTATCCGCAGTAAACTCCAGAACTTTTCGCCGTTTTTCTTGGAATTGAGCAGCTCCCCCTGAAAAGACCTTCCTTGAAGCAGGGCTTGTTTTATTTCTTCCAGGGCGTGCAAATTATCAACAACCCCATAAAGCAGGAAATAATTCTTTCCAATGACCTCATTTTTTGTAAAACCGGTAAGATGGTAAAAAGACGGATTGGCATAGATAATAGGGAAATCCGGCTTCAGGGCATCGATAATAAAAATGCCGTCGAATGTAGCTTCCATCGCTTTAGTACGGATATGTATTTGCTCTTCCGCAAGCTTTTCCCTGTCTGCCCCTTCCCTTAATTGCCCGTCTTTTAATTCTATTTCATCTGTTTGCAAACGAAATTGCTCTTCCGCAAGCCTTTCCCTGCCTGCCCCTAATTTTTCCCTGTTAGCCCCCTGCTTCTCCCTGTCCGCCCCCAGCCTCTCTCTATCTGCTCCCTGCTTTTCTCTATCTGCCCCTAATTTCTCCCTGTTTACGCCCTGGGTCACTTCCCCGCGGAACTTCTCTTTGGAGAGCTTCTCCCTGCTGACCCCTCGCTTTAATTGCCTTTTTATGACGTTCAAATCACGTGTCAGCAGACGGATCTGTCCTTCCAGATTGATGCGGGATATTTTTTTCAATAACGGCTTTTTCATCTTCTTTGGTGTGACGGCAATTATTTTCTTTTTCATTGATAGCCCTTTGTCAATTTTTTGACGCGCCATTGATCATGTCCACCAAGGTCTGGCCGTTAACGGGTTTTTGCAAGAAACCCACCGCCCCTACCTGTAGCGCGCGGACAGAAGCATTGTCTTTTTTCTCGGCGGAAATAAAAATGACCGGACGGGTCGACCCGGAGGCAAGGATCTTGCGCTGGACTTCCCACCCGTCTGTCCCCGGCATATGGATGTCAAGAAGCAGACAGCCGGGAGCATCATGGGCCACGTTATCAAAAAAACCTTGGGCCGAATTAAATGTTTTTACTTCAAAATCATACGTCATTAAGAGGGTCTTGAGCGCGCGGCACACTGACTCGTCGTCATCCACAATATAGATATTTGCTGACATTTAACTCCCACCTTTTGTAAAATACATTGCTTTCCCTACTGTCAGCAGTCAGGGTATTATGAAGAAGGACTTTACATCATCATGATAGGCTTTTAGCTCCTACCATACAAGGATAATGTCTCTACCCGCCTTGTGTTAAGAAACACAAGACGGGTAGAAAGAAGAGGCAACTAACTGCTTCCTAGGCCGTAGTCACCGACTCCCGGGAGAAAAAATCATTTAGAAATTAAGTGTAAACCTCAGTGTCGCCTGATTGGCGGAATAACCGTCACTCCGCCAGAAATAATCGTAATCAGCCGCGATCGACCAATCGTACTTCTTGGTGCATTTGCACGAAAGGAGCGTGAGGCCGGTACCGACATCATAGGTCTCACGGGACGTCCTTAACCCCGGCGTTGTAAACGCTGACGCGCCTTGGGTGGTGAACACCGCCGTCTGCTTCATCGTCGGGTTGATGAAATCATGGAACCACTTGACATGCAGATCAGGAATAATTGTCCACTTATGAAAGCTAAAGGGGCGCTCCACCTTCGCTCCCAAGCCTGACTCGAGAAAATGATAACCCTGGGGCTTCACATGCAGATCAATATCACCGGCACCTGTTTCCGTGTAGCCATTCATGTTCACACGGCTGTATTGAAGCGATACCAGCGGTGTCACGATGAATTTCGCGGGAGCGGCAATATGATACCCTGTGTTAATATAAGCTGTATAATCTTGTCCGGCATACTTGGCGTTTGCCCTACGAGCTACACCCGGAAACGAAATGTCCCGCGTGCCTACATACTGGTTCCAGCCAAATGACGCACTGCCATCAACGTACCATGGCCCCTGCTCATGGCCGATATAGACCGTCGGCCGATAGCTGTCAAAAGTAGTCTGATCCCGGAACTCTTTGCCATTGATGATGCTTCGTGTATACCCAAGACCTAAGCCCGCGCGCGTGTCAGCATTAAGGGGCACATCGTAAGCGATCATGCCACCGGCAATAACGGAGTCATAGCCTGGGAAGGCTCCCCTGTCATTCCGGTGACCAAAATATCCGAAACCTTTCGTCCACCAACCGCTTTGCGGGTTGTTTTCCTGACAGCTTGGATCATCTTTATAAAAACTGCTGAACTGATCACACATGTCTAAGCGGGACAACCAAAGATTTTGAGACTCCCTGGCCCCTTCGAATGTCACCTTAGGCGCTACCAAAGCCGGAGTCAAAGGGCTAAGCTGTTCAAGCGCTGAGGCGGCCGCCTGGGTGCTGAGAGCAAGGATTGAATTCTGGACCGTTGCGAAACCAGGAGACGGATTAGTAATGGTTAGTACTGCTGGTGCCACCGCAGCAGCTACCGGTGGTATTACTGCCGGTATGTCGGCTGTTGATGTTATTGTTAACTGACCGGCGAGGGTCGCAACGGTGAACGTAAAACCACCGGAAGATGTGACTGTCCCAGCAGGGGCATTGCCGGACGGAGCTGTGACGAGAGAAAACGTGGTCCCGGCCGGGATGTCAACCAACTGTAAAGGAGTCACATTGACTACGAAAGCTGTTCCCAAAGTTGAGGCTCCCGTTGCTGCGATGTTGCCGTAGATCGCCGTGCTGGCCAGGCTCGTATTGATATTCCCACCTGCTCCGGTCGTTAGGGCACCGTGGACATTCAACCTGTTTACCCCCAGATTATAGGTAAAGGCGTTCACCGCGCCAATGATGGTTGGACTTGTTGTGTCAACAAGTGTCCCGGGAAGGGTGATCGCCCCAATCTCAGTTCCGCCGACTGCGCCAGTCACTGTAGTATTATTATTGAGCACCAACGTGCCCGCACCGGACGTCGTGGTCGTAATAGCGCCTGTGAATGCCGTATTCGCTTCAAGATCAATCGTGCCGGTACCAGCAGCACCAGTAAAAGTTGAGCCTCCGGATACGACGTTCGTGGTCCCGCTTGAGAAGTCCGCTGTACCGGTTCCGACATGCATCGTGGTGGTATTAACCGTCCCATCAAAATTAACTGAGGCGCTACCGGTAAGGGTGATGTCTAAAAACTGATTTGAAGCACCAATGGTCCCATACACGTTCGCGTTGTCGCCAGTATCAAATAGGAGGTTGGCAAAACTAGCCGTGTCGGTGTCAACAGCGGCACTGATGTAAGGGCCGGCTGAGTTGTTGGTAAAAATATTAGGAAAACCGTTGGTGAGCTTCAAGGTATATGAAGCACCTACATCCGCCATAAAGTAACCCGCAGCCTGACCGGTTGCTTCAGAGGAATAGGGGTTACCTCCGCCTCCGGTACGGGTAATGGTCTCCGCCGCAGCAAAGGCTGATGTGCACCAAGCCGCCACAACAGCAGCAACAAAAAACGTGGAAAAAAGTATTCGCTTCATTTGAACTACCTCCATTTAGGTTGTACTTGATCACTAAAATTGTTGATTCAATGGTCTTATTCTAGGCAGCGGCGAAATAATATCAATTGTACCAAGGTATAATGCCGGATTTGAATTTATCGACGGATAAAATTGCGGTCTTTAAAATAATCAAGAGGATTGCAGTTTATCAAGGACCTGATACAAAACCCCTCCAGCGATATCCGGCTGGGGAAGCATGTATTTTCGTGCGGAAATGGTTATTTCGGTTTTATTGCCTTCAGCCTTCCTAAGTATAAGAGCAACCGTGGACCCGTTGATCTTGGCTTTGATCGCCCCACCTGACTCATCCTGTTCAGTCACTGTTCCCATGCGCTTTACTACCTCAAGACTGATCTCATACGTGTGTTCAAAACCGGCATCAACAACCTGCTCCACGCTGTCTTTGCTTGTAAAGGTTGCCACTACAGCAATAGGCAGCATGGCCACACCGGTGAACATGGCAACCCCATAGATTTCAGCATTCTTGATCGCGGCAGCCTTCATGGGCTCTGCAAGCACCAGTAAGGCTAATTGCTGGGCCGTGGGAACCCGTTTATAACTTTTGTGCCCATTAATATCAAAAACCTTAACGCTGGGTTCCGGGCCATTCGTATAATCCTTGTACACGATCTTGCCGATGCTTAAATTAAGAAGATCTATCCGCATGGGGGTAGATGAAGCAGACTTAGACGGATGCACTATTTTTAACGAATCAACGTTAAGCTTGCCTGCTTTGTTCTTGGTAAGCACCATTTCTTTGAGCTCAACCTCCACCAGTAAAAAATGAGGGTCCTGCTTTAATAGGGAAGCACTGTCATAGATGACGTTTATTTTAGGGCAGGATACCAGAACCCCTTCCGGGAAGCCGCTGGGGTTACCCATTTTAAATCCGGTAATATGGATGGTTGAGCTGAAAATATCCATTGAAAAACCATCCATATGTACCGGTGCTCCTGTGACATTAGAAGCGATGGCTGTTACCACGGACTTAATGACCTGGTCTTTAACAAAGGCGATGCCCACTAAGCCAATAACGATCAGACCCGCCACTATAAAGATTTTCTTCATAGGTCTCTCCTGGCGTCACCCAATAATCGTAAGACATTGGCCTTGATAAGCTGCCACAAATGGCTCCAGCAATCTGAATCTTGGTCCATCATCTTGACCTCTATGGTGTGCTGCTGGTTGTTGTTGTGACCGTGGTTGTCGTTGTATGCTGTGGTGCATACAACGTAATGGAATATACTTGTTGCTTTTCATCTTTTAGCACAAATTGGACCTGCACTGAATCACCAGGCTTCAGTACTAATGCCACCGGCTGAATGCTGGGGCTTTGCAGAACAACGATATTATTGGGATCAAAGATAAAACTCGATAGATTACTCTCTTCTTGGACACCATTGCGCATCTTCTCTTGCAAGGTGAGCGTTCCTGCCTGCCCGTCAATGGTTTGGATCTGGCCGGAAGCCACCTGAAAATCAGCCGCCTGCAATGATTCAGCAACGATCTTGGCAATGATCTTATCTGCCTGGCCATCGATCACGTCAAGGGTGACATATTCACCGGGCCGCAGATCATCAATGGTGAGGAACTTTTTATCCGAAGGATCTTTGACGCGGGTTTCATAGCGGGTGATCCTGTATTCTCTTTTTTCTCCTGAACCGGAGGATTGATCAAGCTTGATCTGCATTGTCCCGAGCTTAACATCCACCCACATCACTCTTCCCGGCACCTGGCTTACCGTTGGTACTGGAACAGACGCAAACGCAGAGATACCAGCAAGTAAGATCCCTGCTGTCATGACGAAAAACAACTTTAAGTAATTTACTTTCATAGCACACCTTCTTTTCTCGTTATTGGTTTATACGGACATCTTCCTTGTTGTTATCCTAGGGATGGTCAAAAAAGAATCAATTGTACCAAGGTATAACGGAGCCATGTTGGATCAAGTTTCAAGTTTTGCCAGTGCCTCAGCGATCTGGCTGCTTAGCGACGCACAAGCCGTGCTTAACGTCTTGTCTAAACCGGAGTAATCCTGCGGGATGACGGCTGCACGGAATTCGGACCTTTTGATGATCAGTGTTTTCAGGTCTTTCACATCAATGACCATCCATTGCACGGCAAGGAACATGTCACGATCAAGTTCACTGTCCAATCGGACAATTTCCACGGCCACCTGGTATTTAACCGGAGTGGACGGGTTCCAAGGGTACAAGGTAAATTTTCCCCCGGGAAGCATGACCGTGAGGTCCTCCCTGATCAAACGCGCCAACCCCAGGTCAAGAGGTTCTCCCCAGCGGTCGAATTCAGCAAATTTAAGAGTATTTTCTTTGCGCTGGGTCACTATTTGCGGCCTGTCCTGATATTCCGGGATCTTGACAGGCCCGATGCCAATAAGCATGCCGGGAGCAATATCTATTTTTTTACTTGATTGGTCTCCATTGATAGCCTGAAGCATATAAAAACGCGGTGTCGGACTAATGGACGTAGATATGCACCCGCTTAAAACCAAGGTAAGGCACACAACGCCTGGACCCCAACAGGATTTGACCTTGATCTGCTTCATCTTACTCTCCTTTAATAACGGATTTTCCCTTTAAAATAGCTTCCGGATGCTGCTCAAGATATTCAGTAAGCAAACTGACAGAACGCATAGCCTGTGTCGTCTCCTGCAATGTACTATGCATTTCGTAAAGGTTCCTTTGCAGGTCGCTTGAATTGACCAATCGATTGATCCCCTGGGTGGCAGACTCCAGGTTTTTTGTGATCTCTTTGATCGGTATTTCATCCATGATCTCAAAAATATCCGGAGAAGTGGGAAGGGTGGGCAACTCAGGATACTCTTTGAGGATACCGCGGAGTTTCACCGGTTTATCCGGATAGAAATCGAATGAGATCATCAGCTGGCCGGTCAGAAAACTCTGCACTTCAAGTTTCCCGCGAAGGCCCAATGCGATCATCTTCTTGTCCACACCCAATGCCCCAAAACAGGGGGCCCCTTTGATACGGTCCTGTTCAATCTCGACAATGACAGGAAGCATGATGGTCCCGGCCTTTGGGTCATAGATCAGGCTGATGTCTTTGACGGTACCGATACTGACTCCTCGGAACATCACCGGTGCCCCTACGGAAAGACCTTTAACAGAACCGTCAAAGTATAAAACAAATTTAGTCGTCCGTTTAAAAAGTTCCCCTGAACCAAAAACCGCTATCCCTACCATCAGCATTACCATGGCCCCGACCACAAATACCCCGATCGCTGTTTTATTGACCTTTCTGCTCATTTTTTAATTCCCTCTCGTTAAAAATCGGATGACCCTGGGATCTTTAGAACCAGCCAATAGCCCCTTGGGGTCACCGGCTGCGATCATGGTTTTACTTTCTGCGTCAAGAAATACGGAATTATTCCCGATGGCAAAGATACTGGCCAGTTCGTGCGTAATGACAACTATCGTGGCACCCAAACCATCCCTTAGTTCAAGGATCAGGTCATCAAGCTTTCGCGCGTTGATGGGGTCAAGCCCGGCTGACGGTTCATCAAAAAAAATAATATCCGGGTCAAGGGCAATGGCCCGTGCAAGGCTCGCCCGTTTACGCATGCCTCCGCTTATTCCCCCAGGAAAAAAATCCCCATACCCTTCCAAGCCCACTAACGAAAGTTTTAACGATACTATTTCCCATACCTGCTGGTCGGATAGCTTTGTATATAATTGTAAAGGAAGCGCCACATTCTCCCCTACTGTCAAAGAGCTCCAAAGCGCTCCGTCTTGATAAAGGACCCCGAAACGCCGCATAATATCCTTTTTCCCTTTTTCATCTTCCTCCCAAAAACTCTTTCCGGAATATAAAACCTTACCCTTAGTCGGCGCATTAAGACCGATCAGGCTTTTGAGCAAGGTGCTCTTGCCGCATCCGTTTATTCCCATGACAATAAAAATATCGCCTTTATTCACGCTAAAATTAAGACCACGCATCACCGTGTGGCCGGTATACCCCAGATCAAGATCGAGCACTTCGATCACCGGCCGCATGGTGGGGTCCATCGCTTAGACCCCCAATATCTGACAAATAAATGTGATGATCGCGGTTGCAATGACAATACCGGTGATCCCGGTAACCACTGCCGAAGTAGTTGCCCTTCCCACACCAGCCGCGTCCCGTTCGCACTGAATGCCGCGCAGACACCCGGCAATGGCAATGATCACACCAAAAACAAAACTGTGAATAAGTCCGATCCACACATAACTGAATTTCAGGGCATGCTGGGTATGATTCAAATATTCCACGGAATTAAGGTTAAGCATCCCGACACTGATAAGAAAGCCTCCTAATACACCCATAAAATCCGCGTATATGGTCAGGACCGGCATCATCATGACCAGTGCCAGGACGCGCGGCAGGACCAAAAACTCAACAGGAGAAACACCCAACGTTTTAAACGCGTCGATCTCCTGGTTTGTCTGCATCATCGCTAGCTCCGCCCCAAAAGACGCCCCGATGCGGCCGGATACAATAATGCCCGTCATTACGGCTGACAACACGCGCACCATGGCGATCCCGACGATGTCGGAG
>JABDCU010000008.1 GCA_013287965.1 Candidatus Omnitrophota bacterium | reverse complement strand
AAAGAAAACCATTCAAAATTATACTTGCAGAACATTTGACACAGTTCTTTAAATCTCCTCAAGGGCACATTAAAAGTATCATCCAGAAAAATAATTTTATTGATGTTGCCGCGCCGCAATATCGACTGGATCTGCTGTTCTGCCATTTCAATGGGCATGGCAAAGTGCCCTCCCGCTGTTTCAGGATAGGAGCAAAAAGCGCAGGTAAAAGGACATCCGGAAGCTGTCCGGACCTGGATCGTATTATTTAAAAAAGGCATGTCCAGCTGCTCCCAATGATCAGGAAGACCATTGATCAAAGGGTTGTTCCAGACTTTTTTGGTGACCCCAAAAGCCGTCTGGCCGTTTGTTCCTGTCCTATAAACAAGATTATTAACAGACTCAAGGGGGGCTTTACTTTTATGGGCAAGGACCAGGTCTTTGAGGTCCACTTCTGAATTAAAACTATGGACGGCATAATCGATCCCTAATTTCTTCATGGCCTTACTTAAAGGCCCCGGGTCGTCCTTATACATCTCCCCGTTGATAAACGCGCCCCCTAAGACAATGGACATCTCCGGGTATTTGGCGCGTAATATTTTGGCCAAGCGCGTGATCTCCGCGTAATTCAAATGGAAGGTCGTCGATATGGCGACCATCGGCTTAGGGTCGCTGTTCTCATATACCTGGCAAAGGATATCCCATTCAGAATCAAAATTATTGACGATATGCGTATTAATATCGGATTCTTTTAAATAATTCGCGATATGCGGGCCCACAAAACCCGGAAGATTCCAAATGCTCAGTAAGCTGCGGCGGTCCTGCGGGGTTGCCTCTGTCCAGAATTTCCCCGCGCGCAAATGATTGATAATATCGTAATGGGAACGAAAGCCGTTCTTATAGTAAACCATCCGCGGGTAAACGAGATTTTTATAAATAGCGACCCTGTCAACAGGAAGTTTGGCATATCCCTCAAAATTGACAACCTCTGACTGGGATATAAAGATCAAATCTATATTGTTATTAATCATGGCCTGCCCGGATCCTCATTAAACTGCCCTTATATGATAGCAGAATACTAACAGAAATTGAGAATATATTCAAATGGCGGCTTAATACCTATGTAGCGCTCCTCTTAAGTGATCCGCAATGACCGCAGCCACATTTCCCGCGAGGAGTTTGTAGCCCTTGGGCGTGCAATGGCCAAAATCCCCCCCGGCTTTATCCCCAAAAATATCCTCGTAGGAACTGCGCGCTACCGCCTCTTTGAACGTTGGCCCATTATCAACAAAAAGTAAATCACTATAATCCGGCCTGTCTTTGAATATTTCTTTCAATGTATTTAAATCTTTAAGAGGATATTGAGCAATGACGGCTTTGATCTGCCTTGCGTTAAGCTTATCAATATAAATATTATAATTATGATACAAGACCGGATAGGACTGCCGGACCCCCCGGGACCGGGACAATCTTCTATAAAGGCCGGCTTTTTTAAGGTCCCCTCGGGTGGTATAACAATCGCCTAAAAGCACATCCAGCTGCGGAATGCCTCTCTGGTCAGTATCAATTGTTTCAATGATATCACCGACGGATGACGCTAATCCCTTTTGACCGCACAGCTCCTTGCCCCATTCTGCCACCAGCGCATTATAGGGATCAAAACGCATCAGCTGCGTGAAAGGCCCGACTAAAGCCCCTGTTTTATGCTGCGCCATCAAGGACTTGCCCAGCTCAATGGCTATAAAATTCTTGTTGGTCTCTTCAACATCAACGGCCTGTAGGCGGGACAATATGGCCTCCGCTTGGCTGTATTGGCCATGACGGTTTAATTGTTCGGCTATCTTAAAATATAAGATCACCCTGGGATCATAATTTTTAGGCTCTTCGGGAGGTGTGCTGGCTTTATGAACAACCGCCTTGGCCTTATTCAGGCGCAGGCTGATCGTTTCAATTTGTTTTTTAAAAAGCCGGTACACCAAAGACCTGCTCAACAGGTCATCCAACGGCATGGCTTTTTTATCAAAAATATCGCCTTTCAAATTCTGGTCATTCATGCCCATCATCATAATGACCATGTCTGGTTTATATTGGTCCATCCAGGAGGAAAAGTGCGGCATGATGGTGTCGCTATTTTGGGCAGGCAGCCCTTTATTGATCACTTCAAAGTGATACCCTAAATTTTGGCCATTTAAGATTCCTTCCAATTGGCGGGGATAAGAATCATTCTCTCCATACGCGGTCATGGAATCGCCCACACAAACGATCCTATATTTCTTTAAGCCCAGCAGGGAGACATGCTGATTTAAGAATTCCTGGTGTAATATATAAATACCTCCGCCTGACCTTAAAAATATTTCAAGGAGCAATAAAAAAATCGAAATTCTGAAAAACGCCCTTAAGAACATACACAAACCAATTCTAACCTCCCGCGAGCGAATGGATGGCCTTGGGCACGATCTTTAAAAAATGCTGGGCAAGTAAAAGTCCGACGAGACCTGTAAAAATCAACTGCATCAGGCGATGTTTGGATAAGGACTTATAAAGCGACACTATCAGCATTGTCGCGGCCATGACCCCGATGGGCGTCAGATAAATAAAATACCGGCTGGTGATGGGAAATTGGCCGGTTTTAGTATGCAGGGTAAAAAGGAAAAGCACCACCGCCGTTGAAGCAAGCACTAAAGCCATGAAAATAACATAGGTCACGGGTTTTAATATCTCCTCCCCCGGCGCGTCCTTAGGCATCCGGACCTTTTGGCCCCAAAAGTAAGCGGCTAAAGAAATAAGAAAAATAAATAAAATATCAAACTGTTGCCGCGATATATTGTCGCGGATCAGCTGCTCGGGGCTTAGATCACCAAAGAAAAATGGATACTTGGGTGCTTGCGCGTAATAAAATAAAGTGATCATGGCCGGCAGCAGGGTCAGCGCTATATATTTTTTCCAATCACGGTCTTTGAATGCCCACCATAGTGCAGACACTGCTAATATTTCTCCCAAACTCAAAATAGAAGTCAAACCCAATAAAATATTAGTCCCTGCCAGTGTCTCCCATGGGCCTCCTTCCAAGAACACCACCGACTGCACCGTTGTCAAAAAGACCATCAGTGCATAGGGACGGGCTTCCGCCCAGTAAGCCCACAACATATAGGATGAAAAATAAATAAATAAGCTCAAAAAAGCTGTCCCTAATGAATAGCGACGGCAAAAATAATAAAACACCAGGGCCACGGACAATGACATGAAAATGATTGGATTGATCCGTAACAAAATTTGGGAAGAGGCATCATTGCTCCAATGCCCCTCTAACCATGGGGAAGGGACCTGATAGTGGACCAATTGCAAAAATGATTTTTGCAGCGCGTAAAAAAGCGGAGCGTTGCCGCCCTCGGCAATATGCCCTGAAAATTGGTCCGCGTAGGATGTGCCGTGAATGCTGGAAACCTGTGAATAATACTCATCGTTCCATAATGGCCTGTGCCGCGCGATCCAAAACCCCACGCAGAGGCACCCTATAAAAACCAGTGTTGCAGCGATAAGTGCTTTAGAATTTTTCATAAGGTCTTGTGTTTCCTTATCGAGTACATAATAACGTAAATGGTCAAGCCGGCGTTGCTCCAGATCTATTCGGACATTGTGTTCCCTTCTCAGGCACGCTCGCCGCATCCAGCGATGCGGCTTCGCTAGGGCCCGGGCCGATTTGCCGCCACATGAAAACGCCTGCGGACCATGCCAAATCGGCCCTCTACTGCCTTCGAAGGAAACACAATGTCCTCATAGATACACGTATATCGTAAATGGTTAACCGGCGTTGCGGACGAAACATTCAAGGATTTTTTGCCGAGAAGTTTTTCCATGTCTGCGAGGAATTACGTCAAAAATTTTCCAAATGAAGAGAATCTTTAGAAAATTTTTGACGTAAACCGAGCAGACCGGCAAAAATATCCCGTTTCGGGAGCAACGCCGGTTAACCATTTACGTTAGCGGGAGCAAAAAGAACAAATCTATCTCTTACAATATGTTCATAAACTATGAATTATATGAACTTAATCTTCTTCATCGCAAAGCCGCACATCTTAAACAATAACAGTCCGTGACGGAAGCGCTGGATCTGGGTTGTTCCATAGGTTCGGCTTTTATAACGGACAGGCAGCTCAAGCACTTTCAAATTAAGTTTCACCGCGCCGAAGATCAGGTCAAAGTCCCCAAAGGGGTCAAAGTCACCAAAATAATGGCGGTTGGCCACAAGCTCGTCGTAATGGCGCTTAAACATCACCTTGGTCCCGCACAAGGTGTCCTTAAAACGCTGGCCCAAAAGCCATGAAAAGAACAAGCCGAAAAATTTATTGGCCACCAGGTTCAAAAACCGCATGGCCTCATCTTCCATGGGATAGATCAGGCGGCAGCCGTTGATAAATTCACCTTTACCGCTCCTGACAGCTTCGTAAAACTTCGGCATTTCTTCAGGGGCCACGGTCAAATCCGCGTCGAGGATCATCAAGATTTCACCCTGGGCCTTGGCAAAGCCGAAACGCACCGCATCTCCCTTGCCACGGCCCTGCTGCTTGAATAATTTAATGTCCTTTTGCGGATAGGCTTTGATGACACGCTCAACTTCTTCATACGTGCCGTCCTTAGAATGTCCCTCGACAAAAATAAATTCCTGATGGGTGCCGAATAAAGGTGTACGTGTGATGGCTTGCTCAATATTGCCCTTTTCATTACGGCAGGGAACAAGGATGGTCACGGAGTAGTCCTTGGTGTGTTCAAATAGGGAGCGGGCAACGATGAAATGATTAAGGGTCAAGGCATTAAAGAAAGGGAGTTTGGCCAAATATTTATTAAAGAGAAAGCTGATGCCCCAGATGTTAAAAGGCAAGAGGATGGTGCGCTCTTTTTTAATAATTTCGTAATCCGCCAATTCTAAAAAATTGCCGATATCATTAAAATCAAGCCAATTCTGCTCGCGCTGGGGTATTTTACGGCCTGCGGCCTCGGCGATCTTTAATAAGGACTGCCAAAGATAACTGTAATACTCAATAATGATCCGCGTATCGGGTGTGCAAAATCTTCTTAATGACTGCAGAAAAGCTTGTATGTCTTCCAGCTCCCCTAAAAGCCCGGAAAGGACAATATAATCAAATTTCTCATCAGTAGTGATATTATCGACGGTACCGGCATAAAAATGCAGGGACGGGTATTTTTCTTGCGCGCTCTCGATCATCTTGGGGCTTATATCCACCCCCATCCCCAAAGAGGGCTTTAAAGCAGCTAACAGGTCCCCTGTACTGCATCCGATCTCCAGGACTTTTTTCCCTTCGGGGACAAAATACCGGTACTGTTTATCCAGTAAAGCATAATAATACCGGTTCTTGCGGCGAAAATCATCCCGCCTTAACGCCAACGAATCATAATACCGGGCAATTTTTTGTGTCATGGTTTTTTTACCGCCAGAAAATCCCCGATGGCCAGGACATCCAGCTCCGTGCGCAAAAAGCAATTAACAGCATCTTGCGGGGTGGCCACGATCGGTTCGTTCTCATTAAAAGAAGTATTAAGCAAGACCGCGACACCTTTGAGCTTTTCGAATTCCGTGATCAGCTGCCAATATTCCGGGGCTGTCTTACGGCTGACGGTATGCACCCGGGCCGTGCCGTCATGGTGCGTTATCGACGGCAAAAGTGGTTTTTTGTCTTCTTTAACATCCGCGATCAGGATCATGTACGGCGAAGCTTGCCCTTTAGGCATGATAAAATAATCCTGGGCGCGTTCTTCCAGTACCGAAGGCGCGAAAGGGCGGAACATTTCCCGTTTTTTGACCCGCGCGTTAAGCCGGTCTTTCATGGCAGGGTCAGTCGGGTCAACCACGATGCTGCGATGCCCCAAGGCCCGGGGACCGGCTTCCATGCGCCCCTGGAACCATCCGACGATCTTGCCCTGGGAAATATGTTTAGCGGTGTCACCGGCAATATTATTGGTCCTGACATACGGCACGCCTTTTTCTTTTAAAACAGCCTCAATGCTTTCATTGCTGTACTGCATGCCTAAATAGGGAGACTCAAAGACTTCCACGCGGGGCTTCTTCAATATTTGGTGGTAATAATACAAAGCGCTGCCCAGGGATGTCCCCGCGTCATTGGCGATGGGCTGGAAAAAGAAATTCTTGAAAGGCGACTCTTCGATGATCTTCTTGTTCATCAGGCAGTTGAGCACGACCCCGCCGGTCATGCACAGATTATCTGATTTTGTACGCTCCCAAATGCCTTGGGCCAGATGCACGCCTGCCCTTTCAATGGTTTTCTGAAGAGCATACGCCACATCGAAATGACGCTGGTCATAGGCCTGGTCTTTGCGCCGCTTAGGCCCAAAGATGGCAAGGAATAGATCGCTGACCCAGCGGCTGCTGCCATGGGTATGAAAAGAAAAATAATCTAAATTCAGGCGGTAAGTCCCATCAGGGAGAAGATCGACGATCTTGGCGAATGAGGCCGCATAGGTGTCCTGACCGTAGGCAGACATGCCCATGACCTTCCATTCATCAAAAAACGGTTTGAAGCCCAGATAGTCCGTCACTGCCGCGTAAAGATGCCCCAGCGAGTGCGGCACCGTGATCTCCGCCAATTTTTCTATCGCGTTACCCTGCCCCCTTGCCATCATGGTGCTGGTAGACTCTCCCCGGCCGTCCAGGGTCAGGATGGCGGCTTCCTGGAACGGGCTGACAAAAAAGGCACTGGCCGCGTGGGCGAGGTGATGTTCAATAAAATGCACCGGGGGGACCTTCTTTAAACCAAATTGCTGGGCTATTTTTTTCCCGATACCTTTCTTCAAAGACAGCCTGTTTAAAACTGAAAGCTCACCTCCGCCGGAAGAAGCGCGCAGTAAATTCAAACTTTGGGGAAAATATTTCAAAACGTGTTTTATGTTCCCTAATATCTCCAGCTCAGGTTTCCAGAAAAAAGTAATGTGGTCAATCTCCGCCATCGTGATCCCCTCACAGGCCAGACACTGGGCAATGGCATTGGCCGGGTATTTCCAGGTATGTTTTTCACGGTTCAAACGCTCTTCTTCAATGACAAAACAGACCTCTCCATCCTTGATCAAAGCGCAGGAAGCTTCATGTGAATAACTGCTTATGCCTAGTATATACATAAGAAATAATGGGCCACAAAATTGACCCTGCCCTTGTGTGAGAGAAACAATGCTGATAAGATAGTCAATATTAAAAGATAACCCATAGGATTGCAATCTAAAAAATGAAACGGACCTCATTGCCTCCGGGCATCATCGCTGTTTTTCTATTGTCCCTGGCCTATTGGCTTTATTTGGCGCACGCCACCAGGATGAACATCTCCTGTGACGCTATCGGCTACCAGGACCTCGGGCGTCTTTTGCAAAACCATGGCTTGCTTGGCTATTTTCAAACCGGCCCCAACCGCGAACCGATCTATCCCTTATTGGTGGCCGCATCCATGCACCTTGAACATATCACGGGTCTTGCCTATGTCAGAATAATGGCTATCTTTGGCGTTTTGATCCTGCTTTTGACACAAGCATTGACCTATAAGATCTTGCGCCTGTTAAATATCCGCGACGGTGTCTGCGCTTTAGTGCTGGCCTATCTGGCCTTGTCCCCTGCTTTAAATAATACCGCATTCAGTTTGTATTCGGAAATTTCAGCACTGCCGTTTATTTTAGGCATAGTCCTGGCCAGTTACTATGCCTGGGAAGCTATTAAACAAAATAACCGGCAAGGGGCCATGGGTTACAGCGCATTATTAGGGATACTCTTGGCAGCGGCAACGCTGATCAAAGCTGTTTTTGAATGCGTCAGCCCGGTTTATTTGATCATTTTCTTTATGACTATATCTTTAACGGAAAAATCAAAAAAAATAACAACGCTTTTGCTCTGTTTGGCCGCCGCGGTAAGTTTTTTCTATGTCCCTATCACCGGCTATAAATGGCTCAACAAGCAATACAACGGCAATTTCGCCATCACCAACCGCGCCTCATGGGCCCTTTACGGCAATACCGCCCGACGGATGCAGCCATTGACCGTTAAAAGATTCGCGGAGGCTTTGGCCTACGCCCCGGGGGAAGGCGTCTGTAACAGTATATTCGGGGCCCAGGAATGTGATTTCTGGTCTTACCGGGAATCTGATCAATTAGGGCATGATGAAGAAGGCGGATTGATCAACCGGCACCTGTCCCATGAAGAAATAAATGCCGCCCTGATCAGGGCCTCTGCCCAAAAAGCCCTTCACAATCCTTTTCAGTACACCCTATTGACCCTCGTGGAAGGGTTAAAAATGTTCTTCTGGGAATCGACCCAGATCGGATTTGTCGACTATCCTCATTGGCTGAAAAGAATTTATGATATTAAGATCCTCAATAACGGCCTGCGCTTCCTGGCCTCCCTGGTCTCCCTGATGGCTGTTGTATCCATATGGCTTCAAGCTTTCGCACCGCAAAGAAATCCGCTGGGGTTTCTCATAGGCCTGCTGGTCTTCCTATATATTTTATTTTTCTCATTCTTCTTTATCCTCACCCGCTACGCGCTGCCCATTGCCCCGCTCTATTTAATCAGCATCGGCATTTGGATAAATCAAAATGCAAAAAATCACTGACATCTTCGCCCATCAAAAACTGACCTTTTCTTTTGAGCTTTTCCCTCCCAAAACACAGGAAGGTTATTTAAAGCTGCTCAACACCGTCCATCAGCTCTGTGACCTGAAGCCGGATTTTATCTCCTGCACCTACGGGGCCGGGGGGGGCAGCCGCGAGAAGACCCTGGACATTGTGGAGCACATCCAAAACCATCATCATGTCCCCTCGGTGGCGCACTTGACCTGCGTTTTGCACACTAAAAGCGAGATCAAGGACATCCTGACCGAAATGAAACGCCGCGGTATTTGCAATGTGCTGGCCTTACGGGGAGATCCCCCTAAAGACAATCCCAACTGGGCGCCGGGGAAGGATAATTTTAAATACAGCTGGGAATTAGTTGCTTTTATCCGGGAGCATTTCAAAGAGCATTTTAGCATCGGGGTGGCTGGTTTTCCCGAGGGGCACATGCTTTGCCCTGACCGGGACCTGGATGCCCAATATTTAAAGAATAAAATGACCAAGGGCGCTGACTATGTCATCACCCAGCTTTTTTTCAGAAACCAGGATTATTTTGATTATGTAGAACGCTTGAGGAAATTAGGGGTCAGTGCCCGCATCATCCCGGGGATCTTGCCGATCACTGATTATCCGGCCTTAGTACGCTTTTGTGCGATGTGCGGGGCCACAGTCCCCCAGGAAGTGCATGATATTTTCGAAGCCATCGCAGAGGACCGCGAAAAAACTTATGCAGCGGGAATTGATTTTTGCCTAAAACAAACCCGGGAACTCCTCCAGGGAGGCGCTCCCGGCCTGCATTTCTACACGCTCAACAAGGTCCATCCGGTTGATGTAATCATTAATGCCGAACGACGCTGATAATGATCAACTACCGGCAGGAGCTTACGAGAACGGGCGTGGCGGCGGCTGTTGTTGTATTTAGGTCTGCTACGATCTTCTTCAATGATTTCCCGACAACTTGATACTTTGAACGATCGTCCTTGGATAACCCTAAGAATATCAATACTGCTTTGCGAAAACCAAAAATAGAAATGGTATTGCGCACCACCATCCCTTCCCAAAAAGCTTCGCCTAAAAGATCTATGCCCCTATAAACCAACGGGGAAGTCTTTAAAACGAATTTCCAGTATTTAAAGCTCCACCAGGGGTTTTCTGACCTGCCGAATGCCTTTATCTTTTGCTCAGGGGTGAATTTCCAATGATGCTCTTTTAGCCATGCGATCCTTGCCAAAAATACCATCTTTTTTTGCCACGTCATGACACGTCCCAAGGGCGATTGCGTGACATTGATATAATGGGAAAATTCACAGGCGTTGACATCTGAAACAGACAGCAAATAGCGCTCTTCTTCGTCCACCGACCTGCCGACTAAATGATAGTGCTTCAAAAAATCATACGACGGTGTGCCGGGAAGGGACTGCAAATAATTAATGCTCAGCATTGGCGGATACGGCAGGTCTTTGGTCACTTCAATGGTAAAATCCGTTGTTTCCTTGACGGTCTCATCGCTTTCCCCCGGCATTCCCAAAATGAGCTGGATCTCGGTATAAACCCCCGCCTCCGCGCACGCTTTGGCCGCCCTGATATTATCCACGCGGCTGGCCCTTTTTTCCATGACCGAAAGTATCTTGTCACAACCGCTTTCCATCCCGAAATAGATGGCCACCATTCCCGCCTCTTTAAGGCGGCGGATGCTTGTCGGGTCTTTTTTAACAAGCCCGACCCTGACCCCGCTGCACTGGAAAAGAACGTCCAAAGGGGCCATCTGACGGATAAATTCATTTAACCACCGGATGTCCTCGCCAAAACATTCGTCACCGAAGTTAAAAAAACCTATATTGTGTTTTTCCTTTAAGGTCTTGACCGTTTTGATGATATTTTCCATCGGGAACACCCTATAACCTTTTACCCAACGGTGGCAAAAGGTACAGGTATTCACACAACCTTTGGCCGTAAAAAGAGTGGCCAACTTTTGGCCTTTGCGATGGGGCTCATACGACCTTTGGTCCCCGGGAAAATCATTGCGCAAAAAAGGGTCGGTCACATAAGACCCCAGCACCCCGTCATGCATCGCTAAAATTTCATAATCCGGCTGGGAAAGCTCCTCTTTGGGCACCAATTCACCTGTGCCTGTATGGACCACTTCATTGTCCTCATCCAAAAAAGCTATCCCTTGAATATTTTTAAGCTCTTCCGTCACCGGGAAAAAGTCCCCATGTTTGTCAAAATACCGGGCCAGGGACAACATCACCTTCTCCCCTTCTCCGATGGCGCAAATATCGATCTCGCATTTTCTCAGGAGGACTTCATGGGTCGCGGCCAAATTCCCGCCTACAATGACCCTGGTTGACGGGGAACCCTTTTTGATCAGGAGCGCCAGGTTTTTGGTGTAGGCATACCCTGTCGAGACCACCGCGCTGATGCCGACAATATCAAAACGTTCCCTGGCAAAATATTCCAATACTTTCTTGTCTGAAGGACGCTTCGCATCGATATCAAAGAACTCCGCCTGGTAGCCGCCGCGCTTTAAATAATTGATGATGCTGGTGCACGCCACAGGAGGGAAAGGATCAGGCTGTGCGCGCAAGGCAATGTTGCATAATGAGATTTTTACGCCCATAAAGACAGGAAACGGCTTAGTTTAATCATTGGACGTTGGTATTATTGAATAGTGCCCTTTTAATGTCAATGATTATATTTCCTATTTGCCCATTTTTATCTTAGAATACTACTCATTATGGAATTCTCCAAACAATACGGCATTTTATGCAGGCTCCTTTCCCAACGCATCCTCATCCTCGATGGCGCCATGGGAACCATGGTCCAAAAACATAAACTGACCGAGGCCCAATACCGCGGTGAACGTTTTAAAGATTGGCCCAGCGACCTTAAAGGCAATAATGACCTTCTGTCCTTGACCCAGCCTGCGATCATCAAGGAGATCCACGCTCAATATTTCAAAGCTGGCGCGGATATTATTGAAACTAACACCTTTAACAGCAATCGTATCAGCATGGCTGATTACAAAATGGAAGGGTTGGTGTATGAACTAAACGTGGCCGCCGCTAAACTTGCTAAAGAAACGGCAGAACAATTCACCAGGAATGACCCTGCTAAACCACGCTTTGTGGCCGGGGCCATAGGCCCAACGACCCGGACAGCCTCCATTTCCCCGGATGTCAATGATCCGGCTTTCCGCGCCGTTAATTTCGACCAATTAGTTGAGGCCTATTCAGAACAGCTCAAAGGCCTTATTGACGGCGGGGTTGACCTCATTCTGATCGAAACCATCTTTGATACCCTCAATGCCAAAGCTGCCATTTTTGCTTATGAAACTACCTGTGAAAAGATCGGATATAAACTGCCCCTCATTATTTCAGGGACTATCACCGATGCTTCCGGCCGCACGCTCTCCGGACAAACCACGGAGGCCTTTTGGATCTCTGTTAAACATGCCAAACCATTGGCCATTGGTTTAAATTGCGCTTTAGGCCCTGCTGATATGCGCGCCTACATTGCCGAGCTTTCGCGCATTGCCGGCTGTTTTGTCAGCTGCTATCCTAATGCGGGCCTTCCTAATGCTTTTGGTGAATACGATATGGAAGCCCGTGAAATGTCCGCCATTGTCAAAGAATTTGCTCAAAGCAAACTAATTAATATTCTCGGCGGCTGCTGCGGGACAACACCCGCCCACATCCAGGCCATGGCTATCGCTGTTAACGGCCTTGCGCCAAGAGATCTGCCGAAACTTAAACATTTAAGTTCATTTTCCGGTCTGGAACCGTTGATCGTCACTGAGAACATTAATTTTATCAATGTAGGCGAACGGACCAATGTCACCGGCTCTAAACAGTTTGCCCGGTTGATCATTGCCGGAAAATACGATGAGGCTTTGGTGGTCGCCCGTCAACAAGTTGAAAACGGTGCCCAGATCATTGACATCAACATGGATGAAGCCATGCTTAACTCCAAGGAGGCCATGACAACCTTCTTGAACCTCGTCGGCTCTGAACCTGATATTTCCCGCGTTCCCATCATGATCGATTCTTCCAAATGGTCTGTCATTGAAGCAGGGCTTAAATGCGTCCAGGGCAAATCGATCGTTAATTCCATCAGCCTCAAGGAAGGTGAAGCTTCTTTTAAAGAACAAGCCAAAAAAGTCCTTTATTATGGCGCTGCTGCCGTGGTCATGGCTTTTGATGAAAACGGCCAGGCCGATACAGTGGAAAAACGTGTCAGCATCTGCCAGCGGGCCTATAAAATATTGACCGAAGAGATCGGTTTCTCCCCCAATGACATTATTTTTGACCCCAATATTTTCGCGATCGCCACCGGCATTGAAGAACACAATAATTACGCGAAAGATTTTTTTGAAGCCACCCGTCTCATTAAAGCCAGCTGCCCCGGCTGCATGATCTCCGGCGGTGTATCGAATGTTTCCTTCTCTTTTCGCGGCAATGATCCTGTACGCGAAGCGATGCATTCGGTGTTTTTATACCATGCCATCAGATCAGGCATGGACATGGGCATCGTCAATGCGGGCATGATCGCCGTCTATGACCAGATCCCCAAAGACCTTTTGAAGATCATTGAAGATGTCATCCTCAACCGTGAGAAGGATGCCACGGAGCGGTTAGTTACTTTTGCCGAAACTGTTAAGTCCCAAGGCGAGAAAAAAACAGAAGACCTGGCCTGGCGCAGTCTTCCTGTGGACCAACGGCTCTCCCATGCGCTGGTCAAAGGGATCGTTGATTTTATAGACCAGGACACGGAAGAAGCCAGGAAACGCTCCAGCCGGCCCCTGGATGTCATCGAAGGCCCCTTAATGGCAGGGATGAATGTGGTAGGCGATCTTTTCGGGTCCGGCAAAATGTTCCTGCCCCAAGTTGTTAAAAGTGCCCGGGTCATGAAAAAATCAGTCGCCTATTTAAGCCCTTTTATTGAAAAAGAAAAAGACCAGGACGCTAAGGTCGCCGGGACCGTGGTGATGGCCACCGTTAAAGGTGATGTGCATGATATCGGCAAGAACATCGTCGGTGTTGTCCTGGCTTGCAATGGATTCAGGATCATTGATCTGGGTGTCATGGTGGCCTGTGAAAAGATCCTGTCCCAAGCCAAACACCACAAAGCCGATGCGATAGGCCTCTCCGGGCTTATCACCCCCTCTTTAGATGAAATGGTGAATGTGGCCGGCGAAATGCAGCGTCAAGGATTTACGATCCCCCTGATGATCGGAGGGGCAACCACGTCCCCCGCGCATACGGCTGTCAAGATCGCACCGGCCTATGAGGGGGCTGTCATCCATAGCAAGGATGCTTCCCGATGCGTCGGTGTTTGCCGAAGCCTGATGGAACCTCAACTAAAAAAAGATCTCATCAATAAAACCAGGGCTGATTATGAAAAACTGCGCCAGGAACATGCCAGCCGCCAATCTGTTAAATCGTTTGTCCCTATCGAAAAAGCCCGGCAGCAAGGCCTTGTCACTGACTGGAAAAAAGCCGACATCACCACCCCCTCATTCATCGGTGTTAAGACTTTTAAGGATTTTGACTTGAATTTGATCCGCCAACGGATCGACTGGTCGCCTTACTTTTTCACCTGGGAATTTAAAGGTAAATTCCCTCAAATATTCAAAGACCCTGTCATAGGCAGGGAAGCCCAGCGTGTTTATAACGATGCCAATGCTCTTTTAGATGAAATTATTAAAAAGAAACTTCTCAAAGCCAATGGGGTCGTCGGGTTTTTTCCTGCCAATGCGGTGGGCGATGATATTGAACTTTATAAGGATGATGACCGTCGAGAAGTAACGGACATCCTTTATAATTTGCGTCAACAGATCATTGCCCGTGACGGCCAACCTCTTTTATCCCATGCCGATTATATTGCCCCCAAATCTTCCGGTGTCAAAGATTATATCGGGGCGTTTGCTGTCACGACGGGTATTGGCTTAGACGAGCTGACCGCGCTGTACGAAGCTGACCATGACGACTATAAAAGCATCATGGCCAAGGCAGTGGCTGATCGCCTGGCTGAGGCCTTTGCGGAACTCATGCATGAGAAGGTCCGCCGTGAACTTTGGGGATTTGCTAAAGATGAGAACTTAAGCGATGATCAAATTATTCTGGGTCAATACCGCAGTATCCGTCCTGCCCCGGGATACCCCGCGTGCCCTGATCATACGGAGAAAGCTACCCTGTTTAAGATCCTTGATGCCACCAAGGCAACAGGCATTACCTTAACAGAAACCTTTGCCATGTTCCCTACCGCAGCTGTCTGCGGGCTCTATTTTGCCCATCCGCAATCAAAATATTTTGCCATAGGCAAAATAGCACAAGACCAGATCATTGATTATGCCAAACGAAAGAAAATGCCGGAAAAGGTGGCAGAAAAATGGCTGGGACCTAATCTAGGGTATTGAACGAGTTTAAGTCTTATTTTTTAGAGATATACCGCACCAGATCAACCACGCGGTTGGAATAACCCCACTCATTGTCATACCAGGAAACGATCTTAAAAAAACGTTTCTCGCCTTTAAGATTGTTTTGCACCGTGGCCAACGAATCATAAATGGAAGAGCGCGGATCATGGATGAAATCCGTGGACACTAATTCCTCGTTGGTAAAACCAAGATACCCTTTCAGATAGGTTTCGGAGGCTTTTTTCAACAAGGCATCAATTTCTTCGATGGACGTATCTTTAACGGAACGGAAGGTCAAGTCAACCACGGACACATCCGCGGTCGCGACACGAAAAGCCATGCCCGTTAATTTGCCCTTGGTCACCGGTAACACTTCTCCGACCGCCTTGGCGGCACCTGTTGAAGAGGGGATGGTGTTGATCGCGGCAGCCCGTCCGCCGCGCCAATCTTTTTTAGAAGGGCCGTCCACTGTCTTTTGAGTGGCCGTATAAGCATGGATGGTGGTCATCAACCCTGTTTCAATGCCGATGCCTTCTTTGATAAGCACATGCACGAGAGGCGCCAGGCAATTGGTGGTACAACTGGCGTTGGAAATAATATTATGTTTGGCCGCGTCATATTCCTGCTCATTGACACCCATGACAATGGTCTTCACATCACCCTTGGCAGGGGCGGATATAATTACTTTTTTAGCGCCGGCTTGTAAATGCCCCGCGGCTTTTTCACTTTCGGTAAAAAGGCCGGTGGATTCAATGACAATGTCAACGCCCAGGGCCTTCCAGGGAAGCTCGGCCGGTGTCTTTGTTGCCGGTACGCATTTGATCTTATGCCCGTTGACCACGATAATGTCCGCCTCTGCTTTGGATGGATCACTTTTAGCGGTGGACACCGGGTGCTTGAATTTACCCTGGACTGAATCATATTTGATCTGGTAGGCGAAATAATCCGCGTCAGTGGAAACATCCACGACAGCCACCACGTCAATTTCTTTACCTAAAAGCCCCTGGTCGCAGATCGCCTGGAATACCATGCGGCCAATACGCCCAAACCCGTTAATACCGACTTTAACTGACATTTCTATTCTCCTTTTTCTATTGTTCCAACTGATTCATGATCTTCGTATAAACTTCCTGGGCAGTACCAATGCGCGGGAAAATAAGCTGGCGGGCTCTGACGCGAAGTTTGCTGGTCGTCAAATTAACCTGGGTAACACAAACGCTAACATGGGCCCCGTCAACGATGCCTACGATCACACCTTCTTTGGGGTGTTCCTCTGAAATAGTGCCCATGATCGACAAAACTTTATGTGTCGAGGCCAATAATTCTTCCATGCTTTTGCTGGTGACGCCTTCAAAAGCATCCCGGCCTACGGCATACCCGCCGATCGCCCCGGCACCGCCGACGATCAAAAAAACACAGCCGCTGGAAAAAATACACAGGAAAGCTGCAAGTAAGATATGCGAAAATTTCATTAATCAGCCCTTGCCGGGTTTGGCACCGTGATTAGCTTTTTTGGAACGCCAATTCAATTTGCCCTTACGTAATCTTTTGCTCATTTCTCCTCCATTAGGATTTCTTTCAATTGACTCATTTTACCGATAAACGCCCACGGTTTCAAATCTTTTAATTCTTTCTTTGAACTTGATCCCGTACTCACCGCCACCATACGTATACCTGCCCTGTGGGCACAGTTGACATCAATGGTCATATCTCCGACATACAAAACTTCTGCCCTATCAAGACTTAGACGCTTGGCAATGGCCCACAAGATATCCGGATAAGGTTTAGGCTTGGCAGCTTTATCCGCGCAAAGCACTATATCAAAGAATGGTAATACGTCCAACACCTTTAAAATGATGCGCGTAAATCTGGTTGGACGGTTGCTGGCAATGGCTAACTTATACCCTTTGCCTTTTAAAAATTTCAAGATCCCTAAAGCGCCGGGCAATAATTTCACCGCCCCCTTTAACTTCAACGCTTTAGTATGATGGGGCCGGTAAATAGCGATCGCCTGGTCGGCTAATTTTTCCCCGACGAAATGGACCATCAACTTGCGGTCACCGCCGCCGACACTGCGCTTGATCTGGGCGTGAGAACGGGGAGGCAGGCCCAAAAGACCCAGGGTGTAATTAACGCTCCGGCTCACCGCCGGGTAGGCGTTGACCAGCGTGCCATCCAGGTCAAAAATGACTAATTTAAGCATTTTTGCCGTCTTCATGCCTTGTTCAAAGTGGAAGCAAACAAAATGACCAGCCCCGCCACCGCCAAAATAGGTCCTATAAAAGCCTTGAACACCAGGACCACCGCTTCCCATTGCTGCAAAACCAGGGTGATCCCTAAGATCGTCAGGATGGATCCGGCTATAAAAATGACCGCTTTACGCCACATGTGTACTCCTCGCCAGTTCTTCGGCCTCAGCAGACCGGGGGCGGCTTTTCCAACGGCGGTGCATCCAGCCCCATTCGGTGGGATACTTGCGGATATACCCTTCAATGATATTCGTCAGTTTCTGCACATTGTATTGGATGGTCTCTTCATCTGTTGCTTTTTGCTCCAGATAAAAATGCTTTTCGATGACCACCTTATGTTTATCACTATCACCCTGGCGCAAGGTAAAGATCGGCAATAACGGGGCCCCGGTACGCATGGAAAAAATGATCGGACCTGTCGCTGTTCCGGCTTTTTGCCCGAAGAAGTCAACATATACACCGGACTTGCTGCCGGTATTTTGGTCCAGCAAAACGACCAGCAATTCTTTATCACGCAAGGCTTTGAGCGACTGGGCCACACAGGTCTCGCGGGGATAACTGTGGACTGTCTTAAGGCCCAGACGTGAACGCGAGGCCTGAAAATCCTTTTCAATGATCTGGTCACGGTTGGGACGGATGATGGCATTGGTGTGATAGCCCATCTGTGCCAAAAAAAGCAGCATCATGGGAAAATTACCGAAATGGGCGGAAATGCCGATGACGCCGTGGCCTTCTTTTAAAGCCGCGTCCAAATGCTCACGGGAATTGCCTTCAAAAGAAAATGTTGCTTTGATCAAGGCAGGACGTGTCGTAAAGGAGCCTATCTCAATGGCCGCCCGGCCGGCGTTATGAAAACAATCCTTACATATTTTTTCCAATTCCGCCTGGGATTTTTCTTTGCCAAACGCTATGCTTAAAGTACTCATGGCTGCCTTGCGCATGCGCCGCAGGACAAAATAAACCATGGCCAACAATCCGTTTGATATGACCTTGATGATAGAATAGGGCAGGGTCCTGAACAGCCAGGAGAAAAAATAAAACGCCCAGCGCACAAGGGTCCTCTCAATATTTTTCTTCAGCTCCTTGAGCATGGTTATTTCCCGATGATCCCGTCGACGGTCTTCAACAGGTCGACCGGATTGACCGGCTTGGTCAGGTGGGCGATGGCCCCGGCTTCTAACTCGGCCTTAACATCATCTTCGGAATCTTTGGCCGTCAAAAAAATGACCGGGGTATCCTTGAGAACATCGTAAGCTTTGATCTTCTTGCACAGATCACGCCCCTTGATCCCCGGCATGATAACATCCAGGATGATCAGATCCGGACGTTCATTGAGCGCCAGGTGTAAAGCCTGCTCTCCATTTTTGGCAGAAACCGCGAAATACCCGGCCTTGCTTAAAATCGGGACAATGACCATATGCACGCCCGGGTCATCATCAACTAATAAGATCTTCTTGGACATAGTCACCCCGCCTTAAATATATTTTCTTAACACCACTGCCACTAATATACACAAAAAACACAGGATAGTAAAAACATCTCCGTACTTTGTATAAAAAGTCTTTTCATGGTTTAACGGCAGCGATCCCCAGGCCGTGCCTTCGACAAAGGTTTCTTTACCCTGCCCGTTGCCAACCACGGCAATGATACGGCCCCACGGGTCCACCAGGGCGCTGACACCGGTATTGGCCGCGCGCACCAGTGAACGGTGATTTTCAACACAGCCAAAGACCGCGGCCTGCAAATGTAAAAACGGCGCCTTGGTGTCACGGAACCAGGCATCATTGGTCATGTTCACAAAAAACTCCGCCCCTGCTTGGGCAAAATGACGGCGCAAATACCCTAAAGTATCCTCAAAACAGATCAGGACACCAAATCTCATTTGCGCAGGCGCGATCGAAAAGATCTTGTAAGCCGTGCCTGATGTAAAATCATCCAAAGGCACAAATTTATTGATCCAGCCTAAGACCGGCCTTAAAGGCAAATATTCACCAAAAGGCACGAGATGGATCTTATCATAACGGCCCAGCATTTGTCCATCCGCGCCGATCAAAAACGCGGAATTATAATACTTTTCGCCATCATTGGCAACGGAGCCTATCAGGATGGGCGTATGCAGGCTAACGGCGTCTGCCTGGATCTCATTGGTCAAAAACGGGGCATCACTGATAACGCCCGGCAAAGATGTTTCCGGCCAGACGATCAAATCCAGTTTTTGGCCCTGCAGTTGCTGGGTCAATTGAATGGTTTTAGCAACGATCCAGGGCTTACGGTCCTCATCCCAATTAATGGCTAAAGGGATATTGGGCTGCACAATACCAACCTTGACCATTTGGTAATCTTTTTTTTGTTCCGTGACCCGCCAGCCATAGATAAGAACCATCGATAAAATCGCCACCACCGCGATATTTGCTTTGAGCAAAAATGAACGCGCCCGCCAGTTTTCAAAGATCAATAGATTAACCAGCATCACCAAAAACGATATCCCGTAAACGCCTGTCTTGTCCGCTATTTGAATGAGCCAAAGATTTTTGTATTGCGAATGCCCCAGCAGCACCCAGCCGAAACCGGTAAAGAGATTGGCACGGATAAATTCCAGGGCCGCCCATGCCGACGCTAAAACAAAAATGCGCGGGATTACGGGTAATTCCTGAAAATAAACAAACATCGCCCCAAAAATAGCAAAATAAAGGGACAGGAAAGCAATTAATAGAAATGCCCCTGGATAGGTAACATAGACAAACCAGCCTAAGGTGGCGAAAAAGAATAAAAAACCACAGAGATAAGCACGCCTAAACGCCCGCCACGGCCCTTGCCCGTCGAGGACAAGAAATAGCGGCACCAGCGCAAACCATGCCAGGAATGACCATTGGATTTGGGGAAAGGACAATTCCAAAAGCCCTGCGGATAGCAGACAAAGTAGAAATACCATTGGGGTATTTTAGCGGTCGAGGGTGGAAAGTCAAGCGTGGGCCATCTTGTGTAGGAATTTCGCTATAAAAGTCTGATACTTTAAACCCAGCTTCTTGGCTTTACTTTTGAGCAAGGATAAATCATTATTGTTAATGCGCATATGCAGTACGGCCTTTTTTCGATACGCAGCCAACATACGCCTGTATCTTTCATCTTCTTCTTTAGAAACAGGCACATATTCGCCTCTTTCTATAGCATCCTCAATAGATTGTTCATATTTGGTAAGCTTAATTCTTCTCATAGTGCCCCCCTTTGATAGAGCTTTGTATGCTTACGGCTTGGATACAAAGTCTTAAAAAACAGTTCCTTTTCATTCTCGACAAACGGCACTGCCCATATTTTTCCTTTATACTCAAATAGCATTAGTCTTTGATGTTCACGACTGGGGTGCTTTTCAGTCTTTATATACCTACCTTTAAAAATATCTTCAAATGAAGCACCTCGGACTTTCTTCAAGCGTTCACTCTTAAGAGCATTCCACTTTGGTTCTTTGTCCACAAATCGCCCCTTCCCAGACGATTTGTATATACAATATTGTATATACAAATTACACCTTTTGCAAATGGTTTTTATGATCCAACATTTCGGGGGAATTTTATACGCTACTCATCGTGGGGGACGATGTACTTCTCTAGTTTCTACGCTGCATAGTTTACTGGTATTAAACGGGATTGTCAAAATTATTCGAAGAAGCAAGAGGAATGACAGTGTGGGGGCTACGCGCCGTGGCATTTTTTGTATTTTTTACCTGACCCGCAGGGGCAGGGGTCGTTGCGACCGACTTTGTCTTCGGTGCGCGGTGCGGCAGCTGTGGGTTGCTGCGAAATTTTCGTTTCTTCTAACACGGTTTGCTGGGGTGAGACGGGTTTAGGGATACCTGCTTGGAATTCCTGATGCACGGCTTTTTGAGGGATGGCGCCAAACACTGAGCGCGGACGAAGGTCCTGCGGCATGGCTTCCAACCTAAAGATCATCGCCGCCACCTCGTGATTGATCGAGGCATACATGGCCTTGAACATGGCAAAGCCTTCTTTTTTGTATTCCACTAACGGATCGCGTTGGCCCAACGCCCGTAAACTGATGCCATCCTTGACCTGGTCCATGCTATACAAATGCTCTTTCCATTTCGTATCAATGACATGCAAAAGGATCATGCGTTCCATGCGGCGCATGATCTCCGGCGTCACCTGGGTTTCCTTGGCCTCATAGGTTTGGGTCAGGACACGTTCAAGCTCATCCTTGATCTGCTGGGCATTAAACGCACTCCACTCTTCTTTAAGGGCATCAATATTCACTGTAAATTTGGATTGCACGTCCGCAGCCAGACGGTTAAATGTTTCTTCATTCTGTTCCAGCGCGTAGTGGCTGTCTACCACCTCGTCGGAAGCCATCAGCACCGCGTTAAGGACCACGTCCTTTAAATTTTCCCCTTCAAGGATAGAACGGCGCAGGCTGTAAATGACCTCGCGCTGTTTGTTCATGACATTGTCATAGTCCAGCAATTGCTTACGGATCTCAAAGTTATAGTTTTCAACCCTCTTTTGGGCGACTTCCAGCGCACCTGACACCATGCGCGATTCAATGACTTCGCCTTCCTTCATCCCAAGTTTGTCCATGACAGCCATGATATTCTCGGAGGCGAACAGCCGCATCAAGTCATCCTGCAGGGACACGTAAAACCGTGACGAACCAGGGTCTCCCTGACGGCCGCAGCGTCCTCTTAACTGATTGTCAATACGGCGGGATTCATGGCGTTCTGTACCGATGACGTGCAGACCGCCGGCAGCAAGGACCTGCTCCCGTTCTTTGGATACCTGCTCTTTAAATTGAGTGATGAATTTCTTGACCATTTCTTCATGGGACGGGTCATTAGCGTCTTTGGATTTCTCAGCGGCCATGGCCCGCGCTAAATACTCGGCATTACCGCCCAGGACAATATCTGTACCACGGCCTGCCATGTTGGTGGCAATGGTCACACCATTGAAACGCCCGGCCTGGGCAATGATATGCGCCTCTAACTCATGGAATTTAGCATTAAGGACCTGGTGAGGAATACCCTTTTTCTTTAAAAGCCCGCCGATCAATTCAGACTTTTCGATGGAAATAGTACCCACTAAAACCGGCTGGTGCTTTTCATGGCAGGCAGCGATCTCTTCGACAACGGCGTTGTATTTTTCCTGCATGGTCTTGTAAATGCAGTCCGGATAATTGACGCGCACCAGCTGGCGGTTGGTGGGAATGACCACCACGTCCAAATTATAGATCTGTTTGAATTCGTTGGCTTCTGTATAGGCAGTACCTGTCATCCCGGCTAATTTGCCGTACATGCGAAAATAATTCTGGAAGGTGATAGTAGCCAGGGTCTGATTCTCACGCTCGATCTTAATTCCTTCACGGGCTTCCACGGCCTGGTGTAAGCCGTCTGACCAGCGCCGGCCAGGCATCATGCGTCCGGTGAATTCATCAACGATAATGACCTTACCGTCCTTGACCACATAATCCACGTCCCGCACAAAAAATTCCTGGGCGCGCAAAGCACAGACCACATGATGGCGGTATTCATTGGTGTCGATTTCATGCAAATTCCTGACCCCAAAAAGCTGCGCGGCTTTAGTTTCCCCCTCATCCGAAAGAGCAATGGACTTGTTTTTCTCGTCAGCTAAATAATCATATCCCTTATATAGATCCTCGCCTTTATGCTTGGCATCGATCTCCTGCGCTTCGGTGACACGGCGGCCTTTAAGCTGACGGGCGATCTGAAAAGCTTTATAGTATTTATCCGTGCTTTCTTCCGCGGGCCCGGAAATGATAAGCGGTGTGCGCGCCTCATCTACCAAAATACTGTCAACCTCGTCGACGACCGCAAAAGCATGGCCGCGCTGGACCATTTCTTCTTTGAATGAAACCATGTTATCGCGCAAATAATCAAAACCAAATTCATTGTTCGTCCCGTAGGTGATATCACAGCCATAGGCCGCCTGGCGTTCACGCGGGTTCATGTCATGTTGGATAACTCCAACGGTAAGACCTAAAAATTCATAAAGAGGCCCCATCCAATTGCGGTCACGGTGAGCTAAGTAATCGTTGACCGTGACCACATGCACTCCATCCCCGGTCAAGGCATTCAAATAAGTCGGCAAAGTAGCCACCAGGGTTTTACCTTCACCGGTGGTCATCTCCGTGATGCCCCCGCTATGCAGGACCATGCCGCCGACTAATTGCACGTCAAAATGGCGCATGCTCAAAACCCTGCGGCCTGTCTCACGCACGACGGCAAAGGCTTCATTGAGGATCTCATCCAGGACGCCTTGCTTGGATTCAAACAATTCTTTTTCCAAACGTTTGATCTCAACAGTCAAGTCTTCGCGTTCCTGGCCTGAAGAGGCCTTGCGGTAATTCTCCTGGAATTGCTCATATTCATTCTTTTTAACACTGATCGCCTGCTTGATGCGCGCCTTGAATTCCGTGGTCTTGGCTTTGAGCGCATCGTCGGACAAGGCCTTGATCTTTTCTTCCAGGGCACAGATCTCGGAAGCTCGGGCAGCTAATTTCTTGACCAGCCCGATCGAAGGCAAAGGCGCCTCCGGATGGATGTGGACCTGTACCTTGGGACTTAACCGATCGATAAAATTCTGGGCACTTTTTACTACGCCATTACGTATAAGAAAATCAAACATCCTCGTTCCCTCGTGATTTAAGACGCTTGTCCCTGTCTTCCGGCTTCGTTTTTAAAAATCCTTCAATAAACATATCAATTTCTCCGTCTAAAACTTTCTGGGCATTGCCGGTTTCCACCCCCGTGCGATGGTCTTTGACCATCAGATAAGGATGCAGGACATAGGAGCGGATCTGGGAACCCCATTCGATCTTTTGCTTGTCCCCGGCTTCCTTGTTCATCACCGCTTCCTGCTCCTGTGTTCTTAACGCCAGGAGCCGCGCCCTGAGGACCTTCATGGCCTGGACTTTATTTTGTAATTGCGAGCGCTCTTTCTGCGATTGGGCCACAATTCCCGTCGGCAAATGGGTGACACGCACCGCGGAATCCGTGGTATTGACGCTCTGCCCACCAGGGCCTGAAGCACGGAAAACATCAATGCGCAATTCCGCGGGGTTTATATCTATATCCGTATCATCCTCCACCTCCGGAATGATCTCAACAGAAGCGAAGGACGTATGCCGGCGCTTATTGGAATCAAAAGGGGAAATACGCACTAACCGGTGCACACCTTTTTCAGATTTTAGATACCCGTACGCCTTTTCTCCCTCGATGCGCAAGGTCACATTTTTAATGCCCGCTTCATCACCGTGTAAAATATCAATGACTTCGCATTTGTATTTCTTCAGGTCCGCGTGGCGCACATACATGCGCATGAGCATGGAGGCCCAATCACAGGACTCTGTACCCCCGGCGCCGGCATTAATGCTTAACAGCGCGTTAGCGCCATCAAAAGGGCCGCTTAAATGCGCTTGCAATTCCAGGTCATCAATTTGGGTCTTCAGAATGGCTGCTTCGTCAGCTAATTGCGTATTGAGGTCCTCATCATCTTCAGCCAGGGCCAAAAACTCTTTAGCATCATTGACACGCTTGACACATTCCAGGAAAGGCTCGACGATATTCTTTAAACCCTTGAGCTCCTGCATGACCTTATTGGCCTGTTCCTGATGTTCCCAAAATCCTTCCTGGGACATCCGTGTTTGTATCTCGGCGATGGATTTTTCTTTATGGGGCAGGTCAAAGATACCCCCTTAGGCCAGCCAGCCTTTGGGCAAGTTCATCGAATTGTTTGGATAATTGGTCTGTCATACGCCTTTACACGCTAAACCTGAAATACGCGCAATCTCCGTCCTGCATAATATACTCTTTACCCTCGAGGATGACCAGATTTTTTTCCTGTACCGCCTTATAGGTGCCAAGCCTTTTGAGGTCATCGCATTTATAAATTTCAGCGCGGATAAACCCGCGTTCAATGTCTGTATGGATCTTCCCTGCGGCTTTAACAGCTATTGTCCCCTGAGGGATAAGCCAGGCACGGGTTTCCTGCGGGCCTGCCGTAAAAAAGCAAATAAGCTTGAGCAATTCTTTGCCTGCCTGGGCCAGGCGCGCTAAACCCGGCGAGGTAATGCCCGCGGATTGGTAATATTCGTCACGCTCCTCCGGGGGCAATTGCACGATCTCAGCTTCTAATTTCGTACATAAAGAAACCAGGACAGCACCTTCTGCTGCCGCGCGATCACGCAAAGGCTTAAGCAGGGCCTCATCCGGCGTTCCCTCGTCGGTATTGGCCACATACATTAAGGGCTTGGCTGTCAAAAACTGGAATTCATTTAAAATTTCCTGTGGGATATTGTTTAATCGACGGGCAGGCACCCCTTCATTAAATGCTTTCACGCAATCATTTAAAGCATTGCATTTGGCAATGGAGTCTTTATCCCCGGACTTGGCTTTTTTAGTCCAGCGGTCAAGGGCTGTTTGGCATTGCTGGATGTCTGCCAATAACAGTTCAGTGGTGATGATGTCCGCGGCAGACTGCGGATTAAGCTCAGTCATCACGTTGACCACGTTCTCATCTTTAAAACAACGCACCACGTGGGCAATGGCATCCACCGTACGGATGTGGGCCAGGAATTTATTGCCCAGCCCCTCGCCTTGGGAAGCGCCCTCAACGATACCGGCGATGTCCACAAAACGGATGCCCGACGGAGTGACCTTAGCAGAGTTCCATTCCTGGGCCAAAAATGGCAGGCGCTCATCAGGTAAAGGGACGACCCCGATATTCGGCTCAATGGTGGTAAAAGGAAAATTCTCCGCGGCCGCGGCAGCACCGGTCAAAGCATTAAACAGCGAGGACTTGCCGACATTAGGCAAGCCTACAATACCTATTTCCATTCAAAACCTTTCTAAAGATAGCCCTGTAAAAACTTGAACATGATAGTCTTAAAATCAGGGCTTGTCGAGGTGTTTTTACGGCTTGATCCGGCGGACAATCACTTGTTCAATGGCCAATAATTTGGCTTTTTTGCCATCCATTTTGCCGGCATAGGCACCCGGCGTCCCATCTGATTTGACCACCCGGTGGCAGGGAATGATCAAAGGATACGGATTTTTACGCAAGGCCGAGCCAACGGCGCGCACGGCTTTAGGATGGCCTATTTTCCTGGCGATCCACTGATACGAACGGGTTTCACCTAAAGGGATGGATAAAGACGCTTGCAAGACCTGCCATTCAAAATCGGTTAAGTTGTTCTTTTCTTTCATTTTTCACCTCCTAAAAATTTTTGGGCACGCAAAAGCGTGTGGTACTTTAGGCCGAAGCGATGGGCTTCGTCGCGCACACGCATCAGTAGTTTGAGGCCAAGTGAATCATGGGAGAGCTTAATGGGATTACGTTTACCCGGAGCGAAGATCTCTTCTTCACGTTTGGCCAATGAGATCAGCCTCAAGGACAAATTTAATTTCTTTAATTCCTTTATCGCCGCGCCTAATTGGCCTTTGCCTCCGTCGATCACGACCAAATCCGGAAAACTTAAACCTTCTTTTTGAAGCCGCGTATAGCGCCTGCGCACGATCTCCGCGATCATCTGAAAATCATCAATGCCTTTCACTGTCTTGATACGGAATCGGCGGTAATTATTCTTATCGGGTTTGCCGTTTAAAAAAGACACCATGGAACCCACCGACTGATTACCCATGATATTGGAAATATCAAAGCATTCGATACGCACCGGCGCTCTTTCAAGACCTATCGCCCTTTGTAATTGTTCAGCTTCTTTAAAATAATTAATGTCCCCTGTCCCCGAATACAAGGCGCCAATGGCGCGTATCTGATCGCGCAGCCGGGCTGCTCCCTCGAAATTTTTCTGACGGGACAATATCTCCATTTCTAAATGCAAATTACGGTACAGGTCATCCTTTCGGCCATCCAGGATGAATTTTATGCTGCGGATATTGCGCTGATAATCTTCCTTGGTTGTCTTATCCTCACAAGGCCCTTGGCATAGGCCCAGGTCATAATAAAGACATAATTTATGGGCAAAAGGCTCGCAGGTGCGAAAAGGAAATATCTTGCGGATGATCTGCAAGGCCTCGCGGATAAGCGTTGGGTTAACATAGGGCCCATAAAGATCTGCTTTGATGTCCTTATGTTTACGAGCGTTAAACCTTATCACTGAAACTAAAGGAAATTGGTCTTTAGTAATTTGAATATACGGATAGGTTTTACCATCCTTGAGCTCAACATTATATTTAGGCTGGTATTGTTTAATGAGGCTGGCTTCCAGGATCAGGGCTTCAGCCTCGGAGGCGGTTTGGATGGTGTCAATATCAGCGATATGGCTGACTAAAAAATCCGTCTTCAAGCTTCCGGTATCCTTACGGAAGTACGATTCGACACGCTTACGGATATTGACCGCCTTGCCGACATAAATGACGGCACCCGCGGCGTCCTTATACAAATACACGCCACTGCTCGTTGGTAATCCTTTAATTCTTACTTTGATATCTATCATTTAATGATGCGTCAAAACAGACGAAGGGATAATTTTTGAAGCCAAAATGCGTGTTTTTGCTCCTAACTTATCCAGGAATAAGTAAGTAGCAATTAGCATTTTGGCGGAAAAAATTTATCCCTTTGGCTGTTTTGGTGCGCTTTCAATTTTTTATTAAGTCCATGCCACAGCAAGAGACAGTTGACGGCACCCGCGATACTGCTGGCCAGGGCAATGCCGCCGATCTTTAAGGGGAACATCAGGCATCCATTCAATACTGCGTTGACGACCAAACAAACCGTGGCCGCCTTCACCGGCGTCTTAGTGTCCTGCAAGGCATAAAAGGCAGAGACTAATATCCTCGAGGCCCCGACAAAAGGCAGTCCAAGTGCCGCGTAAAACATCACCTGCGAGGTAACAGAAGTTGAATACGCGTCAAAAGCCCCTCGCTGAAAAACAAGATGGATGATCCATTTCGAAAAAATGACCATGCCCAAGGCCGCGGGTATTAAGATCAGCATCAAATTGCGCAAGGCAAAAAACAGCGTCGATCTAAAACGGGCCATGTCCCCTTCCTGCGCAAGCTTAGATAACGACGGCAAAGCAACCGATGATAAAGCATATCCAAAAACTCCCAGGGGAAATTGGATCATGCGATTGGCATAATAGATCGCGGCAATACCGCCGGTCCCCACGATCACCGCCAGTGACGCGCAAAAAGTATCCACAAATATATTGATCTGATAAACGGTGCTCCCCCATAAACGCGGAAGCAAAAGCCGGCCGATCTGACGAGCGCCCTCATGGTTTAAAGATACCGGCATCTTCCAATACACTCCCCTACGGCGCAAAGCCAGCCATTGGGCCCAAAACTGCCAGACGCCTCCGATCAAAACACCAACGGAAAGCATATACGCCAACGGCCATGAGAACAAACAAGCCACCCAGACACTTAAGATCATGGCCAAATTCAAAAGGCAGGGGCCCCAGCTCGGCGCAAAAAATGCGTTTAAAGAATATAATATCCCCGCCTGAAACGCGGTTAATGCGATCAGGACCAAATAAGGGAACATGATGCGCGTCAGGTCAACCGTCAGCTGTAATTCCCCGGGCTCTCCGGCAAATCCCGGGGCGATGAGCCGCACGATCCATGGCGCCGCAAAGATACCCAGAAAAGTGATGCTTCCTAAAATGATCACTCCCCAGGCCAAAACCACGTTAATGCATTCCTGCCATTCTTCTTTGGACTTTTGGTGGGCGTACCCGGAAAGGACCGGCACAATAGCAGCGTTGGCAGCACCTTCACCCACCATGTCCCTTAACAAATTAGGGATGCGCTGGGCCACAAAAAATGCCTCAGCTAAAAAGCCGGTGCCTAAAAAGCGTGCCAGGAGCACATCGCGCACAAATCCCAGCATCCTTGAGGCCAATACCCCGCAAGCGACGATGCCGCTGGATTTTAAAAGGGTACGGTGTTGGTGCGGTGGTTTAGATTTATCAGTTGACATATAGGGGGTGCTTTGCTATTATTCTCACCTTAAAACAATTAAAGGGAGAGTTTATTCATGCCACAACGCCGTACTGCCATTAAAGATTTACGTAAAGCCCATACCAAGCACCTGCATAACCTGCAGATCAAGACTGACCTGAAAAAAGCGGTCAAGAAATTCACTGTTGCAGCTGCTGACAAAAAAGCCGACGCAACGGAATTGCTCAAAGAGATCTACAAGAAATTCGATAAAGCGGCCAAACGCAACGTCATGCACAAGAAAACAGCTGCCCGACGCAAATCCCGCTTTGCACGGTCCTTAGCTTTACCGGCGCAAAAGCAAGCCTAATTCCACCACCAATTTTTCCACGGCGTATTGAGGGTCCAGGCGGCTGCGTTTAATGTTCAAGTCCGCCTCTTCCAAACTCTTGAGCCCCCGCTCAAAACGTTCACGCCCCGCAGCCTTGCCTTCCTTGCCCCAATACCACACCAAGGCACCCATGATCTGTAAGGGATGCACATCCGCGCGATAGAAACCATCCAACATTTTCAATGCGTCACCGCTGCGATGGGCTGTTATCAATTTGGTCATATCAAAAACATTGGGACCTTCAGGCCGGGCCATCACCGCTCCCTTGGCATAGAGCGGCAGGTCTTTTAGATCGCCTTTGAGCGTATTCTCGGTGGATTCCAAGACCACATCACAGTGCTTCGCCGGATTTTGGCAAAATTTAATCAGCACTTGGATGTCGGCGGATTTTAATTTATGGACCTGGCGCAAAATGATCAGGCGGTGAGGGGCGATGACCGGCAGGGTCAAGAATGCTTTTTTTAGCGCGTCATCCCCAAGTTCCTTGGCATCAAGGTTATCAAGATCAAAGGCGAGGGCTTCCTGGGAGTTCTTGAAGAATTTACTTTTGATCTCGGCAATTCTGGCGTCTTTGGCTGGCAGGTCATCGCCCAGGAAAAGATAAATCATGGCTTACCAATTCTCAACGGTACGCTCAACAACACGGGTGGCAAGGTCAGCCAGCGCCGCGTCTACCGCGGCGCTCTGTGAGGTGGCCTGGGACCCTGTGAGAAAATACGTTGTCACCCCGGAAAAAGAAGGTTCTGTCCAGAGGACCTTGCCGGTTTCCGTGTCCGTCAAGGTCAAAGAAACAGTGACCGTGATACGGTATTCCTGGACATTTTGATTGATGTCCTGGCGCAAAGTGTCCTGTGAAATATTGATCAGGTCCCCGCTAAGCACCAGGTTGGCCTTGTCCGGGTCAGCAATATGCAAATTCCCGTCAAACAAAAACTTGTCTATAATGGCGGTACGGACACTGGTTTCCATCTGCGGCA
Organism: Candidatus Omnitrophota bacterium; assembly: GCA_013287965.1. Lineage (GTDB taxonomy): Bacteria > Omnitrophota > Gorgyraeia > Zapsychrales > Fredricksoniimonadaceae > JABDGZ01. The sequence continues at coordinate 32,048 of JABDCU010000008.1, read as the reverse complement.
GGTAAAGCCCGGTGTTATTTTCATCGAGATTGTTGGTCTTATTCTTAAAAGGCTCAACGGCGATCCTGCGGTATTTGCCGGGCAATAAGGACCCCGTCGTATAACCGCAGCCGGCAAGGTCCAAGACAAGCAGTGTGCACAAAAGAAAACGTACCATTATTCACCAATGATTTTCAACTGGGCCAGGGCCTTAGGCCCCCAGGAAGTGTCCGCGTAGTTACTGGCAACTTCTTTATAGTATATCCGCGCGGCTTTTAAATTTTTCTGCTTTTCATAAAACTTGGCGATGACAAAATTATTTTCCGCTTCCCTGGCTTTCAGGCGGGCCATCTGCGCCTGTGCCTCCGGGGTCAGCTGACTGTCCGGGTGGGTCTTGACAAATTCATTGAACTCTTCCATGGCAATGCTGGTCACCTTCTGCTCATGCTGCGCGTCCGAAGCCCGGCCCGTGTCTGCCATGGCGATTTGGAATTTGGAAGCTTGGGCCCATTCGCTGTTGGGATAATCATTCATGGTTTTCTCAAACTCGTCCCTGGCTTCCTGGTACATGCCCTTTTCCTTAAAATAAAGCCCTATCTTATACTGGGAGATCGCCGCGAATTTACCATAAGGCGCGTCCTTGATGACGGTACGTAATATTTCAATGACCCTGTCATCACTGCCCACCACCGTCTCCGCCCATTTACTGCGGTCCTTGTTCTCCAGGAGATGGTTGGCGATGTTATATTCCAGGCCGACGATCTGCGCGGCGCGTTCGCTAAAGGGATATTTATCAATGACCAGCTGATAGGCCTGATACGCTTCATACGGCTTATGCATGTCTTCCTGGCATTGGCCTATAAAAAATTCAGCTTCCGGAGCTTCTTTGGCGCGAGGATAGGCCCTGATCAATTTTTTGAACTCTGCCATGGCTTTCTTGCAATTGCCCTTGTCCTTAAAACTCTGGGCATATTCCAGCTGGTCTTCAGGAGTGGGTTTTACTTCCCATTTGGGATTGATAAACTTGCCTGTCTCGGGGGTCCAAATCCAGTCAGCCGGGCTGAGCGAGGGAAACAAGACTAAAAATATGGCGGATAAAGCAACGTTTCGACGGAACATATTTTGTAAATTTAACATAGTTAACCGGCTTTGTCAACTCGCTTGGCCGTAAGAGCGCCCGCAGTTTTAGCCGGCAGGGAAGCTTTCAGGCGTATGCCTTTAGCCAAAAACTTGACCTCATGCACCACCCCCTGGCCATGGGCCAGATTGACCAGGTCCATGCGATTGGCTGGTAATACAATGTCAATATCCACTGAACCTTCCGATAAAATGTCCTCGATCATCAAAAACAACTGCTGGATATTTTCTCCCTTAAGGGCGGAAACTCCTATGTAATAGGGAACATCCCTCTTAAACTCATTTAAACGCTGCATGTCCTCGAGTTTATCTATTTTATTAAGCACCATGATCACGGGCTTGTCCAAGACCTTCAGTTCATCCAATACCGCGCGGACCGCGTCATAAAACTTCCGATAGTCAGAGTTGCTGATATCCAGCACGTGCAATAAGAGATCCGCCTCCTGGACTTCCTCGAGTGTTGCCTTAAAGGCTTCGATAAGCCCGTGAGGCAAGGCGTGCATGAACCCGACAGTATCGGAGAAAACTACTTTAGTATGGTTGGGCAATAGCGCCTGACGTGAAAGTGAATCCAGGGTCGTAAAAAGCCCGTCATGAACGAGCGTGTCTGCCTCTGTTAAAGTATTTAAAAGGGTCGATTTGCCGGCATTGGTATAGCCAACCAGGGCCACGGTCGGTATCTTTTGGTCCTGGCGCTTTTTGCGTTTGACTTGACGGCTCTGGGTGACGGCTTTGAGGTCTTTCTTTAATCTGGTAATGCGCTCACCGATACGCCTGCGGTCGATCTCAAGCTTGGTTTCGCCGGGGCCGGAAGTACCGATGCCGCCGCCTAAACGTGACATTTCTTCTCCATGCCCCGTGAGCCGGGGAAGCCGGTACTGCAGTTGCGCTAACTCCACCTGCATTTTGCCTTCCTGGGATGCGGCGCGCCTGGCAAAAATATCAAGAATGACCTGGGTGCGGTCCAGGGTCTTGACCCCGAAATCAGCTTCAAGATTGCGCTGCTGAGTGCCCTTAAGGTCACAACTGACGATGACGGCATCAATGCCGCCTGCCTGGCACAAGAGCTTGATCTCCTCGACCTTGCCCTTGGTGAGCATATGGGACGCGGTGGGCGGCATGGTTTTGCAAAAAACCGTATGGACAATTTCACCGCCGCAGGTCGCGATGAGTTGTTGCATCTCAGCCGCCTCGTCCTCAGGGGACCAAGAACTATGCGCATGCTCAACGACAACGGCTAGTATGATCTTTTCTTTCATAGCGCTCCTGCAATAATATCCGCCACTTGCTCCGGAGATTGGTCCGGCGTAATGTCGATCCACGTCAGCCGCTTGTCCCGCCGAAACCAGGTCAATTGGCGTTTGACGTAGTGACGGGTGTTGAGTTTCATCAAATACTTGGCGCGCTCGAGATCATATTCCCCTTTTAGATGCCCCATGACTTCAGGAATGCCGATAAGCTTGCGCGCGGTAACGCTCAAGGACAGCGCTGAGACCTGCTTGATCTCCTCGACTAATCCCTTAGTAAACATCTCATCCACGCGCGCTTCGACCCGTTGGTAAAGCTCTTCGCGCGGCCGGTTAAGGGCGAATATTTTAATGGGCATTGTGCCCCACAGCCCTTCGCGTTTTTGCTGCAGCCGCGATAAAGGCTGGCCTGTTGCTACAGCTACTTCTAAAGCCCTGACAATCCTTTGAGAATCATTAGGGTGGATCTTCCTTGCTGCCTGCGGGTCTAAGGTTTTGAGACGATCATGGGTCAATAACGATGAGTCTTCTATACGGGCACCGGCTTTTACTTCAAAGATCCCATCCAGCAAAACCGCCATATACATGCCGCTTCCCCCGACGATCAAGGGTGTTTTGCCGCGTTTCTGTATGTCCTGAATGGCCTGCGCGGCCAGCCCGCGATAACGCGCCACATTAAAATCTTCTGTCACGGAAACCACATCCACCAAATGGTGCGGGACAAGGGACCTGGCCTTGGCTGATGGTTTATCGCTCGCGACCGCGATTTCCCGATAAACCTGCATGGCATCGCAACAGATAATTTCGGCATTACGGCGTTGGGCTAAACACAGGGCTATTTCGGATTTTCCGGCGGCGGTCGGCCCGACGATAAAAATAAGGGCGGGATCTTTCATCAGGGATAGATCAAGGTTGGATATCCCAACTTATCTAACCGTTTTTTCAAGTCCTCGGCACTTTCAAGCGAGCTCATCTGCCCCACGCGCACACGGTAATATTTCTGCCCGTCGGAAGCGGTGGTCTCGACCACATAGGCATATTGCCCGTTGCCTTTTAGATCATCGATCAAACTCAAGGCCCTGCCTTTATCTAAAAATGCCCCCACCTGGACCGCGAAATACTGCTTTTCTTCCAAAAGCTGTTTGGCAACCTGGACTTCCGGGCTTTTAGGGAATTCGTTGATGATCTTGTTTAAATATTTATTCGCGTCTTCCCATCGCATCAATTTCAGGTCAGCTCCGGCGATCTTAAAATAAATTAAACTCAAAAATGAAGAATAGGGGCTCTTTTTAAGCAATTGTTTGGCCGTATCAAGGGCATCCGTATAAAGACCCTCCATATAAAATCCTTCGATCAGGCTGAGCGCGGCCTTGTCATAAACGTCATGTGCCGGATGGGTATCCATGACACTTTGGAAAGCGCTGCGCGCCTGGCTGTATTGCCCCAAACGCAGCTGTGCCAGACCATAATAATATTGCGCTTCCGTGCGCTGGGCGGGATCATTGCTGTCTTTGATGATCTTGGAAGCCAGGTCCCTGGCCTGGGCATAGTCTTTGTTCATCACCGCAGCTTCAATATCCGGCAATGCCGCGTATGCCAAAGGAATTAGTGTCAAAAGGCCCAATATCATCGACACCGTAAGGTTTTTTCCCAATGTCATTACAAAGTAATCTCTTTTCATCTCACCCTTTCAACGCTTGATCCAGGTCAGCGATCAGATCATCAGCATCTTCAATACCGACGGAAACACGTACGGTTTCCCTGGTTATTCCGGATGCACGGAGACCTGCCTCCCCCATGGAGGCATGGCTCATGTACCATGGGGTCTCCGCCAAAGATTCTACCCCGCCAAGAGACTCAGCCAAGGCAAAATATTTTAATTTTTTGAAAAATTTATTTAACGCCACCTCTCGCGTGTTTAATTCAAAAGCCAACATGGCCCCAAAGCCCTTCATCTGCTTTTTGATAAGTACCTGCTGTGGATGGCTTTTAAGGCCTGGATAATAGACCTTTTTGACGTTCTTATGCCCCTCGAGGAAATGGGCGATCTCAATGGCATTGACCTGATGCGCTTCCATGCGAGGCACCAGGGTTTTCGCCCCGCGCAAGACCAGCCAGGCATCATAAGGAGATTGGGACACCCCCAGGGCATTGACCAGATAACGGCCGCGCTCCTGCAAATCTTTGCGTCCATAAATGATCGCCCCGCCAACGACATCGGAATGGCCATTGATGTATTTGGTCGTCGAATGCACCACCATGTCCGCCCCAAACTCAAAAGGCTTCTGGAAATACGGCGACAAAAAAGTATTGTCCACGACGCTTAAGGCCTTGGCTTTTTGGGCAATAGCGATCACTGCCTCCATGTCCACGATATTAAGCAAAGGATTGGATGGTGTTTCGATCCACACCATTTTGGTATTCTTCTTCACAGCGGCTTTGACCGCTTTAAGGTCACGCATATTGATAAAGGAAAAATCATAACCCATGGGCTTTAAGACCGCGTTAAACAAACGGTAGGTGCCGCCGTAAATATCATCCCCGGTGATGATGTGGTCCCCTGCTTTAAGAAAAAACATCACCGCCGTGATGGCCGCCATGCCGGTGGCAGTCGCCGAGCAATTAATGCCCCCTTCGAGGGCCGCGATATTCGCCTCCAGGGCCGCGCGGGTGGGATTGCCGGAGCGGGTGTAATCATATCCCTTGTTCTTACCGATCTCGTCGAAGAAAAAGGTGGACGTGGGATAGATCGGTGTTATCACCGAATTAAAAGTTTTATCAATGTTGACACCGGTATGTACGGCTTTAGTGCGTATCTTCATACTCTTATTATATGTTCCCCTGCCATCCATGCAATCTTAATCTTAATTTCGCAAGCCAGAACCGGATGATGACCCCGAAGACAGAAATTGAATAAAGGGCGGCGGCACCCAGCCGGGCCCCCCGTTTCTTGCCCTTGTAACGGCAGCTTTGAGGCACTTCCCGGACAGGAAATTGATGGAAGACCGCCTGTACAATGATCTGAAAACTAAAAAGGTATTCGTTGCTGTTATGGATGAAATCAATATTTCTTAATAATGCCGACGAGTAGACCCTGAATCCCTGGTGCAGGTCTCCCAGACGGGTCCCCAGTGCACGATTACACGCCCAATTCAACACCTTGATAACAGGGTACTTCCAGAAGAACATTCCGTTTTTTAAAGGGCCTCCATCCAAAGCGAACCTGTTTCCCAGCACAAGGCCGGCCCCGTGTTTGACTTCTTCAATGGCCCTGCCGATCGATCCGACACCATATTCCCCGTCAGGATGGATCTCGACGATGATGTCAGCGCCAAGCTCAAGGGCAATGCAAAGGCATTTTTTGATGTTCCCGCCATAACCAAGGTTTTTTTCATTGCGATACGCGAGGACTGACTTGTCTTTTGAAGCAATTTCAAAAGTTTGGTCCCTGGAATGGTCGTCCACCAAAATGATATATTGAAAAAATTCACGCGGGAGCGCGTTTAAGACGTCGGAAACGGTAGCAGCTGCTTCGTAAGCCGGTAGTACGACGGCGACTTTTACAGGGTTCATAAAGGGCTGGAAGAGTTAAGGACCTTGACCTCGGGGATCGGGACAATATAGTTACCGCCTGTTTGATAATACTTGGCTGTTTTGTTCATGAGCTCCTCGGTAAAATTCCAGGCGAGTATGAGCAGATAATCGGGGCGTTCTTTAAGCATCCGGCTTGAGTCCACAATGGGAATATGCGTTCCGGATTGGAATTTACCCTGTTTTTGGGGGGTGTCATCAATGATGTAGTCAATGGTTTCTTTGCCTATCCCACAATAATTAAGCAGGATATTGCCTTTGGCTGACGCGCCGTAGGCAGCAATGTGTTTTGACTTCTGCTTTAAGGACGACAAAAGAAGCCGGAGCCTGTCGCGCAGATGGTGGATGCGTGCCGCGAATTTCAAATAAATATCTTCTTCGAGAAGCCCCATGTCTCTTTCAAAAGTAAGAAGCGCCTCGACGCTGGCAGACACGGCGTGGGCCGCGCTCTTCTTGCCGCAGATGACCCTGATGGACCCGCCATGGATCTTAAGCCGTTGGACGTCAATGATGCAAAAGCCATTGGCCTCGAGGACCCGTTTCAAGGGGCTGAGCAAAAAATAAGAGAGATGTTCGTGATAGGTAGTATCAAATTCAAGCTGCTCGATATAATTGGCCATATAGGGGACTTCAAAAACAAGATGTCCCTCCGGGCCCAAAATCGAATTGACCGCGCCTAAAAATTCGTCCAGGTCATCAACATGCGCCATGACATTGGTGCCTATGACAAGGTCAACCTTACCAAATTGACGCTGGATCTCGACGGCAACGCCGGGGCCCCAAAATTGGCAAAATGTCGTAAACCCCTGCGCTTGCGTCAAAGAGGCCAACTCTTTGGCCGGCTCTACACCGATCACTTGAAATCCGCTCTCGGCGAATTTTGACAAAAGACACCCGTCATTGCTGGCGATCTCCACCACAAGACCCTTAGGCTTTAGGTCAAGATGCTGCTTAAGCGTCGAAACAATTTCCCTGCAATGCTGTTGGAAAGTTTGGGAAACAGAAGAATGATAAGTGTATCCCTGATACAAAACCTCCGGCGCCACCACCAGGCTTAGCTGGGAAAGACCGCAGGTTTTACAAAACAACAACTGCAGCGGAAAGACAGGTTCCTTTAAGTCAAGCTGGGAAAGGGAAAGATTACGGTTGGCAAGAGGCATCAGGCCGAAATCAAAATAGGTGACCAGGTTTTTTGCCTTGCAGACGCGGCAGCTCTCTTGCGGTTTTACCGAGCTTGGGTCCACGGAACTTAAAGTTTGTACGGATTTGGATGCCATTTATTTCGATTAGTGTATATAAATTTATCCGTCAGGTCAAGTATAGCTCACGGGGGACTTCGATAGGTTTGATGCCGATGAGAGAATTGGTCAAAAAAGCGGCATCGGATCTTTTGAGGGCCCCCGGCGTCAAATTCCTTTCTTTCACAGGAATTTTCAGATTGCCGGCGTGTTTGATGACCTGTTGGCGGGTGATACCGTTCAAACACCCCGAAGACAATGGCGGCGTATACAAGACATTGTCCTTGGTCCAAAAAATATTTGCCCGGCTGGCTTCAAAAATATGGCCGCTACGGTTAAGCAAAAGTGCCTCATCAAACCCGTGTTTTTGGGCTTGGGCATGGCTTTGCGCGAACAATCCATAATCTAATGATTTTACGTCGGCCAAACGGGCATTGGCCGCACGGTTGGTCTTGACCAAACAAACGCGATAAATTTTCTTATTAGAGATCTTATACGGCAAGGCCGCTGCCATCACATGCACCTCTTTACCTGCTTGCCAGACCATAAGCCTGACACGCCCAGACGGTAGATGATTACGCTGCAATAATTCCTTTAATATCAATGGATTGATAAGTGGTGCTTTGATGCTCAAGAATTTCAGACCTGTTCGCAGGCGCTTTAAATGCAGGGCCGTGTCCAGCACCGCCCCGTCCAAGCCCAGCATGGTTTCAAAAACGCCTTTGCCCTTAAAAGAACCTGGTGTGAAGGCCTCAGTGATCTGGGCGTTCACGTTGAGATATCGGCCGTCGAAAAAAATTGTTTTCATAAAAAAGACCGCTTTAACGTTTCGATCAATGGCTTGGCCTTGTCCCAGGTTTCCTGCCACTCGTCTGCGGGCTTGGAATCTGCCACGATCCCGCCGCCGACGTGAAAAGTGATCTCTTTCTGGTCCAGGAACATGGTTCGTATCATTACATTAAAATCCATGTCCCCTGAAAAACTCATATAGCCCAAGGCACCGGTATATAGTCCGCGCGGACAAGCTTCCAATTTCTTAATGATCTTCATCGCCTCAATTTTAGGACAGCCGGTGACTGAGCCGCTGGGAAAGGTCGCTTGCAGCAGATCAAATTGATCACAACCGTGCCGCAGGCGGCCCTCGACCGTCGCCGTTGCCTGAAAAACAGATGCGTATGTCTCAATGGTGCGCATGGCCTTGACCTCGACTGATGCATAATCACAGACCCTGCCCAGATCATTGCGCTCCAGGTCCGTGACCATCAAAAGCTCGGCAATTTCTTTAGGACTCTTTTGCAATTGCTCTTTTAAACCCCTGTCCTGGATCTTTGTTTTTCCCCGTGGACGCGTCCCCTTCATCGGCTTGACCTGGGCAATCCCGTTTTGCAATTTCAAAAAACGCTCTGGTGAGGCGCTTAAGATCACCTGCCTGCCGTCATCAAAATAAGCCCCAAATTCCGACGGGAAAGCCTGGCGCAAATTCTTATAAATGGCAGCCGGCTCTGTGTATCTCTGCCAATGCCGTATCTGCACCTTTATTTGGTGAGAAAGATTGATCTGATAGATGTCTCCGCGGCGGATGTGTTCCAGCGCCTGGCGCACGGCTTTCATGTAGCCAGCTTTAGTGAAATTACTTTTGAAACGCAGATCCTCGGGTCCTGTCTCGTCTTTGCTGTTAAGCAAGTCCGAGCCACCCGAAAATACGCATTTCAAAATATCTTGAATGCGGCCCTTGGAAAAACTGGAAATGATCAGCTGCTTTTTTCGATGGTCCACGGACAAAACGGTATCGTAAAGCCCAAAAAATAAAGAGCCGTCATACCCTAAATATCCCACTGCTCCGGCGGGAAAAGACAGTCCTGAGGCCGCAATACGGTATTTATCAAATACTTTCTTGAATTTAAACAGGTCCTTGCCCCTCACCGTCGTGAAAGGAGCAAAGCCGATATAAGAAAATTGGCCCCCGGAGCGGTGTAAACTGCTGTCCAGGAAAAATGGATGCGGCTGGTCTTTAAAAATAGAGAAAATACTAAAGGCATCCCCGTTAAAGGAGAGAGTGTGTCGATGCACCGAAGGCATAGATTAGAAAAGCGATGCTTGGGATTTTTGGGTTAATTTGAAATTGGGCTTCTCAACGCCAAATTGGTTCAGGAAAACCGAAACTTGCTGGAGGTCCTTGTCCCCTGCCATGTCCATCAGGCGCAGGAACACCGCGACGGTAAGCTCAACGTCTGCCATGGCGCGGTGGGTCTGGTCAACGACCACCCCCAGGGAACGCGCCAAATAACCCAGCTTATGGTTACTTAAATAAGGCAGTAAGTCACGGGCCATTTTTAAAGTATCCACGGCCGGGGTCTGGTCATTAAGCCGGCGGCCGGTCAGGGCCAATTCATAACATAAGAAATTAAGGTCAAAGCGCACATTATGCCCGGCCACACATGCCCCGCCGATAAAATGGATCATTTGAGGCAGGATATCAGCGGCGACGGGTGCTGATATAAGCATATCATCCGTGATATTATTGACCTGGGTTGCCTGCGGCGGCACAGTCCTTTGAGGATTGACCAGGGAATAAAATTTATCCACCACTTGGGAACCCTTGACCTTCACTGCCGCGATTTCAACAATGCGATCACCGTCAATAGGGGAAAGGCCGGTTGTTTCTACGTCGAAAATGACGAATTCCGCGAGCTTGATATTCATCTGCTGTCCCCGATCTTTAACGATACAGTGTATGAAGCAATTAATTCTGAAGGATGATACGCTTGCTTGGCCCGGGCCACCTTGGGCATGGCAAAATCATCCATGGTATTGATCCGGTTGAAATCCTTTAACGCTCTGTCCGCGCAGAAACTCCTGAACATATACGCCGCAGCCCCGGGGACCTTCAAATCTGAAATTTCCGCGTAAACACAAAACGTATTTTCATCCAGGGCGAAACCAAAAGTGTACCCGATGACCTGCTCGCCCTTCTTCAAGACCCTGGCGATAAGCCCCAGGGCTTGCCAATATTTCAATAAACGCGCGTGCACCAGGCGGTTTTCCTGCAGCATGGACCGGTAAACATCGTCGCTGTTAGACTGCGCGCGATCATCCGCCCAGCGTTCATACAAGTCCCTGCAAAGATCGAAATCCGCATCCATGTAAGGCCCAAAAGAATGTGCTGCCTGATGCGCTATAAACCCATTGCAATCATGCCTCTGGGATTTATAGGCATTGCCTTTCAGGGCGATCAGGTCTTCTTTGCGATACACGTACTCCGCGGGCTTTAAGTATTGATTATAACTACCTGTGCCAAAGGCTGACAATAAGTTTCCCGGAATATTTTCTATACGGTTGACCGCCTTGATCCTGCCCCCATGGGCCATATGCTTAAAGGCAAGCTCTATCGTCGATGGACCAAAACTTTTCCCCAAAGGCGGCAAATATAAAAAGCACCCCGGACCTCCGTGAGCAAAGATGCACAGGCAGTCCTGGACCATTTTAAACTCAAAATCAAAAAAATCACACCAGGCAAACAAGCTGACAAAAGAAAAACCGGATAAGGGCCTCGCCCCCAAGTTAAGATATGAATCTACCAACGGTTTTTGGTCAAGCAGTGCCGTGTCCTTCATAGCAATGACAGATCAAATAAATACAATAATTCAGGAGCATACAGGCTGTAATCATGGAACATGGCCTTATTGCGCGATAGAAATTCCCGGATATCCGCCTGATGGAAAAACTCTTTCAAATAAGCCACATAGGCATCAAACTGCACGTGCGGCAAATGGTCCTGGACATAAGGACAGCTTAAATGCGCATAGACCTTAACAGTGTCGGGTGTCTTGGCAAGGATAAAAGGATACAAAGAACATTCAAAAGGCCGCTTGGTATAAATGCTACAGGTGTTGTCCCCCCCGTTGAGAAATTGGCAAAAATGCTTTCCGCAAGATTGAATGGTTTTGACATACCCTTGAGCATCCAGGACATCCCCCGCGGTTATCAGGTCAGCCAAACCCGCCTTATCGCCGGCACCTAGTTTAGGGCGCCAGGCAGAATCTGCCTCCTTGTAACGGCAGCAGCCGTCGCATTTAAGGCAAACTTCTGAAGGGACAAATTGTTTAAGGGACAGTTCTGGCATAGTTTTCTAATAGTTTTGAATATGGTTAAGCAGGTGTTGTGGACGAAACAATAGGGATTTTTTGCTGAGAAATTTTCCATATCTGCGAAGATTTACAGCGAGAATGTTCCAAATGAAGGGAATCTTTAGAACATTCGAGCTGTAAACTGAGCAGATCAGCAAAAATATCCCGTTTCGGGAGCAACACCTGCTTAACCATATTCACAAGCATTACTTGACGATGCTGCCTAACATCATTTCTTTGTCCGGCGCAAGCAAGGACATGCCGTTGACATCCGATGCTGCCAAGAGCATGCCGTTGGATGTTTCCCCACGAATAACTGCGGGATCCATATTAACGATCAGGATGACCCGGCGATTGACCAGCTGCTCGGGCGTATACGCTTTGCGGATCCCTGCGACGATCTGCCGCACATCCTTTCCCGTGTCCACCTGCAGGACATAAAGACGGTCCGCGTTGGGATGTTCCTTGACCTCTTTGATCTGGGCTACCACCAATTCAATTTTCTTAAAATCTTCTATCGTTGCCATAATATCCGTTCTCCTGTTTTATTGACGTTTTAATGCTGCCAAGAATTCTCCCTGCTTATACGACCCATAGTGGCTGAAAATATACGACAACAGGGCGATCAAATCCTCATTATCGTACAAATATGCCCGAGGTATCGGGGAAACAAGGAATGTTTTCTCTACAAATATATATGGAGGCTTGAAATTCTCAATACGGCTGATCTCCCGCTGTAAATTACCTTTGGTATAAAGCATGGTAACGGGGAATTTACGCATGCGCCTGGGCTGTGCGTTGACCAGCATATAGGTATAGAAAAAAGGACGGCGCTTGGCTTGCATGAGGACCAGATTTTCAAACGAAGAGACCAGCGGGACCTCTGTTTCAGGAGCGGTCAATGATTGGATCAAAGCGGCATCCTTAGCGTAATCCGATTCTTTTCTGAAAAGTTCCTTCATTTGATTATCATCGCTAAAATCATTTTCCGTCACCAGCATCTCGTCCTTCTGCCCCAACCCATTGACCGGCAGTTTAAAGGCGTCCGGATAACTGATGAACAAATGGCTAAAATAACTGTTCCTTCCGATGGGAACTTCGCTTACCACCGGGTGCGTCATGGGGTTACGCGACAAATTAAAAATATTCGGATGCAGCAGGAATTGATGCGTCGTCACCATCATCACAAAAACTAAAATACCGCAGGCAATCTTCCAAAGCCGTTGATGATATTGCCCCAGGCGTGCCGTCATCCCTTTAAGCACATAAACTGTCAGCATCGCGATGACCACCCCATTGCGCAAATAAGACGGCATATTGTTGGCAATTGCCGCGTGATAATGATAACTCATCAGCAGAAAAACAGACGCGCCAAGCATGAGCAAGCCGTCTATTTTAAGGGCCTTTTGCATCAGCTTTCCTAACAAAACAACCAGGACGAACAAATACAGCACAGGCAAAAGAAAGGCGATGGAAGCGCGGTCAACAAAAGGAGGTGTCAAATTATTGATCATCAAAGCAGCCTGGCCGCCCGCCTCATAAAAACGGATAAGTTCAAGCTGATTGGTCCAGAAAACCTTAGTAAAAATATGCCCGCCTGCCACCATCCAGAAACCGGATAAAAAAACCACCCATGGGGTCCCTAATAACAGGGCCGCCTGTCCTTTGTTGACACGCCGCATCAAACCGCCGGGATTCATCACCACAAACACTTCACGCAGGACCAAAAAGACATAAAAGGCGGCCAAGGTGAATACTCCCTCGCCGGTAATATAAAAAACAAAAAAGCCGCTCACCGCCGAGGCTAAATACAGCCATCTCATCCGGCCGCTTTGCGTATGCAGGACCAAAAATAAAAAAAACAAACTATCGAAAAAGAACCGCAAAGGCGTGTCCTGAGGATAGGTAAAAATAAACGGGAAGGTCTCTATATTAAAAAATTGCAGGCGCAAGCCCAGAAAAATAGCAATGAATGCCCAGACAGCGTCTTTTAAAACAAGGCGCAAGGCATAGAACCATATCCAATAATACACCACACTGACGGCCATCGTAACGATCACTACATGGACATAACTAAATTGGCCCAATAAACGCTGTGCTATTTCAGCAACAAGCACAGGCGCCCCGACGCCGTAACGGGATATATTATCTATCCCTAAAATATTCCCCGACAGATGCACCCATCCGGGCACCATCAATATCGAATCAATATGGTGGAACTGTTCGCCAAAAAACATCCTGGCCACGGAGCCTTCCACATCCGGGACCCAGATGATCAAGGGAATAAGCACCCCTGCCGCTGCTGTCAGCCAGAGAGAAAGATTTAAGAAAGGCGTTTTATCTTTCATACGCTTATCAAAACGCCGCAATGACTTCATGACTTCCGGAGTGAATATTTTGATGGCGGCACTTGCCATCAACGCTATGTAAAACCCATTAAGGAACACCGGATAGCGGTAAACGGCAAATTTGAATAGAAAGAATGTCTCGGTAATAATGACCGCTGCCTGCACAAAGGTAAAATATTTGAATGAAGCATGTTTTTGCGGGGTCATCCGGCCGCAAAACCGCATCAATAAAATAAAAGCAGCCACACCCGCCACGATAAAAAGCCGCAAGAACAATACATCATATTTAGGCGTGATCGCGTGCTGATAGGTGGTAAAAAAATCCTGGACCAAGGGCGACGGCTTGGGGGGAAAAAGAATGGAAAAGCATGTGCCGGCAAAGACACATTCAATGGATATTAAGACACTTAAGACGGCGGACCAATAGATCATCATTTGCGTTTCATAGCCATTAAATATTCCCCTGCCTTATAAGGCGCATAATGCAGGCGCACATAATCAACAATGGGGATGATGTTTTCCGGTTTGTCCGCGTATGCTTTAGGATAATCATAAAGGAAAATCCTCTCCAAGAAAACATATTCCGGACGGGCCTCTTCCAATTCTTGGATGGCCTTGCGGTTAAAGCGTCCGGGGCTCGTATGCAAAAAATTAAGCGGCATGGTCCGCATATGCTTAGGTCTGGAGCTGAGCAACGGGAAATAATAAAAAAGAGGCGGACGGTCTGCCTGCATCAGGATCTTGGTTTCAAAAGCGCTGATCACGGCAACCGGGCTTCCAGGCAATGTCAGCGATTTTATCAGACCGGCATCCTTGGTGAAATCATATTCCCGCCGGTAATACGCCGTCAGCTCATCATCCGACTTGAAATCTTTTTCCGTCAAAAGCTCCTCATCTGTCTGCCCTAAGGAATTGGCGGGAAGTTTCAATGCCGCGGGGTCATTGCGGTAAAGATGGTTAAAATACGTCGACAGATCCGCAGGCAAGGGCTGGGCTGTCAGCATGTCAACCATGGGATTGCGCGAAAAATTAAAAATATTAGGATAGGCCATAAAATTATGGTTGGTGACAAGCGCCCAAGCAGAGATGAACAGCGAGGCCATGATAGCGTTGGTCCGAACCCTGCGCGGCCAGCTCCACAACAAAAGCTTCAGCCACCAGCCGCAGACAAAAATAAAAGGCAGGGCTGTCACATAATAACAGGTCAGCAGGGCGCGCACGACATAATAATGGTTGACCCCCAGGCCGTAAACACAGACCACGATGATGAGGATATTTTGCCTGGAAAATTTCTTAAAATAACACATCCCTCCCGCAAAGATCATGGTAAACACCCACACCGCCGGGATGATAAAGCCCACCAGCCCTGCCCAAAAATTATGGTATATAAAATTGTTATAGATAGGATACGTCCAGATGCCGCTTAAATAATATTCTTCGATGCTGGTCATGTTTTGAAAGAATTGCGCCGTGAACATATGATGGCCCACTGTTTTGTAAAAAAACACAAATATCACCGCCACGGGCAAAAGAAAATACCCTCCTAAAGGCGCCAAATCCCTCTGGGTCCTATAAAGCATGGAGCGGGTATACGGCATGCTCAACAGGCATGTCAAATAAGCGTAATACGCGGTAACTAAGAAGACCCCGGTGCAATCCATATAAAACACCGAAATGCCGCTCACAACAGCAGCGGCCAACAGCCAGGCCGGACGCCCACGCCGCAAATGGCAGAAAATGGCCGCAAAGAAAAAAATATCAAAGAAATACCGTATTACCGTGGTGCTTGGATAGGTCAACACAAACGGATAATCCCCCGGATGGAACATCTGCACGCGTATGGCCCAAAGCATAAGCGCCAAAGTGAAGGCCGCACTTTTAAACCAGCGCAAAGAAAGCCAGAAGAACAGCACGTAATAGATCATGGTGCCGGTCATGATGATGAGAAAAACATGGCTATATGAAAACCCGCCCATCCAGCGGCATAACTCGGCAAAAATATACGGCATCCCTACGCCATATTGAGAAGTCTGGTCCACATCAATGAGGTGATGGTTATACGCGGCCCACCCGGAAGACATCACAAAAATATCATAATGATGGAATTGCTCGCCGATATACATGCGCGCCAGGACCCGCTCAAAATGCGGCACAAAAATAATAAGCGGCAATAAAACCGTCCCAATGACGATGGTCCATGACCTCAATATTTTTTCATTGGCCCTTGCGTTGATCAGCACCCAGGCCCGGCGTCCTGTTTCCCTGACTTGAGGCCAGAACCATTTATTTAAAACAGCCAATATCAAAAGAATATTGTACGCGCGCTGGGCCATTTCCCCCTTGTAATCATAAAAAATGGTTTTGACCAGGGCGCTCAACAGGAAAAAAGTCAACACGGCTTCCACGATCAAAAATGCCCGCAGACCATTTTCCTTCTCCCCTGTTTGGGCCCTATGCTTATAAATTATCACTGCTGCTATTTGTCCGATGATAAAAAGCACCAGCCCAATGCCTAAAATGACGAATTGAGGCAGCTGTTCAAAAAAATTAACAGCTTTCATCATCAGCAGCAAGGCCTGGATGCTCAAGAGCAGGGCTGTCAGGGAAAATAGCCCCCAGTTTTTAAGGTCTTTTAAACTACTCATGGGTCTTCTCTAATAAGGCCAGGTTATCGCTTTGTTTGCCTGTGTATTGATAATGCGCTTTTAAGTAATCGGTCAATGCGCTAATTGCTGGGTTATTGGCCATGTTCAATATGCTTTTATTAACAAACACCTGCCGCGGCTTGGCCTTATCCAATTGGTCCATCAGCGCCAGGCTATTATTAAAGAGAGGTGCCCGGTCAGCTTGCAGCAATACTTGTATTTCAAAACCGCTGATCAAGGCCACCCGCTCATCAGGCGATGTCGCTTGGCGGATGAGATCAGCATCATTCTTAAAATTAAAATTGGCCTGGTAATACGCCATTTGCCGGTCCCATACTTGCCCGGCCATGTTAAAAACATTCGGATAGTAAGTAAAAATGACATTGGTGAATAAGCCGATCAAGGTAAGCAGGGCCAAGATCAATTTAACTAAACGCCGTTGGGCATTTTTAAACCCGTCGAGGTACTGGGTCATCCAAAAACAGACACAGCCAACCAAAGGTAAAGGCGCCATGTAATAGTAGTTGATGCTGGCATGCCATAAAAAATGGGCATAGACTCCTAAGCCATAAACACTTAAAGGGACCAAGAATAACTTTTCACTTTTCCAGGAACGAAAATAGACCATGCTGACCGTTGCTGCCATGCCTGCCGCGTAGAGCAAAGGCGGAAAAAATGAAGCAAAGAACGCAAAAAAATTCCTGTCCCTTAAGCAAGAATACACCGATATGGAATCAGCACCGGCGAGCCAACGGGGAACATCTTTGAAGCTCTCCATCCAAAATGCCCTATGCAGGACAGCAGGGCCAATGCAAAAGAATAACGCGGCGATCATCACCAACCACGGCAGAAAAGCCAATCCTAAAACCTTACGCCACTGCCTTGGGGTTGGGCACAATGAACAACGGGTATCTTTGAACGACATAAGCGCGGCCACATACGCGTACAAAGCCACCAGCAAATACACGCCGGTATCAAAAACAAAACTCAAAGATATCCCCACCGCTGCCGCGGCCAGCCAAAGGAACAGCTCCCCTCGCCCTTGGGCATAAAACAAAAGGCAGAAAAATACCGCCACGTCGAATAAATGCCGCAGCATGCTCTGCGCCGGGAAAGCCCAGATCAACGGGTTAACGCCTATGTTAAACATCTGCAGCTTTACCGCCAACAGCACGCCAAAAATGGCTGTCAAGGTCCCTAACCAGGAACGCAACAAATAATAAAAAACCGCATAATACACGATGGCCAATAAACAAAGGACTGCGATCACATGCGCACACGTCACGCTACCCATCAAACTCACCAGCGCGTGGACCAAGACCGGCACTCCCCAATTTAACGGATTAAAAAACTGCAAGGCAGGTATCAGCCCTTTATGGTAGGCCCACAACGGCGCCATCAGCCATTGGTCAAAATGATCATTACCGTCGGCAAGGGCCATGCGCAGCAACGCTTTTTCGCCATTAGGGACCGCGATCACCGCCAACAGGATAAAAATAATACCCGCGTCCGCAAATTTACGCCATGACACCGGTATTTCCCGCCGAAGGTAATCCTTTAAAAAAGCAAGGCCGCGCTTTAATTCCGGCCAAAAGATCTTTGCCAGCAAGGCGGCGGCAAAACCGGCATATAATAAAACTTCTGCCCACCCGGGATTATTGTATTGCAGGACCTTGAACACCGCGAAAAGCTGCCACGACACCCATACCGTCTCGCAGAGCAAAAAGTCCCGGACCTCCCCTGCCACGTCGGCATGCTCCAAACGTTTACGGTATAGATAAAGGGCCAGCATTTCCCCTATGATCGCCGCGGCAATAAAGGCATGATAGAAAAAATAATTGCGGTTAGGCTGGAACACCTTGAGCAGTGACGCAGGAACATCTTCGGTGATCGCGGCCGCCTTCAAAGGGATGAACTGGTAAATAAAAGCCAGGATGATCAGTACTTGCAAAGATAAGACGAAAACAAGCGCGGATAAATAGAGGATATTGCGCTTCATTTATTCTCCCATTTCAACGCTAAAAAAATCAAGAGGGGAAGTCCCAAGGTCGTTAACAGGGCGGAAATAAAAAGAAATATCCTCAACGGCGAATGCGGCCAATACTGGACCAATATTTTATGCTCTCCGCGACCCAGCGGAAAACCGATAAAACTTTTATCCACCCGGTAATAAGGCACTGGTTTGCCGTCAACAGATATCCTCCATTTAGGATCATACGGATAATGGCCGACCCACCAGCCATCCCTCTTGGCCCTGTAGATGGTCCCTAAGTTATCAAATTGCTTGCGCCACACTTTTTCAACACCCTGGTTCTCACTGGAAGGATAAAATAAAACGCATTTGTGGTGCATGGGAAAATCATTCTTGGAAAAAGCTGCCTTCAATTCACCTTGCTTGATATTCTGCACATCAAAGGTATATGGCCTGATCAATTCGCCTTGGGCTGCCTGGAGTTCCCGCCATTGCCCTCCTTCTCCCTCGACAAAGAACCGTAAATACCTCTGTTCGGCGGGAAACCATGATGATGCCAAATGACCGGGAAAATCAGAAGGTAAATACAGGGTATAGATGATCATGCCCCCCGTCTGAAGATACTGGTTGGGTTGGGTATTATCATCTATTGTCCCTGCCACTTGACTGTACTGCAGATCTTCCTGGGGTTTGGGCGTGATGCTGCCCGGCCATTGGTCCGCTAAATTCAAGTTCCCCTTGGGATCTTCTACTGTCACCACCTGACGGGCGAGCCCGGCTGAACAGATCCGGCCTAAGGCCCCGGGTGAGGCCTTGATCGCTGACTGGGCCAGGAAAATGAATTCATTGTTCTGCGTTAAATAGGTCAGCATTTGCGGGTCATTCAGCCATTTCGCAAACTCCTTGTGCCTGGGATTATAGCCGTTGAGAAAAGTAAAATTCAACGCCTGGTTGATGACATGGTGCAGGTCCGACGACAGGCCGTGAGGGAACCATATATCGAGTTCGTCATTATAAGAAAAATGGAAGGTGTACGAATTCCTGTAAGGAAAAATAGACGGGTTTTCATAATCATACTCCACGACACCCGCCTGCGGGGCAGCATCCAAAATAGTGGGCTTACGGTAACAGAAACGCTCAAAGGTGTGTTTTGACTGATAAATAATAAAGCAAATATCAATGACTGCCAAAAAACAGATGGTCCCAACGAGAAAACTCCTCGCCCGCGGGGAATTCCTAAAATGGACCCGGGCAATCCCCCCTATCAGCAATAAGCCGCACGCGATCAGGTAAGCAGAAACCTCAGGAGGTACTATAAAAATACCGTTCAATACAAGTAAAAACGTCATCCCGGCCAAAGAACCCAAGGCCGCGGCAGGATATTTTTTTCCTTTAAAGAGCTCCACCATGGCCTCTATGCCCATCACAGCCAACGGCATCAATAAATAGGGAAGCATCCCTTCACAGGTAAACCGGTAGGAACGGGGTAAGGCTTTTAGGGGGTTTGTCAAAACATTGACCCAGTGCGCGATAAGGCCGAGATGGATCCCTTCACGGGGAAAACTTAAAAGCCATAAAAAGAACACCCCTAAGGCAAAAAACCACTTTAATTTATGGCGGTTTAAAATAAACCCGGCCAGCGCCAAAAAAAGAAAGGACAGGCCTACATAAAACAAGGCATCCACCTTTTGTATATTCAAGAGCGCCCCGAAAAAAGTACCGGGGCTGCCTAGATCTAATTGGGGATTTTGAAAATACCATTGCGGGCTGAAAGGATGCGCGATGCGGCTATTGTCCTGGCCAAAGGCAAGATCATTCAACGAAAATTTCATGATGAACAAATACGGCGCCATCATCAGGGCCGCTGCCAGGATGGCCCATGCCATGTCCTTCCATCGCCAATAAGTCCAAAAAGGCCTGTCCACGGCGGGCTTAAAGAAAACCCGCCATAAAATGCCCGCGATGATAAAAAAATGCATGGGCAAATATAAATACGCGCCGTGAAGCAATTCTGTGCTGAGCACGATCATAAAAAAGAAAAATAGGGCGACCAGAAAACGCAGCTGCAGGTCTTGAAACAGGCGCACGACAAAATACATGCCTAAAGGAAAATAACTCATATAGGGCGTTCCCCTTAAGAACGCCATTTGACTAAAGAATACGGCAAAGAGCACGGTGCCGGCACTTAAAAAGGGGCGGTTTTTCGTCACTGTTTTTAACAACAGGAATATCCCTGTGACCCTTAAGAATAAAAGTGTCATCAAATAGCCCCAGATAAAAACCTGGTGGAAAAGATGGCTGGAATCTTCTGTGAAAGGCGCCAGCAGATAATATGAAATAGCCGTCACCACGTTGGGGAATTTAAATAATCCCAGCACGGCGTAGGTGTGAAAATACGGCATCTGCGCGAAAAAATCCCACAGCTGAAGCCCGCCCTGGTATAGGAAGGTGGTTAAAATAAAGGTTGGCGCGTATTCGACACAATAATCAGACCAGATCACGACACTCATCTTGGAGCTGATAAAAACCTCAGGGTAGACGGCTATGCTGACCAAGACCGCGGCCGCGAACAAGACAAGCGCGGTGATAATGTTTGATTGGAATAATTTCTTCATCAATTAAACCTTACGTTTTAAAGCCATTAAGAAAAGCCCTTCCCGGAAATTCTCATAATGCGCGTTGATATAATGCATCAAGGCCAAAAAAGCCGACCCGTCCTTATAAGTGACCAGGTCAATGCTTTCTCGACGGAATATCCTCTCAATAAAAATATATTCCGGCGCTTGGGCCTTGATCTGGGCAATGGTCCTGAGCAAATGGTCCTGCGTATATAACGCTGTCACCACCATGGTACGCATATGCATGGGCCTTGAAATGATCAAGGGTACATAATAAAAGAATGGCGGGCGTTTGGCATCCATCAAGATCTTGGTCTCAAAACTGCTGACCACCGCTGCCTTGCCTTGCGGTGGCACAAGCGCATCAATAAGGCCGGCATCTTCGCTAAAATCAAATTCCTGGTTGTAATACTTGTTCATTTCATCGTCGCTGGAAAAATCCTTCTCACTGCGCAATTTCTCATCTGTTTCTCCCAAAGAGTTGCTGGGCAGCCGGCTATCCATCGGCAATTGGCTGTAGAGATGATTGAAATACGACCTGCCATCCGGCAAAGGGCTCAAGACCAGCGGGTCTGTCAAAGGGTGACGGGATAAATTAAATATATTCGGATAAGCAATATAATTATAATTGGTCAAAAGCGCGTACGCACTGATGACGATACAGGCCAAAGTAATATTACGACGGGTGCGCTTGGCTGCTTTTTCGAGCCCCAAGGCCAGCCAAAAGCATAATATAAAGGCGTACGGCAAGCCTTCATTATAAAAGCCGGTTGATAAGGAACGGGCAACGAAATAATGATAAAGGGTCATCCCATAAAAAGCAATAAAAGCCGCCAACAGGTGCTCTACTGACAGTTTGCGCCAAAAATAAAGACTCATCACCATAAGAAAAGTCCCCAAGTAGACAAGAGGCATCCACAAACCCATCCAAAAAAATAAATAATTATGGTCAGTGATATTTTGGTCCATGGGAACAGTACCGAAATAATTCAGGAAATAATTATTGAATTCCTCGGTATTGCGCCAAAATTCAGCAGTGAACATATGCTGTCCTTCGGCAAACCAAAGGCAGGCAAAAATGGCAGCCGCGACAGCAGGCAGGCAGGCTGACAAAGCCAGCCAACTACGGCGATCAGGCAAAAATCGGGACCGCAGACCAGGAAAAACAGCCAAACTTCCCAAATAAACACCCCAAGTCAATGCCAGGCATAGGCCGGTGGTGGTCATGTAAAAAACAGCAATGCCGCAAATAATGGAGCCGCCCCATAAATAAAAATACTTGCCCGTTCTTAAATGCCCCAGCATCAAGGCGAATACGGCCACATCAAACATATACCTTAAAATGGTCTCGCTGGGATAGGTAAAAACTATCGGGTAGACCCCGCTATGGAACATCTGGATCTTGACCGCGAAGAGCATGCCGGCGATGACGATCAGCGTATTTTTAAGCCAGGAACGCAAAAGCAAATACCATCCCAAATAATAAATAATGTTCACACCCATAATGACCCGAAGCACATTTGCGTAAGTAAATCCTCCCAAAAGTTTTGTCAACTGGGCCACAAAGATAGGCAGGCCTAAACCGTATTGGGAAATGACATCCACGTTTAACACAGAACCGCTCAAATACGCCCAGCCTGGTGCCATCACCGCGCTGTCCCAATGATGATATTGTTCCCCCAAAAAATCACGGGCCATCACTCCCCTGGCATCGGGGACATAAAGGACCAAAACCAAAAGAACAGGGAAAGATATTTCAGCTAAATACGCCAGGCGGCTTGATGGGCTGTGCAGGTATTGGTAAGCCCTGTGTAAAAACACGCTCAAAGGTTTAATGAATATTTTACCGGCGACACTTACTGCGGCAATGACCCAAAAAACACGGGCCGCTAATTGCGGACGCTGGGCGTAAACGATCATTTTAAAAGCCGCGCTTAAAAGCAAAAATGTCCAGATCATCTCCAATACTAAAAACACGCGTGCTTTTTGCATTAACAAAGCATCTGCCAGTTTCAAGCGCATCTTCCAAAGGACCATGGCTGTCAAGCCCAAGGCGACAAAAACAAAAATATGAAAATGCAGGGCATCCCGCTCGGGCCTGACAAAGTACCGCCATTCCGGAAAAACAGTCTGGGAAAGCGTGTCTTTTAAAGGAAGATACTGCAAGGCAAAAATAGATATCAGCCATGCCTGTATGCTCAGGGCAAAAGCGATCAGCACCAATGTTAAAATATTCTTTGTTTGTCCCATAAGATCATTTACGCTTCATCGCTATCAGGTATTGGCCCTGGGCATCCGGCGAATAATTCTCAAAAACATAGTTAAGTACCGACGCCAGGGAAGCATCCTTAAAATTGGCAAAACCCGGCGCCTGCAAAAAGACCTTCTCCATAAATATATATTCCGGCTTGGCTTCTTGAAGCTGGTGCAGTGTTCTGCGCGCGTGGATGAGGCTGTACATCGTGCTGTTAGGAAAGGTGCGCATGCGCATGGGACGGGCCAGCAGGATCGGCGAATAATAAAAGAATTGCCGGCGGTCCGCCTGTATCAGCATTTTAATTTCAAAACTGCTTAATAAAGGCACTGCGTCTGCGGGCTTGGTCAAAGCCGCGATCAACGCCGCGTCCCGGCCAAAATCAGATTCCTGGTCGTAATATTGGTCGAGCCGGGCATCTGTCTTAAAATCTTTTTCGTATTTGATGCCCTCATCCTTATTGCCTAAAGAATTGGCAGGCAGTTTCTGGTCTTCGGTGAGCTTGCTGACGCTTTGGTTAAAATAAGAACGCCCATCAGGTATAGGGCTTACCACCAACGGATCAACAATGGGGTTTCGTGAAACGTTAAAAATATTAGGATAGGCCAAATACGTATGATTGGTGAGCAAAGCATAAACAATGACCGCTCCCAAGGACAGAAGTATCAGCCGGCGCCTGTCCTGTTTTAAAACCAAAAGCCATCGCTGCAGCCAAAAAAATAAAATAAACACATAGGGAACACAAACCACATAATAGCTCGTCGGTGCGGAGCGGCCGATATAATAGTGGTACAAGGTCATGCCGTACAAAGAAAGGACCACGGCCATGAGGTCTTCCCGTGGAACTTGTCGATAGAACAAAAGTCCTGCCGTGACTAAAAATGTGCCCATATAAACAACCGGAATAAAAAATCCCATTAACCCTGCCATGGTTTCATGGTTCTGCAGGGTCTCGTACATCGGCATCAAACCAAAGCCGGACAAGAAATAATTATTAAATTCCTGCATATTGGACCAAAACTCCCCTGTCCATAAATGGGCGCCCTGGGTCAGAACCAGAAAACCTAAGGTCGTTAAAGGTACGACGAAAAGAAAGCTGCAAAACCTGACAGCCTCCGTGATACTTTCACATACCAAAGGCCTTAAATGTTCCAAGACCATGAAAGCCGTCAGATACGCGATAAAAGCGATCGTCAGGCAATAGCCGCTGGTCGTCATGAAAAAGATCTGCACTCCGCAGCAAACAGCTGCCCTGAACAAATAACGCTTACGCAAGGTGCGCAAATGCCCCAGCAGGGACAGAAAGAAAAGGATGTCCCAAAAATAACGCACCACCGTGGCACTCGGCAATGTAAAAATAAACGGGGTGACCCCGGAATGGAACATTTGGAATTTGATGGCCAGCAAGGTCGCCATCAGGCTCAGGGCAAAAGACCCCAGCCAGCGGCGTAAAAATACGAAACACAAAATAAAGTAGGTGATCGTCCCTCCCATCCAAAACCATAATAGATGCGTATAGCTAAAGCCGCCCGTGAGCTTGGCAAACCAGGACATCATCACCGGGATGCCGATCCCATACTCGGTCATCACATCCACATTTAACACAGCACCTTTGGTAAAAGCCCAGGCAGGTGCCGTAAAACTGTCAAAATGCTGAAAATTATTGCCGAAAAACATCCGGGCCAGCACTGCCCTGTCATCGGGAACATACAGCAGCACGACCAAACCAAGGCATGCCGCCACATCAGCTTTAATACCAAACGAACATGTCGTGATCTTCTGATAAAAACACTCTGCCCAGCTTTTAAGCTCCGGCCAAAACACCTTGCTGGCCAATGCCCCTGCTGAAAGGAATATAAAAGCATCCTGGGCCAGCCATGGACGGTCATGATAAACGATCACTTTAAAAGCGGCATTGAGCATCAGGGCGGTCCACACCATCTCCGCCGCTAAAAAAGGCATCACTGTTTTGGTAAAAGAGGCTTGGTTTAATTGATGCCGCATTGACCAAATACCAATGGCCTGGGCCAACAAAGCCAGCCCTACAAAACAGTGGAACAATAAAGCATCCCTCTCGGGGCGCACAAAATACTGCCACTCAGGCCACACCGCCGTGCTTACGGCGTCCGTCAGCGGTATGACACCGGACAAGGCGATCAATACCAGCCACACCTGCACCGTGACACAAAAAATGACCAGGGAAAAAGGGATAACAGGGTTCATAAGTTGTAGAGATCCTTCGCCCGTTGGCTCAGGATGACACCTGACATTTCGTCAGGTGTCATTTGCGCTTTAATGCCACCAGAAATTGGCCTTGATCATACGGCGCATAGTTCTGGGTCAAATACCGGACTAAGACCGTCAATGTTTGAAAATGCTGATAATAGGCCGCGGGCAATTGGCCTGAGAACAATTTCTTCTCGATGAACACAAGGCCAGGTTTTTCATTTTCTAACTGTCCCAATGTCCTTCGCACACGGTCAATGGTGAACAATTGCGTACCCTTAAAGTCCAAATTTTCCATGGGCTCGGGATTGATCATGGGAAAATAATAAAAAAATGGTTTGCGGTCAGCCTCCATCAGTATTCTCGTCTCAAAACTGCTGATCAAGGCCACCCGCTCATCTTGCCCTGTCAGGCGGTCGATCAAGGCCGCGTCAGGTTCAAAATGAAATTCTTTTTGATAAAAAGCCAGTTCCGGGGCCAAGTCAAGCCCTGACAGGTTAAGCACATTAGGATAAACGGTAAATAAATACCCCGTTACCAAGGCCCCCAAGGTCAACAGCACCAGCACGGACAAAATGATCCGGCGCAATTGCAGGGCCACTGGTTTTAAGATCTGCTGGAGCCAAAAACACAATACAAAAACAAAGGGAACGCAGACCACGTAATAACTGGTCACCGCGGAGCGGTAAACAAAATAATGGTACATCCCCAAGCCATAGACAGCCGCGTAGACGATGAACATTTGGGGAGTGTCTATTTGGCGCAAATACAAAAATGCCCCGACGATCATGATGGTCAGGACATAAACCGCCGGGATGATAAATCCCATGCAAAAAGCAAAAAACTGTTTGTCGTTAAGCCCGTCCCAATACGGCAATGAGCCAAAGCCGTTGAGGAAAAGCCGTGCGAACTCAGTGGTGTTGTTCCAGAATTCGCCGGTCACAACCGCGCGGCCTCCCACCATCCATAACAAGGCAAAAGCAGCTATGAACGGCAGGACAAAAAGCCCGGTCATTTTGCGGATATCGCGGGGAAAATGAAAAAGTTTTGTCCTTAACTGCGGCAAGGTCAAAAGCATAAAGGTGTAGGCATAAAAGCCAAGGATCAAATAAACTCCCACCTCCATGGTGTAAGCCATCATCAATCCGCTGGTCATAGCCGCCAGCCATAAATATTTTTCACGGCTGCCGGCTGCCCCGCCTGTGGCAAGGCCTTCGGCATGTTTGTATATCAAAAAGATGGGCACGAGATCAAAAAGGTAGCGCACCGGCGTGGCACTGGGGTAGCGCCACAGCACCGGTAAAATGCCCCAGTGGAACATTTGGAGTTTGACCACCAGCAAAAATCCGAAAGCAGCCAGCAAGGTGCTTTTGAGCCAAACACGTAAAAAAGCCCACACCGCCGCATAATAGGCCAAGGTCATGATAACGATCAAACGCATGACATTCTCATAATTAAAGCCCCCGCAATATTTAGCGACGGTGCTTAAAAACACGGGGGTCACGACACTGTATTCACTGACAACGTCCTTATTAATGGCCAGGCCGTGCGTATAGGCCCAGCCGGGAGACATGACGAAAAAGTCCAAATGATGGAAATAATCCCAGGCAAAAACATGCGCTAATAATTTAGCCATGTCTGCCGGCCACAGCAAAATAATGATACCGCACACAAGCAGCACGTCCACGATGCGGCTGACCAATAACACCGCGGCAGGCTGGGCCAGCCAATGATAAGAGCGTGTTGACCACTTTTTAAACTCCGGCCAAAAAATAGTGTTCAAAACGCACCCGCACAGGGATAAATATAAAAAATACTTGGCCCAGGCAGGACTGCCAAAAACAAAGACCTTGAAGGCTGCCGTCGCCTCTATCAGCACCCACGCCCATTGCATCAGGGCAAAGGGCCATAAGGCCTTGGCAAATCCATCATCCTGCAGCTGTTTCTTTAAAAATACCATGCCCCAGGCCTGGGCCAAGGTCCCGAAAATAATGAAGACCGCGTAGATCTGCATCTGGCGGTGCGGCCGCACCTGGTCCCAATACAAAGGCAGGAGTGTCTGGACAAAACTGTTAAGCTTGATAGGAATAAAGCTCGAGATGACCGCGAGGATGATAACAAGCTGCACTGATAACACCAGGACCAGCGCTGAGTAGGCCACAATATTTTTTGTCTTTACGTCCGCCACTATCCCTCCTTACGTTTCATGGCCACGAGGAATTGGCCGGTTTGGTCCGGTTGATAATAAGCTTCTATGTATCTGATGAGAGCAATGCTGTCTTCGAATTGATAGCCGTACCACATGGGCACCTGGGGCGTTAAAAATATGCGCTCCATAAATATGTACTTAGGTTTGGCTTGTACTAATTGACTAAGCATTTGGGCCACCTGGGTTTTAGTATAAAGTGTCGAGGTGACAAAAGCCCTGGTGCGCATCAGCTTGGAACTCAAGAAAGGGAAATAATAAAAGAACGGCTTGCGATGGGCCTCGCTGAGGATCAATACCTCAAAGCTCGAGATCAAAGGCACCCGCGCACCTTCAGGTGTAAGCCGGCGGATCAGATCAGTGTCCTTGGAAAAATCCGTTTCCTGTTTGTAATAATCAACCAACTGCGCGTCGGTCTGAAAATCATTTTCATATTTAAGCTTCTCGTCTTTTTCACCTAAAGAATTGACCGGTAATTTCACCCATTCCGGAAAATCAATGTACAGCTGATTAAAATACATTTTTCCGTTACTGAGCTTGATGGAGACATTGGTGTCAACAATGGGGTTGGGCGACAAATTAAAAATATTAGGATAGGCCGTGAACATCGGCGCGCTGATCAAGGCGAAAAAACCCGACGCCAGCAGCACCCCCCTGATTTGTTTTTGCCTCAAAAGGGACAGTCCTTTGCTTGCGCGGTCGATCCAAAAAAACAAAAGAAAAACACCTGGAAGCGTAAAGGTGGAATATGAATAGTCCATTTCAATGTAATACGTTTGCAGGCACAGCCCATAAATAGCCACGGGAATAGAAAACACAAGCCCTTGGTCCGCCTTTTTAAAATAAAGCTGATGAATGGCATAAAGAATGGAACCGGCATAAAACAAGACCAGCCCCAAGCCGATGGCTGCGAATAAAAATTCTTTCCGTTGCGTGATGGCCGCGGTGAGGTATTCGCCGCCAACCCCATTGGCAAAAATCAAGTGGAATTCCATCACGTTCTTCCAGAATTCCGGCCTAAAAACATTGCCTTTGACTGTCAGCCACGTCAGGAAGATCATGACAAGAGGCGCCAAAGAAATAATGCGCGCCAGGGACAAATAATCGCCTTTGGAGCGGACCATGTGGGAACGGATATTAGGGATAATAAAATGGATACCCATATAGGTTAACAAAGCAATTAATAACCACGCGCCGGTTGAGGACATGTAAAACATCCCTATGCCGGCCATGACGGACGCGCCCCATAAAAATATCCTGCGATGGGTGGTCACATGTTTGTATAAAAACAAAAAAAATAAAGGGTCAAAACAAAATCTCATCACACTTTCCGTCATCGCGTTCCAGATCGATGGGATGACGAACATGGGGAACATCGCCACCCGCATGCCAAAGAGGATGGCGGCAAAAGCC
Organism: Candidatus Omnitrophota bacterium; assembly: GCA_013287965.1. Lineage (GTDB taxonomy): Bacteria > Omnitrophota > Gorgyraeia > Zapsychrales > Fredricksoniimonadaceae > JABDGZ01. Next base: position 3,047 of record JABDCU010000008.1, on the reverse strand, counting down.
AGCAGGCCGCTAAAAAACCACCGTCGCAGGATAAAAAACCAGGTCACATAATAAAAGATCCCCATCCACAAGAGCCCCTTGATAACATTGACGTAATCAAAACCTCCGAAGAATTTCATGATCCCTGCCATCACCACCGGCATCCCCAGCCCATATCTGGAATTAATATCCACATCGGGAAGAAGGCCGTTAAATAAGGCATACACCGTTCCAAGACAAGAAGTGTCCCAGGTGTGGAACTGGTCGCCCATATAAAGCTGGGCCACCACGGCCTGCGGGTCAGGAATATAGATCACACCAAAAATAAATAAGACCGCCAGCGCGTTGCCGCGCCATCCCGAACACCTTGATGAAATCCAAAGCACCAGGCGCGGCCAATTCTTTTGCGTAAAATAAGAAATTTCAGGCCAAAATATCTTGTTTAAAAAAGAAGCGGTCAGTCCTGCGTAAAGGAGTATCCTGGCCCAAGGCGGGTCATTGTACACAATGATCTTAAAAGCAGCATAAAGCTCTATAAAAACCCATGCCCCCTGTGCTGCGGCCCAATGGTTTAATTTTTGACGCCATTGGAGATTTTCGAGGCGCGTGCGGAAGATGGTCACTATTCCCGCATAGGTCCCAAAACATACTAATAAGAAAAACGCGTACAGGTATAGGTCTCTTTTAGGAAATATGCTGCTTTGCTGATTGGTCAATACAGTGTCCCAGAAGGGATTATGCACGAAGGGAATGGCATTGGAGACAAGAACAGCGACGATCAAAACTTCTATGGCCAATAAAATGGAATAAATAACCACGATCATTGGGCGATCCATTTCTTTAGCACCGCGGCAATGGCATCAAAAATAAAGAAAAAATTCCCTTCCCGCCCGATCCGGTAAAGGCCGTCTTTTTCAATGATATCTCCTGAGCCCAAGAGCCGCTGTAAGCGCAAATTGACCATGATCTCCGTGTTATAACACCGGGCTAATTCCTCCATCGAGATGCCGCCGGGAGGTGCCAAGGCAATTTCACGCACCAGGCGCATGCGCACCGATGTCTCATAGGGCCCGAACACGCAAAGGACATAAACAAAACACAGCAAACCCTGCAGCACCGATGCTAAGATGGCGGCACAGATCCACGCCTGCAGTGTTGCGTCCGCCGCCTTTAAAATATAAAAAAATCCCATCAGTAAAACAGGGAAACCCATCACCGTGACCACACATACAAGCAATGATCTCAACAAATTTTCGGGGCGCACCCAGCGAAATGTAATGAAATGAACGGATAAAAAAATAAGGAATGAAAATATCCCCGCGCCCGCTGTCAAAACGTCCATGGTCATCAGTCCCTCACCCTCCCACATTACGGCCAAGGATGGATTGCATAAGATTTAAAATGGCCGCGATCTTTTGGCCCTCTGAAGTAAGGCTATGCTTATCATTGGTGCGTGCCACGCACCCACTGGCGCATAGATCGTTCAAACGCGTCATGATAAAGTGCTCCTCTTGAATACCGGCCAAAATATCAGCGCGCGATAATGCTCCCCGTTGGGAAATGCTCAGAAGGATCTTTTTAGAAGGGCTCGTCAACTGAGTCAACACGTAGAAACACAAATAAACCGGGACCAATAAAAGAAAAATGAGACCAGCGGTGATCCTAAACGGCAGGCCCCATAAAGAGCGCGGGTCAAGCACCGGCGAATGCCACAGGGCCAAAACAGAGAGCGCATAAACACCAAAGAAAATAATAGCCGTAAAAATAAACGCCTTGGCATGTAGGCCCGTCTTCACCACTCTACGGCAGAAGAATATATGGGTGATTACCGAGGCAATAAACAACGCTACAGCAAAAACGATATAAAACATATTGGGCCCCTTAGAGTTCGTACAGGATGAATAGCTACTATGTTTTCGGAACGGGATATTTTGGCCGTCTGCTTCGGTTTACGTCAAAAATTTTCTAAAGATTCTCTTCATTTGGAAAATTTTTGACGTAATTCCTCGCAGACATTTGGCCAAAAATCCCTGAATGTTCCTAAAACATAGTAGCTATTCATCCTTCGCTCGTATTCTGAAGATACTTCTTAGTGTCTTCCAGGCCTTGGAACGACCCTATCTCATAAAATCTCGTCTTCACTTCATATCCTGCCATATGGCCGCCATTGACCAATTCCGTGCATAGATCCGCCAGGTCAGCCACCCGCCCTTCAATGATCTTGGAAAACACCTCTTTTTTAAAAAACAACAAACCGTAATCAATATACTTCATCTCCTTGGTCAAATTTTTCTTGTCGTATTTAACGAGCTGGCCGCCATCAAAAACGATATTGCTGATGTCCCATTTGTTCTCATTCTTAAACACGGTCATTAACCCTTTTTTACCGCTTTTTAAGAAAAATCCGGCAATGGGACGAAAATCTTCCGTTAAATAAGAATCCCCATACATGACCGCGAAATCATTCTCCAATAACGGCAGTGCCTTTCTGATGGCCCCGGCAGTCCCAAGAAGTTTATCGCCGTCAAAGGAAAATTCCACCTTTAGACCAAGGTCACCTGCCTTGTGGATATAGTCTTTCACCATGTGGCCAAGATAACCCGCGCAAATGACAACACGTTTGACGTCATTTTTTTTGAGTATTTCCAACTGATGGGCAATGAACGGCCTGCCTTCTAATTCCACCATGGACTTGGGCATTGCTTTTGTCACAGGGGATAGACGGGTGGCCTCACCGCCGGCAAGTATGACAACTGTAGGCATCATGATTTTTTAAAAAATCCAGGGTCTTGATGACAGATTCTTTGATCGTTAATTTCGGCTTCCAGCCGGCGTTATTGAGTTTGGCAGTGTCCAGGAATATAAAAGGATTGTCCCCGATCCACCCTCGCTCGCCGCCGCTATATTTAAGTTTTGGTTTAACGCCCAGATATTCCGTGATCCAGGCAACGGAATCATTGACCTGGCAATATTCATTGGCCCCGATGTTGAGGATATTGACCTTGTCATTGAATTTATCCATGCTGAAAAATATGGCATCCAAACAATCCTGTATATAAACATACGAT
>JABDCU010000007.1 GCA_013287965.1 Candidatus Omnitrophota bacterium | reverse complement strand
AATTTTTAACGATATCACCCCTTTATTCGAGGAGATCAAGGAAAACAAGCCGGACATTATCTTTAACATGATGGAGGTCTTTAACGACCAGACCCAGCTGGAAAAAAATATGGCCGCGGTCCTGGAAATTCTGGATATTCCCTATACAGGTGCCTCTTCAGGGAACATGTTTGTTTGTAATAATAAAGCATTGAGCAAAAAGATCTTCACCTTTCATCGAATCAAGGTTTCCCATTTTCATACGTATTATCGCGGCAAGCCCGTAGGGGTTGTGTCCAAACTGAAATTACCGGCGGTGATCAAGCCTTTATGCGAAGAAGCTTCCCGGGGCATTTCGCAGGCGTCCATCGTGGACAACCCCGAAAGCTTTGTGGAACGGGTAAAATTCATCCATGAGACCATGCAGATGGATGCCATTGCCGAAGAATACATCGAGGGCCGTGAATTGTACATAAGTGTGTTTGGGCATAAGCAGATCACGATACTGCCGCCCAGGGAGATGCTCTTTGGCGATCTGCCTGAAGGAGAGCCCCGCATTGCAACCTACAAGGCCAAATGGGATGACGCGTACCGGAAAAAATGGGGGATCAAGAGCAGGGCGGTCGCCCAATTGCCCGAAGGCTGGCAGAAGAACATTGATGATGTCTGCCGCCGGGCGTATCGCGCCTTGGACCTGGACAGCTATGTCCGTTTTGATATCCGTGTCACCGAGGCGGGCGAGGTTTATATTATTGAGCCCAACGCCAATCCGTGCATTGCCAAAATTGATGAAATGGCCCAGGCCGCTCTAAAGGCGGGGATCAGTTACGAAGACCTGATCCAGAAAGTTTTGGACCTGGGTTTGTTACGGCATGAAAATTAATTCTTCCGGGGGTGTAAATGAAATTAACTAAACCGTTGGTAGTCCTGGACCTGGAAACCACCGGTATCTGGATCGAAAAAGACAGGATCATCGAGATCGGGATGGTCAAGATGACCCCCGACGGGAAACAGGAAATTTATTCGACCAGGGTCAATCCCTGCATGCCCATCCCGCCGGTGGTCACGGAATTGACCGGCATTACTGATGCTGATGTGAAGGACGCGCCGGCCTTTGGCAGTATTGGGGCACAAGTGCTGGCTTTTTTGGAAGGGTGTGACCTGGGCGGTTTTAATGTGGAGCGTTTTGACCTGCCTTTATTGGCCAGGGAATTTTCCGACGCCGGGATCAAGTTCGATTACGCCGGCCGCACGGTGTATGACGCCCAGAAAATTTATCACCTGCATGAGCGCCGCGACCTGTTTGCCGCCTACGCTTTTTATTGCCATCAGGAACTCAAAGACGCTCATTCCGCCACTGCCGATGCCCAGGCAACGCTCGCCATCCTTCAGGAACAGCTCAAACGTTACGTGCCTGCCGTTGAGGCCATCGAAGGCCTGAAAGATTTTGAGTATAAACAATCGAGCGAATTTTTTGATAACGAACGCAAGTTCCGCTGGTGGAATGGCGATCTGTACATGACCTTTGGCAAATACGCCAGGAAAGAACCTTTAAAGACGATCGCCAAGAAAGACCCTCAATATTTGGAATGGGTCCTGGACAAGGATTTTTCTGATGAAGTGAAAAATATGATCCAGGGGGTCCTGGGCGGCAAGTATCCCAAGCAGGAAGGACAAAGTTCTTAAAAGACTTGAGACAATTTTATTTTTTATGTTACAATAAAAAAATTAAAAGTGCGGAGGCTGGTCAATGCCCGGTTCGTTTAAAAATACATGGTGGATCTTTCTTTTGGTCGCGGCTGGCGGGACCATTTTCTTTTTGAGTTTGCATCCCAATAAACCGCCCAGCGACCAGGGAATGGTGTTAAACGATATTTTCCATCAGAAAGCTGATCCAGTGCCGCCTCTCAAAAAGACTGATCCGGTGCCTCCCATGGCGATCGTGACCAGTCCGGTCAATGGCCATGAGACTGATTTTACCATTCAGGTATATTCTTTCCAGGACAAGAACAGGGCCGCGGCTGCCTTGCAGACTTTAAAAAGCAGCGGGTACCAGGCTTTTTTGATCATGAGTGATCTGGGAGAAAAAGGGGTTTGGTACAGGGTGCGGGTGGGCGGCATTCCGGATGAGGCCTCGGCGCATAAAATGTTAGACGAGATCCGTAAAAATTATAACAGCGGCTTTATCCTTAAGCCCCAAAAATAATATGAAGATCCTTTTAGTTGATGATTCCATACTGGACCGTAAACTTTTGATCCGTATTTTAATGAAGTCAGGGATCACCCAGGAGATCCTCCAGGCCGAAAATGGCGAGCAGGCGATGGAGGTACTCGCTGTCAACTATAAGGACATTGGGCTGGTATTATTGGACTGGCAGATGCCCAAGGTTTCCGGCGTTGAGTTAATGGCAGGCATGGTCAAGATCCCGGAATTGGCCGGCATGCCCATCATTATGGTCACTGCTTCCGGTTCCGAGGAGAACAAGCGCATGGCTTATCAGGTCAACCCCAAGCTGGCCGGTTTTTTTGTCAAGCCGTATAAATCCGAAGAACTGATAGCTGCTATAAAGTCCCATTTGCATTAAACAAGTCCCTCTGGTTGGGCCAAAAGGAGAGTGCTTAGTGGCAGAAGGAACCTCAGGGTCATTAGACCTAAGCAAGATGAAGGAAGTTGTCCGGCAGGAAAGCGCCAAGCTCAACCTGCGTTCTTTTTCTGCTGAGGGCGAGAGCGCGTTTACCCTGGGGCTGGCCCTTTCCGCGGCCGTGAAAAAAGTTTTCTATGAAAAATCAGCAACGACTTTTTCCAGCGAGCCGAAATTGGAAAAGAAGCTCATTACCCAGTTCGTCCACCGGATGCGTGTTGACGCGATGGAGAAATTTAACGCCACCACTGTTTTTTCTGTCATTAAGTTTTCCGGTAACCAGGCAGGTTTGGAGAAAAAAGAATACCTGATCTCCCTGGTCGTTTATCTGGAACAGAAGTTCCTGCCGGAATTTCTGCGTTTGCTGCAATATCCTTATATTGATTCCGATGAAGAGTCAGAGGTCCTGGACGGCTGCGGGACGCTGTGCAATCTTTTCGCGGGGCAATACAAAAAAGAAATGGCGGTCCTGGGGTATAAAGACATGATGATGTCTCCTTTTGAGAGTTATATCAATACCATCGCGGACGGGGTGGAGATCCCCTATGGATCGACGGAGAAGTATGAGATCAGTTTTGAGGTTGAGGGGACCAAACGTTTGGTGGTTGAGATGGTGACCCTGGCCATTCTTCCCAAGGACAAAGGTTAAAAATATCCAGAGACAACTATGATCACCACACAGGAAAATTCAGCGGTCATCGCAGGGTTGAAGGCTTTGGGCATAGCCCGGACCGAGGGATTTTTTTATAATCTTTCTTTTGATGAACTTTTTTCCCATGAAACTGATCCCCGTTTGCAGGGCTATGAGAGGTCCCGAGTTTCTTCTTTAGGCGCCGTCGCGGTTGACACAGGAAAATTTACCGGCCGTTCACCCAAAGATAAATACATCGTCATGGATGATGCCACCAAGAGCACTGTCTGGTGGGCGGACGGCAAGTCTTCAGGTTCTGATAATAAACCCATCAGTAAGGAAACATGGGCGCATCTTAAAGACCTCTGCGTTAAACAATTGAACGCCAAAAAGCTTTATGTGATGGACGGGTTTTGCGGGGCCAATAAAGACACGCGCATCGGTGTGCGTTTAGTGACGGAAGTGGCCTGGATGGCGCATTTTTTCAAGAACATGTTCATCCTGCCGACGGCCGAGGAATTAAAGGATTTTAAGCCGGGCTGGACCATCCTTAATGCCTGCAAGACCACCTGCACTGATTTTGCCAAGCACGGCCTGCGAACAGACGTATTCGTGGCCTTTAATATCACCGAGCGCATGACGGTGATCGGCGGCACATGGTACGGCGGTGAGATGAAAAAAGGTATTTTCTCGATCATGAATTATTTCCTGCCCTTAAAGGGCATTGGGGCTTTTCATTGTTCAGCGAACATGGGGGCCCGGAAGGACACTGCTTTATTTTTTGGCCTTTCCGGTACCGGCAAGACCACCTTGTCCACCGACCCCAAGCGCGCCCTTATCGGCGACGACGAGCATGGCTGGGACAATGAGGGGGTGTTTAATTTTGAAGGCGGCTGTTATGCTAAATGCATCGGACTGACTCCCGAACGTGAGCCGGAAGTTTACGCGGCCATCCGGCGCGACGCGCTTCTTGAAAATGTGGACATTGATGATAAAGGCCTTGTTGATTTTGCTTCCAAGAAAAGGACAGAGAATACCCGCGTTTCCTATCCGATCAATCATATTGAGAATATTGTCAAGCCGGTATCCAAAGGCGGGCACCCTTCCAAGATCATTTTCCTGGCCTGTGACGCTTATGGGGTGCTTCCGCCGGTGTCTAAATTGACCAAGGAACAGGCCATGTACCATTATTTAAGCGGGTATACGGCCAAGGTCGCGGGTACGGAGTTAGGGGTCAAGGAACCGCAGGCTACTTTTTCCGCCTGTTTCGGCAAGGCGTTCTTGATGGTGCATCCTTGCCTTTACGCTGAAATTTTAGCTAAAAAAATGCAGGAGCATAACTCTTCTGCCTATCTTATCAATACCGGCTGGATCGCAGGGCCTTATGGAGTGGGCCACCGCATCCCTTTAAAAGAAAACCGCCTGGCCGTGGATGCCATTTTAGACGGCAGTATTGACAAAAATGGTTTTGATGTCTTACCGGTTTTTAATCTGCAGATACCCAAGCATGTTAACGGGGTGGATGACAAAGCATTGGATCCGCGCAGCCTTTGGCTGGACAAGAACGCCTATGATGCCGCCTTGCACAAATTGGGAGGGATGTTCGTCGAGAATTTCAAGCTTTTCATGGATGCCCCTATTGGCCGTCAGCTGGCAGGCGCCGGCCCGCAATTGGCCGGTCCGGTAACGGCCCATAAAATATCTCATGATGATTAACGATATCCTCCTTGTTTTTATCCCCATGTTCTTTACCGTTGACCCTATCGGCATCCTGCCGGTCTTTGCATCCCTGACACAAGGGTTGTCTCCTCAAGAGAAGCGCTCGATCATTTTCCAATCACTAGTCACGGCAAGCTTGTTGGCCGTCGGGTTTATTCTTTTGGGAAAATCCATTTTTCATTTTTTAGGCATTACCATGGGGGATTTTATGGTGGCAGGCGGGGTCATCCTGTTCTGCCTGGCCATGGTGGACCTGACCGGCCAGGGGAAGACCCGGCGGGGCATGGCTTCAGAATTGGGGGCTGTCCCTATCGGAACGCCATTGGTCGTGGGGCCCGCTGTTTTGACGATCTCGTTGATGCTGGTGAGCGTGCACGGCCTTGCCATCACCTTGATCGCCTTATTCCTTAATATAGCTATTGTAGGCATTGTTTTTACCTTTTCCGACATCCTGATGCGTGCCTTGGGGCCCTCCGGTTCCCGCGCCCTGTCCAAGGTAATGATGCTTCTTTTGGCTGCCATCGGAGTGATGATGGTCAGGCGCGGTATCCTCCTATGCATAGGTTTAAAAGGCTGATAACAGCCATTTTCCTGACGATACTTTCCGTTATACTGCTGTTTAGCGCTGTTTTTGCTTATTTGATCGTCACCCCTTTAGGCGGCAAGATATTGGTGCGTTATGTCAGGCAGCAGTTTGCCCCGGTGGGCATCCTGCATATAGGGCATTACGAAGGCTCATTGCACGAAGGCTTTGTCCTCAAAGATGTGAAGGTCACAGGCTTGTCTTATTTTCCCAATGCTTTGCTGCGTATCCAGGAGATCCATGTGCGCCTTCCTTTATGGGACCTGCCGCATTCCGACCTTGGCATTTTTAATGCCCGTATATTCATACCTGACAGTGATCCTGTTGTATTTACCGGCGAGGTGACGGGTGCCCAAGTCAAAGGGAATATTTATGCCAAGTCAGTGGACCTTCAGGCAGCCGGCCGTTTCTGGGCCAGTGAGGACATCAGGAAGAATTTACGGGGGTTTGTTTCCAATATTGACCTTACCATCCAGGGGCCTTTGCCGTCACCCACGGTCACCGGTCATTTTTTGATAGACAGTATCCGGTATAGATCAGTGTTCCTGACAGACGGATTTTCACGGCTGCAGTTGACCTTAATACCTGCCGCAGGACAGGTCCGGGTGAATGGCGAAGCGGTCATAGACTCCGCGCTTGTCAATGTGCATAAGACGGACCTGGAGTTAGCTTCAAGCAAATTTATCTTTCATGGGGATGTCTTTAACCCGACGATAAACATCCACCTGGGCAACAAGGTGGAAGATATGGACATCCATTTGGCCATCAAAGGGACCTTGGCAAAACCGCAGCTGACAGTGACCTCAGACCCGCCCATGCCGCCCCAGGAGGCCTTACGTGTCTTATTTACCGGCAATGCCTGGTCAGCTTCAACATCCCCGTTCAATGGGGTCACCTCGAGTGACTTGGCGGAGAATTTTTTAGACTATTCCTTATATGACATCAATGAGGACCAGAACCTTGGGCTTAAAACAAAATTAACGGACAGTTTAAAACTGGGGGTAGAAATGGACCAATTACCGGCACCTCCGGGAGAAACGAACATTTATTATTCCCGTAAGGTCAACGGGGAGATGGACATGAATGAGAACATGAGCTTGAATGTTTCACGGGAAGTCTTGCCCCAGAACAGGGACATGTCCCAAAGCGCCCAGGACGCGCAGCCGGCCGCGGAAACGCAAATTTATTGGCAGTATAAAAAAAGATTTTGAAAAAAACGGGATCATGAGTTAGAATGTTGGCCGTTGATGTAAATAATTTTGGAATTATTTTAAAAATAGTAATATCAAGGAGAGGGGCTTATGAAAAAATTTTTAGCGGGCAGTTTTGTATTGGTAGTCATGGGGATGTTCAATCTTTACGCGTATGCGGATGACCCTGTCGTGGGGCCTGGTAAAAAAGTCACCTTGGATTACACCTTGACCGTTGATAATAAAGAAGTGGAAACTTCCGTAGGTAAAACCCCGCTGAGCTATGTGGTTGGCAGCCGCAATATCATTCCAGGCCTGGAAGCCCAGTTAAACGGCATGCATGTAAAGGAAGAAAAGGTCATTAATGTCGCTTCCAAAGACGCGTATGGCGATGTTGATCCAAAGGCATTTAAAGAATTTCCTGTGACCTCTTTACCCAAAGGGTTGACCCCTAAAGTGGGAATGGTCTTACAAGCCACCGCTCCGGACGGCTCGCGGTTTCCTGCTGTGATCAACGCCATTAACGGGGACAAGGTCCAGTTAAATTTCAACCATCCTCTGGCCGGTAAGGCCTTGACCTTCAAAGTGAAAATTTTGAACATTGAAAACGCGCCGGTTGTCCCTGTGGCAGCAGCTGCCCCGCAGACGAAATAAGATATCTTTTAGCGGTGCTTTTAAATAAAAAAACCGCCTGTTTAAGCAGGCGGTTTTTTTATGGACAGATATTACGGGGTGGGGAGCAGGTTGATGAGATTGGTGATCATCAGCATGGTACACAGGCCGATCATGACGCCCCACGCGGCCAGGGTTTTTCCGCCTTCTTCGATGGCCTCAGGAAGCATTTCCGCTACAACTAAATAAATCATAGCGCCTCCCGCAAATCCTAAACCAATACCCAGTACCGGAGCAAAAAACCAGCCCAGGAGTGCCGCTGGTGCTGCCAGGATCGGCTGAGGCAAGCTGGTCAAAATGGAGGCCCAGGCGTACTTGATCGTTGATACTCCGTCTTTCTTTAAGGGAAGGGAAACGGCAATGCCTTCGGGGATATTGTGCACGCCGATGGCAATGGCCATGATAAGCCCGAAATGGAAATTGCCCGTGGCAAAGCCCACCCCAATGGCAATGCCTTCAGGGATGGAGTGGATGAACATGGCGATAAAAATAAGGATGCCTTTGGGGGAAACTCCTTTGGCCAGATGGTGGTGTTCCAAGTGCTGGTGCTCGACGAAACGTGAGGTCCACCAGAAAAAGGCCGCGCCCAGCAAGAGCCCCAGGATGACCTCATAGGGTGCCAAAGGGAATTTGGTCCTTAGTGATATGCCTTCCTGGGCCAGGGAAAATACCGCGGCTGAGATCATCATCCCGGCGGCAAAAGCCGAAGCGAAAGAGCGCATCGGTTTGGAATTGTTCTTGACGAAATGGACCGGAATGGCGCCCAAGCCCGTGGCCAAGCAGCTGATGATGCCGGTCAGCGACGTCCAATAAATTAAATTCATTTGTTCTGACATAAGGATTATTTTATGCTATAATTTTCTTAATGTCATTGAAAAAATCAGATATTAAACAATTCCTGTTGGACACCAAGGTCAGGGAAGTCATGGCCACACCTGTCATCACTGTTAAAGAGACCGATGATTTTGCGCTGGTGCAGGAAAAAATTGCTTTATACGATGTGAGGCATTTACCGGTGGTCAATGAAACAGGCAGTGTCGTAGGCCTTATTTCCCAGCGTGATCTCTACCAGATCCATTCCCCCAGGCGATTAGAGGACGGCAGCTGGTATTATGATAAGGAAGCGTTGAGCCAATTTTTGCTTTCAAAGCTGATGACCACTAAACCGTTCACCTTAAAGCCCAGCAGCTCTCTTTATGAAGCCATTGAGGCGACTGTGCGCTTCAAATTCGGCTGTATCCCCATTGTGGATGATTATAAAAAGCCCTGCGGGATCCTTACCCGCGACACCATCCTCAAATTTCTTATCTCCTAACTCTTAATCTGTCCTTAATATTTTCTTAACATTGGGACGTTATATTTGATGTGTTCTCTTATAATACCCATTAAAGCCTGATACTTCTTATCGCACAGATCTTATCAATTTTAAAGCAGTATAAACAGGAGGGTTCATGAAAAAAATTGTACTAACATTAACAGCAGCAATGGTTTTTGTTTGGCAGGGTACAAGCTTTGCCAGCAGTTCAGTGGATGCGCTTATCCAGAAATTAGAGGATAAAGGGATCCTGACCCAACAGGAAGCCAGTCAAGTTAAAGGCGAGGTTGCCTCTGAAGAGAAAACATCCCAGGAGGCAAGTTTTAAAAGTTTGCTTCCGGATTGGTTAAATACCATGAAAATGTCCGGAGATTTCCGTTTACGTGATCAAGTTGAGCGTAGAAACATTCCCGGTACTGTCTCTTCAGAGTTTACAAAGGGGCATCTTCTCCGTAATAGAGGCCGTATCCGTGCCCGTTTGAATATTGAGGACCAAGTTAACGACAAATTAAAGGTCATTTTTGGTATTGCTACCAATGGTGAAAATAGCGCCGGAGCCGGTAATCCTCGCTCCAACAATGTTACCTTTGGCGGTAATGCTACCACAGAAAATGCTTTTAACAAACCTACGGCTGTTATCAATAAGGCCTATGCTGTTTATACGCCTGCTTCATGGGCCACCCTCATAGGTGGTAAGATGGATAACCCTATTTGGGAGCCAGCCAGTTTGCTTTGGGACCCGAATATTACCCCTGAAGGCGGCAATGTTCAGTTACAAAAGAAACTCAATGATTACGTCACTCCGTTTGTGTCACAATCATTTTTTGTTCTTGCTGATAACACGCCTACATCTTTATCAACAGGTTTCAAAACTGATCCTTATATGAGCGTGACCCAGGGAGGTATTAAGGGTAATTTAACTGAAAAAGTTTACTATAAAACAGCATTATCCTATTACGGTGTCAGTAATCCGAACCATATTCAGTTGAGTAATAGGCCGTCTGCCAGCGGTGCAAGCGGAACTAATAACACTAATAGCATGACTGATCCCACCCATGGCCTATATACGTATAATTATTATCTTTTAGGCGGTGCCGTGGAATTAGGCATGAATGATCCATTTGGAGAGCTTTTGCCTTCTCCTTTATATGTCCCTCAAATAGGAGTTTTTGGGCAATACTTCCAAAACCAGGACCCCTCCACCCAAAATGCCGCATGGCAGATGGGTGCGTATATGGGCTCTTCTGCGTTGAATGGTTTTGGTACCTGGAAAATCCAATCTTATTATAAAGTCCTGGAACGGGATTCCTGGCTGGATACCTTTCCTGATCAGGATTTTTATTCCGGAGCAACTGATACGGCAGGCTGGCGCACTGAGCTTGACATTGGCTTGGCTAAAAACGCCTGGCTTACCTTGTCGTATTACCGGACACATGTATTCAAGGCCATACCTAATCTTATTAATGGCGCCACTAATGATGCTGCTTATAGTGGAACTGCTCCGGAAGACCTTGTGCAAATAGATTTGAATATGAAATTTTAATTGGAATGACAAAAGAGTAAGAAAGGGGATCGTGTATGAAGAAAATTCTGGCCTTAGTGGTGGCAATGGTTATGGCAACGTCCTTGGCCTTTGCAGATGCAACGCTTATTAACGGGGCAGGCGCAACGTTCCCGTACCCCATTTATTCCAAATGGTTCGATGAATACAGTAAGGTCAATCCGGGAGTATTATTTAATTATCAATCCATTGGTTCAGGTGGCGGTATCAAGCAGATCACAGCCAAAACCGTGGATTTCGGTGCTTCTGATGGCCCTATGACCATGGATCAAATGACAGCAGCTCCTGGCCGCATTTACCATATTCCTACTGTGATGGGTGCCGTGGTAATTGCATACAATCTTCAGGGCGTAGACAAGGGCCTTAAATTAAGCGGGGATGTTTTAGCGGACATCTATTTGGGCAAGATCACCCAATGGAATGATCCCCGTATCACCGAACAAAATGCCGGGGTCACTCTTCCCAGTAATTCTATTATAGTGGTACACCGTTCAGACGGCAGCGGCACTTCTTATATTTTTACTGATTATTTAAGCAAGGTCAGCGGTGAATGGAAGGGCAAGGTTGGCAAAGCCACCTCTGTCAACTGGCCTCTCGGCTTAGGCGGTAAGGGTAATGAAGGGGTGGCTGGAATGCTCAAGCAGACACCCGGCGGCATCGGTTATGTGGAATTGGCCTATGCTAAAGAAAATAACCTGCCTTATGCTTTTATGAAGAATGCTTCGGGCGCTTATATTGAGCCGACCTTAGACAGCACTTCCAAAGCCGCTGATGGGGCTGTTATTCCTGATGATTTTAGGGCTTCAGTGACCAACAGTCCGAATCCGGAAGCTTATCCGATCTCCAGTTTTACCTGGCTTTTGATCTACAAGCAAATGGATGACCCTGTTAAGGGCAAGGCCATCGTGGATTTTATCAAATGGGCCATCACAGACGGCCAAAAGTACACTACAGACCTGGATTACGCGCCGCTTCCGGCTAATGTAGTGCAAATGATCCAAGCGAAGCTTGATAAGGTGAAGTTTTAGTAGTAGAATTAGCGGCGTTATGAGTAGACAGGATACCAGCGACATTGTTTTCAGGAGGATATTGGCGGTTTTCCCCATCTCCATCCTGATACTGGTCGCTGGTATTTTTTTTCAATTAGTTTCTTCTTCGCAGCTATCACTGCATAAATTCGGGATCGGTTTTTTATTCAGCCGTGTTTGGGACCCGGTGGCGGAGCAATTTGGCGCCCTGCCATTTATTTTCGGCACCTGTGTGACGTCCCTGGTGGCGCTTTTATTAGCTGTTCCCATCGGAGTTGGCGCGGCTATTTATTTGGCTGAATACGCGCCGCCAAAAGTATCCAAAGCTATATCCATCCTGGTCGATCTTTTGGCTGCTATTCCGAGCGTTATTTACGGGTTGTGGGGTATTTTTGTATTGGTGCCTTGCATGCGCAACAATATCCAGCCGTTTTTAGGAAAATATTTAGGTTTTTTACCTTTTTTTCAGGGGCCTAATTACGGGGTAGGTTTCCTTGCGGCCAGCATCATTTTAGCCATTATCATTGTCCCTTTTATTATTTCTGTTTCACGGGAGGTCATCCTGGCTGTTCCTTCGGTTTATAAGGAAAGTGCCTATGCCTTGGGCACCACCCGCTGGGAGGCGATCTTTGATATTGTTTTAAGTTACGGCAGGGTGGGGATCCTGGGTGCCGTGATCCTGGCCTTAGGCCGGGCCATCGGCGAGACCATGGCTGTTACCATGATCATCGGCAATAATGTGGTGATAAGCCCTTCTTTATTTTCTCCGGGCTATACCCTGGCCAGTGTGCTTGCCAATGAATTCGCCGAAGCCGCGACCAACATGTATCTGTCAGCTTTGATTGAAATAGGTTTGGTCTTGTTTCTGGTTTCCATTATTGTTAATATATTGGCCCGGGTATTGATCTGGTCTGTGACCAAAGGGCCGGGGAATGTGGTTAAATGAAAGCATTGATCCATACGAGCTTTGAGCGCACGCGCCTTCGACGGGCCATCTGGGACCGTGCCATGGTTTATATTTTGTCCTTATGCGCTCTTGGCATCTTGTGCATCCTTTTTCTTATTATTTTCCATTTGTTCATTAAGGGTGTCACTTCGTTAAATTGGGATTTTTTTACCCATCTGCCTAAACCCGTCGGTGAAAAGGGCGGCGGTATGGCTAACGCCATTGCCGGTACCTTTACTCTTCTTGGGCTGGCAGTCTGTGTGGGGGTGCCCATCGGCCTTGGGGCAGGGGTATATCTTAGTGAATACGCGGACCTGAAATTCGCGCAGACGGTCCGTTTTATAGCTGATGTGATGAACGGTATCCCGTCTATTGTTTATGGGATATTTGCCTACATTGTCTGTGTTTTGCCGATGAAAGGTTTTTCAGCCCTTTCCGGAGGTTTTGCCCTGGGCATCATGATGATCCCCATGATCTCGCGTACCAGTGAGCAATTTGTGCGGATGGTGCCCGGCCAATTAAGAGAAGCTGCTTTGGCTTTAGGTGTCCCTAAATGGCGGGTCACGGTGGATATTGTGGTACCCGCGGCCCTGGCAGGGATCACCACCGGGATCATGGTGGCCCTGGCACGCGTGGCCGGAGAGACGGCACCGCTGTTATTTACAGCGTTCGGAAACCATTATTGGCAGCATTCGTTGACACAGCCTATCGCGGCCTTGCCTTTACAGGTTTTTAGTTATGCGATCTCTCCTTTTGATGATTGGCATCGCCAGGCCTGGGCCGGGGCGATCGTATTGATCTTAATGGTTTTGCTGATCAATGGCTGGGCCCAGTTTTATGTGATGAGCCGCGGCCGCTGGTCAGCCGGAAAATAGATTATGAGCCTTAAAGGAAGTATAAAAGTCAAAGACCTGAATTTTTATTATGGTGACCATCAGGCGCTGAAGAATGTTTCCATGACCGTTGAGCCCCGCCAGATAGTGGCCATGATCGGACCTTCGGGTTGCGGCAAATCGACGTTGATCCGTGTCTTTAACCGCATGAATGACCTGATCACTTCGTCAAGGGTCGAAGGCGAAGTTTTAGTGGATGGGGTGAACATTTATGATAAGAATACGGATGTGGTCAGTCTAAGGCGTAAGGTGGGCATGGTATTTCAAAAATCCACTCCCTTTCCTAAGTCTATTTATGATAATATAGCTTATGGCTTAAGGATCGTAGGTATCAAAGACCACCGTATCCTTGATGAAACAGTTGAAAAAAGCCTTAAACGCGCGGCTTTATGGGACGAGGTCAAGGACCACTTGGGCAAAAGCGCCATGTCGCTTTCCGGCGGCCAGCAGCAGCGGCTTTGCATTGCCCGGGCCATCGCGGTTGACCCGGAGATCATCCTGATGGATGAACCCTGCTCAGCCCTGGACCCTATTGCCACGGCGCGTATTGAGGAGCTGATGGGAGACCTGAAAGATGAATATACCATCGTGATCGTCACGCATAATATGCAGCAGGCGGCCAGGGTTTCGGATAAAACCGCCTTTTTGATGCATGGGCAGATCATCGAATTCACCAAAACCACGGATTTTTTTACGAAGCCGTCTAATAAGATTACGGAAGATTATATCACGGGTCGATTTGGCTAGACTTTGGAAACAATTTTTGAGTGCTGCTGGAGGCCCGCCAGCCTTCGTCACCGATCAGAAAAACCTGCGCCAAGACAGTGTTTTTTTCTGAGATATTAGAAAAGGCTGGCGGAAAAAGCCGACCGCAGCCGAAAAAATTCGTTTCCAAAGGCTAGCCAAGGGCTACACATAAACGGAGAAAAGCATGCTAAGAGAGAAAATCACGGAATTAAAGCACTTATTGATACAAGATGCTGGCCTGGTTGAAGATATGATAAGTCGCAGCATGCGGGGGCTTTTGGAGAAAAACCCTGATATGCTCTATCAGGTGGTCAAAAATCAGGAACCCAGGGTCAATGCCTATGACCGCTCCATTGATGAGCTCTGTGTCCAGACCATTGCCCAGTATGAGCCGGTGGCCCGTGATTTACGCCTGGTTATCATGATCATTAAGATGAACAAAGACCTGGAACGCATGGCTGATCACGCGGTAAACATATCCGAAAGCGGCTTATATTTGATCGCCAACCCCTTTTTGGGCTCTTATAATGACTTGCGCGCCATGGGGGAGAATACGGTAGCCATGATGAAGGACGGCATTAATGCCTTTGTCAATGAAGATATAGCCCTGGCCCAGCTAGTTTGTGACCGGGACGATATCGTGGATGAAGCCGGGGACAAGATACTTAAGGACCTGACTGACATCATGAAAGGCAAAAAAGACGTAATACCAAGGGCTTTGGCGCTTATGAGGATCGCCCACAACCTTGAGCGCATCGCAGATCTGTCCACCAATATCGCGGAAGAGGTTGTCTATATAGTAGAAGGCCGCGATATCAAACATCATGGCGGCGGGCACCATCAATAATCCTCCCCAAAACTTACATTATTAAAATTTTCTTAATTTTTCTTGACATGGGCTTGGGCTCATGGCAAAATACCGCAAATCTGACAAGGATGAAGTTTACCTTGTCAAACTTACACCCTGGTGATTTCAGGCTTGACCGAGAAAGGAGGGATGCGCTAGAACCGGTTAGGGATCATCATTTGGGGTCTATATCGTCAAATTCCTAGGCCATAGACACCTAGATATATTACATATAAACTTTTCCTTAAATCTTGGGAGATTAAATGAAAAAAATATTAGTTGCAGCTATCGCGGTATTGATGGCTTCACCGGCTTTCGCGGCTATTCAGAACGTGAAAGTCAGTGGGGACATCACATCCACGTTTGTAGATCGTAATAACTTCGACTTGGGCGATACCAACGCCACCAATGGCCAAGGTACCCTTCCAAGTGCTGTACCTGTCGGTTTGAAGCAGCAAAACGTGTTCATCACCCAAACCCGCTTACGCGTGGATGCTGACCTTAGCGATAATGTCTCCACCACCGTTGGTTTGATCAATGAACGCGCCTGGAATGCGGAGACAAGCTCCAATTCCGGTTACACAAATGACACCAACGTCCAGTTGTATTTGGCTTCCATCACGATGCGTGAACTTTTGTATTCACCGCTCACCGTGACTGTCGGACGCCAGATCTTCAACTATGGTAATGGTCTTATCATGGGTGACGGCGGTGTTAACAATCAGGGTACAGGCAATTTGCAGTTCATTGCCCAGGACCTGACCATGAGAACAGCTTATGATGGTGTTAAGGCTATTTTGGATTATAAGCCTTTGACCATTGATATGTTCTATTTCAAGAATAACCAAACATTGGTCAATGGTAATCCTAACTCGGATGAAACCAGTTCCGATGTTTATGGTATCAATGCCAATTATCAGTTAAGCGATCCCTGGACCACGGTTTTAGAAGGCTACGTGTTCAGCAGGATCGATGGGCATACCAATTACACTGCCCAAGGCAGCCCAACGGTCCAGCTTGATAAAGGCGACACGTTGTTTGTGCCTGGTTTGCGCGCAAGCACCAATCCCATTAAAGGATTGAACGTCCAGGGCGAATTGGCCTGGCAGCTTGGTAATCACCCGGTGCAGTTAGTCAATACTTCAGCCAATGCTATCCAAAATTCCGAGCGTCGCGGTGCCATGGCTGCCCAATTATTAGGCAGCTATTCATTGCCGGTTTTGGAAAAATACAAACCGAGCGTGAATGCTTCTTACACCTACGTCTCCGGTGATCCTAACAGCGCCAACGGTACAGGTACCCATACTGAAAGATACACGGCTTGGGACCCGTTCAATGAGAGCCAAGGCAGCGGTACCATTTACAATACCTTGTTCCCATTGTCCAACATGAACATCGTTTCCATCGGAGCTTCAGCTAATCCGTTGGAAGATGTGACCACTTCATTCACCTGGAGCGGATTGTGGGCAGTGGACCATTACAGCGCGACCAATCCTCTGGCCTTGTATCAGCCGGATGGCGGCACCACACAGATCACGCCTACGACGAACAATGGTCATAAGAACACCGGTTTAGGTAATGAATATGACCTGAACTTAAGCTATGCTTATACCGAAGATGTCACGTTCGGTGTGAGTGTCGGTTGGTATGTTCCCGGTAACGCTCTCGCCAGCGTTAACCGTAATACAGCCAGCCAGGCCTTGGCCAATGTTGCAGTAAAGTTCTAATATTGGTAAGGTTTGCGGCAGTTTCAAAACCCTCCGTCGATTTTTTGGACGGAGGGTTTTTTTATTTGTAAAAATATTTCATATTATTATTTTCATTTATAGTTTCTTTGTTATGATAAATAAAAGGTTGAGTGCATGACCCGTGACGAAATATACGATCACCTTGCCAAGGTTTACTTGGGCAAGCGTGAAAACGTTTCACCCAAAAAAAGTAAACCTAAGGCCATTAACCGCTCACTGCTGGTGATCAATATAGTGATCACGGCGGTGATCACTATATCGACGGTGTATGGGTTTACGGCATTTTTGACGCGTCGGGCGGACTTGAAGTCCCAGGTTTTTTACGCCCTTAATAATGACCCTATCCGCATCGCGTATGACCTTAATGAGCCGTATCCGGCAACAAAAACATTTTCGATCACCATCCCTAACAAGGATGTTTCTAAATATAAGGTCTTGAATGTCTCTTTGCGCGGCATGGATGGCGCGTATCCGGGGATCGTAAAGGTTATCGTCGCCAACCAAAAGAATGAGCAGGCGATCTATTATATCCAAAATGTGCAGAGCGCTTGGGCCCGGACCAGCATACCTTTTGAAAAATTGAATTTAACGGACTGGACAACGATCACGGATGTTTCCTTTGTCCTGGAAGCCTGGAATGTGGATTTTCGCCGCGGAACGGTATTGATCGACGGGGTAAGTTTTTCTAACTGAGGAGAAATGTCTTTATGAAAATCATTTCAATCGCGAACCAAAAAGGCGGGTGCGGTAAAACCACGACGGCGATCAATTTGGCCTCGACACTCGGGGCCAACAGTCAAAAGACGCTGTTGATCGACTTAGACCCCCAGGCGCACGCGACCCTGGGACTTAACGTGGATGACCAGAACAGCCTTTATAACTGCATTTCCAAGCTGACCCCCCATAAATTGAAGATCAAGGACATTATCCGGAAAGTTAGCAAGAATTTTGACATTGTCCCATCCAACGTTTTAGTCGGCACGCTCGAGCAGGAATTGGCGGATGAGATCGGCCGTGAGCTTAAACTTGTCGAGGTCATCAGTGAGATCAAAGACCGTTATGATTATATCCTGATCGATTGCCCGCCAAGCTTAGGGTTCCTGACCGTCAACGCCATCCGTGCCAGCGACGAGCTCATTATACCCGTTGAGACCAGCCGTTTTTCCATGCAGGGTGTTGACCACCTGATGGACATCGCTAATTTGATCCGTGAGCGGCTCAACCATCCTGTCAGTGCTAAAGTGCTGATCACCATGTTTGACTCGCGTCTGCGCCATTCTTTTACCATGCTCGGTAAAATGAAAGAGAAATTTACCGGCATGCTTTTTGACACCATCGTGCATACCAATGTTAAGCTCAAAGAAGCCGCGGTCATGGGTGAGGCGGTCCTCAAATATGATAAATATTGCCGGGGCTCCAAAGATTATATGAGCCTGGCCCGCGAGATCCTTTTCGCGCAAGTTCCTTTGCAGGCCCCTGCTGCCGCTGCCCCAGCCGAGCCGTCCTATGAGCCTTCAGAGCGCATGCAGGAGCTGATCCAAAAAGAAACCAGGGAATTCCTGGGATCGACAGCTTTTGTCTTAAAGGCCCCTGAGGCCAAGTCCGTTTATGTGACGGGGTCCTTTAATGACTGGTCGCTTGATGAAAATTGCCGCATGTCCCAAAGCGACGGCGTTTGGACCTTGAAGGTCGATTTAAAGCCAGGCATTTATAAATACCAATTTATCGTTGACGGTAAATGGCAGGAAGACCCTGCTAACGCAAGCATAGAACGCAATTCTTTCGGAGATATTAATTCTTTGATTGAGGTCAAGGCTTGATGCCCCCTGAAGGCAGCTTTTCCAAGGCGGACGTTCTCGACGGAAAAATGTACGCGGTGTTGGCCTACCTGTCCATCTTTTGCATTGTCCCTTTGATCGTCAAAAAAAATAATGCTTTTGTTTTGAGCCACGGCCGCCAAGGGCTGGTGCTTTTTGTCGGCGAGGTCGCGGCCCTGGTTGTAAGCATTGTTTTTCCCTGGTCTTTAAGGCCTTTCCTTTTTATCCTTTTCGGATTTTCATTTTGGGGAATGGTCGTGGCCATCCGCGGCCAATTTGTCGAATTGCCGGTCATTGCCCAGATCGCTAAAAAAATCACCATATGATCCGTAAAATCGTTGACGTTCTCAAAGAGGTGTTTTGGATCAAGCCCTCGCCCAAGAAACGTAAGTCTGCCGCTGTCAAAAAATCTCCCGTTAAAAAGAAGGTTGCCAAGAAGGCAGCTTCCGTTATAAAAACGGTTAAGGCAGTTAAAAAACCTAAAGCTCCGGCTGCGGTCGACCCAGCATTAGCGCAGGTGGGGGCCATTACGCATTATTTTGACCGTATTAAGGTCTGTGTGGTCAAATTGACCCAAGGCACCGTCCTGATTGGCGACAAATTGACGATCCTCGGGCCCAAGACAAAGTTTGTGCAAAAGGTGTGGTCGATGCAGATTGAAAGTGAAGATGTGAAGGTGGCGAAGAAAGGTCAGGTTATTGGGTTAAAAGTAGATAAGCTCGTTGCTGTAGGGGACAAGGTGTATAAAACCGGGACACATTGACTTTCTAAAGACAAAAAGTCAATGTGTCCCGGTTTTAATGCTATACTTATATTATGAGGAATTCCAAGGGACAGAACATGGTGGAGTATGTATTGCTTGTGACCGCGGTCCTTTTAGTCTGCATTTATTTCTTTACGGCCAGTTCAGGCGGCCCTATGCCCGGCGCCATCAATGCCAGCCTTAACAGCATTGTCAATCAGCTCAACAACCTCAACAGTCAAATTAAATTTTGATAAGGGTTGCCGAGCAAGAAATAGGGAATTTTGTGTCCCGGTTTTTTTAATGCCCCGAGTCTTCCATTTTCTGCTTTATATCGTCCATCAATTTCTGCTGCTTATCCTTGGTGTCTTCAATGGTTTTCTGCTCTTGGGACTTGATCGAGGAAGAATCCAGGCTTGCAGGGGTATGCGTGAAGGTCTTGGACAGCCCTCCGATGATCCCAAAAAAAATGCTCAAAGCCCAGAGTCCGGCAATGGCGATAACAATGATGATTCCCATGTTCATGCGGATAGTATATAATAAAACACTTATGAAGAGAATATTGTTTTTGCTTTTATGGGCGGTCCTTGCCCAGGGAACACAGGCCCGAGGGGCCCCGATAGAAATTTATGCCAACGGGCATAAATATGCCTCCTTTCAGTCATATCTGGAGTCAAAAAACCCCGTTGCTGTACCGCCGAAAGTCAGTCAAAAAGGATTATCTGATGCTGCCCTGCATAAATTATATGTCCTGAGCGTTGAAAATGGGGTGGCGGGTGCTTTGCGGGATTTTTATGAGACCCGGGCGCAGTTTGATCTTCAGATGGCCCATAAGATCTCTTCAGAGCAATTGCAAGAGGCCATTGCCCAGGCAGTTGCAAAGTCAAAAGACCCTAAACTTTTGATCTCCCGGCAGGGGAAGGTGCGCATTATGTCCATATTCCCTGATAATTCGAAGCAGTAGGTTTCACAAAGGCCCTATCGCTTCATTTCGCTTGACTTGAGACCTCCACGCAGGTATAATTTCACCTTCTAAAAGGTAAGGTAAAAACAAAGGAGAAGTCAGTTGGCTATTGTCAAAGAAAAGAAAACAGAGGTCATCAACCGTTTCAAGACCCACGCGAAGGACACCGGTTCAGCGCCGGTCCAGGTCGCCGTCTTGACGGAACAGATCAATCAACTCAACGAGCATTTTAAGACCCACAAGAAGGATAACCACTCCCGCCGTGGCATGTTAATGCTCATCGGCCGGCGCCGCCGTCTTTTGGATTATCTCCAAAAGCAAGATCCCAAAAAATACGAAGAAACTATTAACAAGCTCGATTTACGCAAGTAATCCATTCGGGCACAAGAAAGGGTCTTAAAATGGCACAAGCGCGTGTGGAAATTCCTTTTGGATCTTCCAATCTAATCATTGAATCAGGTAAAATTGCTAAACAAGCCAACGGGGCTGTCACCGTCTCGGCGGGCGGGACCGTTGTTTTGGTCACTGCCTGTATGGCCAAGAAACCAAGAGAGGGAATGGATTTTTTCCCTCTAACGGTTGAGTACCAGGAAAAAACTTATTCCGCAGGCAGGATCCCGGGCGGTTTCTTTAAGCGTGAAGGCCGTTCAACGGAGCGCGAAATTTTAGTCTCCCGTTTGATCGACCGCTCGGTGCGTCCGTTATTTCCGGCCGGCTGTCTTAATGAAGTGCAGATCGTTGCTTCAGTGCTCAGCCACGACGGAGAAAATGACCCGGATATTTTGGCCATGATCGGGGCTTCAGCAGCGTTGATGATCTCCGACATTCCTTATGACGGTCCTATCGGCGTGACCAGAGTATGCTTGATCGATGGAGAGTTGGCAGCTAATCCTACCTTCGCGGAACGTCGTGAGAAAAATACCATGGACCTGGTGGTTGCGGGCTGGGGCAGCGGCATCGTCATGATCGAAGGCGAAGCTAATGAAGTCCCTGAAGCAAAAGTCCTGGAAGGTTTGAAATTGGCTTTGAAAGACTTGCAGGCGTCCAAAGATGCCCAGGTCAAATTAGCCAAAGAAATTGGAAAAGCTAAAACACAGATGCAGGTCAAAGAAGTTAACCCTGCTTTTGCCGCGCATGTGCGCCAATTGGCCTTGGGCCCTTTGAATGATGCGTATACAAAAATTGCGGACAAGCAAAAGCGTGAAGACGCGGTCAACGCGGTGCATGAAAAATTGGCTGGGGATTTAAGCGCCTACGCTCAATTTAACACCGAGAAACATGAGATCGGCACTTCTGATGTGGCTGCCCAATTTGAAGTGTTGCAATATGAAGTTATCCGCAACAATGTTTTTGATAAAGGTATCCGTGCTGACGGCCGTGGTTTAAAAGATATCCGTCAGCTTGACTGTGAAGTCAGTGTGCTGCCGCGCACCCATGGTTCAGCCTTGTTCACCCGCGGGCAAACCCAAAGTCTGGGCATTGTCACGCTCGGCACCAAGGACGATGAGCAATTAGTGGAAGGTCTGGAAGAAACAACGTATAAGACCTTTATGCTGCATTATAATTTCCCTTCTTTTAGCGTCGGTGAAACCAAGCCCATGCGCGGCCCCGGCCGTCGTGAGATCGGTCATGGCGCCCTGGCTAAAAAGGCCATTGCAGCAGTACTTCCCACCAAAAATGATTTTCCTTATACCATCCGTGTCGTTTCAGAGATCCTGGAATCCAATGGTTCTTCATCCATGGCCTCTGTGTGCGCCGGATGTTTGGCCTTGATGGATGCCGGTGTTCCCATCAAAGCGCCGGTGGCAGGTATTTCCGTCGGACTTATATCTGATGAGAAGAGGACAGTCCTGATCACGGATATCATGGGCCTGGAAGACCATTTCGGGGACATGGATTTCAAGGTGGCAGGTTCCCGTGAGGGCGTTAATGCCATCCAGTTAGACCTTAAGATCAAGCAATTATCCATGGAGCTTATTGAAAAGGCCGTTGCCCAGGCCCGTGAAGCCCGTATGATCATTTTAGATAAAATGCATGCTGTCATGCCTTCTGTGCGTCCTGATCTATCACCGTATGCGCCGCGCATCATGACCCTGCAGATCCCGCAGGACAAGATCGGCGAGATCATAGGGCCCGGCGGCAAGAACATCCGCAGGATGATCGAAGAAAGCGGAGTTACCTCCATTGATATCGAAGAAGACGGCAAGGTGATCGTGGCGTCTCCTGATAAAGATGCCCTGGAAAAAGCGATTGGCATGATAAAAGCTTTGACCGAAGAGCCGGAGGTTGGTAAAATTTATGAAGCGACCGTCAAGCGTATCATGAATTTCGGTGCTTTTGTTGAGTTCATCCCCGGACGTGAAGGGTTGGTCCATGTTTCCGAACTGGCCAACAAGTTCGTTAAGGATGTTAACGAAGTCATCAAGGTCGGCGATAAATTTAAAGTCAAGCTCATGGAAAAAGATGAGATGGGCCGTTTTAACCTGAGCAAGAAACAAGCTGAAGCAGCTTAAAGAACCCCTAAGGACCAGGATGAAGCTTGAACATCTCAATGAGATCAAGGGCATTGTGATTCTGGCCTTAAGCCTCATTCTTTTGGCCAGCCTTGTATCTTTCACACCGACGGACCTTTCCTGGTTTACTTCCAACCCGAACTTACGCGCGCATAATTGGATCGGGATTGCCGGTGCTTATGGTGCCGGCATTCTTTTTTTTATGGTCGGCTTCAGCGCTTATTTTTTGGTGGGTATCGGCGTATTTTTCAGCTGGAACAAATTCACCTCCCGCGACCTGCCCTTTAATTTTTTTAAATTCTTAAGCATCCTGATCTTATTTACCGTGGCTGCCGGCTTGTTCAGTTTTTTTGCCGGGGACAAGGGGGGCTCGCGTTTTACAAGCGGCGGGATCATCGGTGTTGTTTTTAGCGGTTTTTTGGTGGGGTATTTTCAGCCCTTGGGGGCCTTGATCATCCTGCTTACCCTGGGCGCTTTGGCCCTGGTGGTGACGGGTGAATTTTTAGTTTCGCCTTTTTTTGTATGGCTGGGGCAGGGCATTATGCAGGCTTTTCAAAGGGTTGTTAAAGGCGTGCCCATGCCAGCCATTGCTCGTCCTAATTTCAGCCAAAAAGAAATCAAAGACGAAAAGAAAAATGAGAAATTTAAAAGCACGGTGCTTCCAAAAACTGCGGTGCCGCCACCTGTGACCCCGTCAACCCCCGGGGTTGACAAGGTTAGGCCCAACATAAAGATCGTTGACGCGCCTAAAACACAAGCCGCTCCTGACGCGGCCAAGGTTGTTAATGCGAGTTTGTCAACCCCCGGGGTTGACAAGGTTTATAGTCTGCCTAGTGTCGATTTGCTTAAAGACCCACCCATCGTCTCAGATGACAAGATCCAGGAGAGGCTCATGAGCGGGGCCAAGATCCTGGAAGAGACCCTGAGCGATTTCGGGGTCAATGTCAAGGTGGTGGATATTGAGCGGGGACCAGTGATCACCCGTTATGAATTGCAGCCGGCTCCCGGTGTCAAGATCCAGAGCATTTCCAGTTTGGCTGATGACCTGGCACTTGCTTTAAGCGCGTCGGCCGTGCGTATTTTGGCCCCTATTCCCGGCAAAAACAGGGTTGGTATTGAAGTGCCTAATGGTGCTTCAGCCGCGGTATTTTTAAAGGACGTCCTGGTCCAGAGGCATGCGCGCGGTACCGGTTCAAAATTAGACCTGGCCATCGGTAAAGATACGTCCGGTAAACCCCTGATCGCGGACCTGTCAGATATGCCGCATTTGCTGATAGCGGGGACAACAGGTTCAGGCAAAACCGTTTGTTTGAACAATTTGATCATATCCATTCTTTTTAATGCTTCACCGTCGGAAGTCAAGTTCATCATGATCGACACCAAGATGGTGGAGCTGGTCCCCTATAATGACCTTCCGCACTTGCTTTGCCCTGTCGTTACCGATGCTAAAAAAGCCGCACCAGCGCTGAATTGGGTGGTGATGGAAATGGAGTCCCGTTATAAAGCATTCAATAAGGAAGGCGTGCGTAATATCAAAGGTTATCATGAAAAAGGCCTTCTGATGCCCTACATTGTTGTTGTGCTGGATGAACTGGCGGACCTGATGCAGGTCTCTGCCAAAACAGTCGAAGGGGCCATTGCCCGCCTGGCGCAATTGGCGCGCGCGGCCGGTATCCATTTGATCCTGGCCACCCAGCGTCCGTCGGTGGATGTCATCACCGGTGTTATCAAGGCCAATTTTTCTTCCCGCATCTCTTTTAAAGTCGCCTCCAAGGTCGATTCACGCACTGTACTGGATACCAATGGTGCTGAGACCTTGCTCGGTAAAGGGGATTTTCTTTTTATGAAAACCGGTGACCCCAAGCCGATACGCGGGCAATGCTGCTTTGTGTCTGATGAGGAGATCAACCGGGTCATTGATTTTATCAAAAAACAAGGCCAACCGGAGTATAATGAAAGCGTCCTTAAGCCCGTGGCCGCGGCCGGTATGGGCGGCATGGATGAAAAAGATGAAATGTATGATGAGGCAGTAAGGGTGGTGGTTGAAACCAATCAGGCCTCAGTGACGATCTTGCAGCGACGCCTGCGTTTGGGGTATTCTCGGGCCGCGCGTTTAATTGATATGATGGAACAAAACGGCCTGGTTGGGCCCTACGCGGGCAGCAAGGCCAGGGACATTTTAGTGGACCGCGAAAAATGGCTTTTAGAGAACATGGGGGAAGTAAAAACGAATGTCAGCGACGGACAACAACAGTAAGCCTTCTATTTTAAAAAGCACGCGCGAAGCCAAGGGGCTTACTTTGGAGATCGTGCACGAGGCCACCAAGATCCCCATGGATGCCCTTCGGGCCATTGAAGAAGGCTATTCTGTGCGTATCTTGTCGCCTTTTTATTACCGCGGCTTTATCAAGATCTACGCAGAATTCTTAGGTTTGGATGCAGGGGAAATGTATAAGCAATATGGCCTTGATCAGGCCCCTAAGCCCACGTCTTCCGCGACGGTATCAGTTAAGGCCAACCGAAAGCTGGCCCAGCCGCAGCCCAACATATTTTTAGAACAGGTACAAGATTCGTTTGCGTTTGTTTTTAAACCTAAGACCCTCAAATTAGTCTTTAAAGCCTTTGGGTTTTTACTATTGTTTCTTTTGTTTTTCAAGATGGCGGGGTGCATTGCCTCGCATATAAATAAAAAAGCGGAGAAGAAAGTTAAAATTTATAATGACGTTGAGGAAACAAAGAGCACATTTGTTCCGCAAAAAACCAAACACGAAGTTGTCCAGGCCCCAAGCCAGGACAACAGGGTAGAGGTCGCGGTCAGGGCCATTAAAAGCACCTGGATACAGGTCAAGGCGGATGGCAATGTGGTCTTTCAAATGACCTTAAGCAAAGGCTCCATGGAAAGCTGGAGCGCGGATGACCGTATTGAATTGTCCGGACGTGACATTGAACAGTTGGACATGGAAGTCAATGGCAAGCATATCGGTTCTTTGGGCGGCGGCGAGCGCAAGATCAAGAGAGTGCTGGTCACCCAGGAAGGATTGACGGTGAAGCGGTGAAAACGACGGTTGATTTTCAGAAGGAGCGCTTGAGCGCCGGCCAGAAGGTCGGCGTTATTAATTTAGGTTGCGCGCGCAATTTAGTGGATGCGCAGATGATACTGGGACGTCTCAAGAAAAACGGCCATCGTATTGTAGATTTACCCCAAGCGCAGACAGTGATCGTCAACACCTGCTCCTTTATCGAAGAAGCGCGCAAAGAATCCATTGATACCATCCTGGACCTTATTGAACTTAAAAAACAAGGCAAGATCAAAAAAGTGATCGTTGCCGGATGCTTAGCCCAGCGCTATGGCAAGGATTTGGCCCGTGAATTTCCCGGGGTGGATGCTTTTGTGGGCACACCCACGCTTAACCGCGATGAGATGCCCCAGCAGCTCCAGTTGACTCCCAAACATTTTGCCTATGTTAAAATTTGTGAAAGCTGTTTTAACGCGTGTTCCTTTTGCGCCATACCCAAAATAAAGGGTAAATTCATCTCACGCACCATTGAATCCGTTGTCAAAGAGGTCAAGGCATTAGACGCTCAAGGCGTTAAAGAAATTAATATCATCGGCCAGGACATCACCGCCTATGGCATGGATGTTTATCGCGAGAAATCCTTGGCGCGTCTTTTAAAAGAGCTCGTTAAGGTCATTAAGAATATTGAGTGGATACGTTTATTGTACGCCTTTCCTTCGCATGTGACGGACGAATTGATCGAAGTGATAGCTAAAGAGCCTAAAATCTGCAAGTACATTGACATGCCTTTACAGCATATCAGTGACCATATCTTGCTTGAGCAAAATCGTAACATTACCACTCAAGGGACAGTTGACTTGATCCAAAAGATCCGCCGGGCCATGCCGCAGGGATTTGTGCGTACGACCTTTATTACCGGTCTTCCAGGCGAAACACAGGAAGATTTTGAGCAATTGCGCGGCTTTGTTAAAGATTTCCGTTTTGAGCGTGTGGGGGTGTTTGTTTATTCGAAAGAAGAAGGGACGCTCGCGGCCAAGATGAAGGAACAAGTCCCGGAAAAGACCAAGAAAGCCCGTCTGGATGCGTTGATGCAGGACCAGCAAGTTATTTCTGCGGAAATTCAACAATCTTTTGTGGGCCGTACTCTTAAAGTTTTGATTGAAGAAGAGGAAAAGAATGGGCCCCCGATTAAAGCATTCGGGGGTGACAGTGTGGAGCGTACTTACATCGGCCGCAGTGAATATGATGCCCCTGATGTGGACGGCGTAGTGTATGTACGCTCAACAAAGCCGCTGAAAGCAGGGGATTTTGTCCAGGTGATGATCACGGACGCGTATGAATATGACTTGGCAGGGGTTGTCGCATGAACTTACCCAATGCCTTGACCCTTTCACGCATTATTTGGGCCATTGTCCTGGTTTTCCTTCTGCAAGAAAGATCTTTGGCAGGCAATATCCTGGCGGCAATAGTTTTCGCGATCGCTTCTTTAACAGATTATTATGATGGCCATTTGGCCAAAAAAAGGGGATTGGTCAGCGATTTCGGCAAGATCATGGACCCCATCGCTGACAAGATATTGATCTTGTCCGCTTTCGGGGTTTTGGCACATCTTGGTATGGTCAAATGGTGGATGTTCATCGCCATTGCCATCCGTGAAGTCCTGGTGACTGCTTGGCGGCTTTGGGCCATGCGTCAGGGCCAGGTGCTGGCCGCGGAGCGTGCCGGCAAGATCAAGACCGTGGTACAGATCATTGCCGTGTCAGTGATCCTGCTTTATCTGGTGGCCCAGCAGTCGGAGAATTGCTCATTTTGGTTTCATAATGTGCAAAGAATTTGGCTTGGTGTCAATGATGCCCTGATGGTTGTTGCGGTTATATTGACGGTGTATTCGGGCATAGATTATTTTCGCAGGCGTGATGGTTAAATGGTGTTGTTCCCGAAACGGGATATTTTGGCCGTCTGCTTCGGTTTATGACAACAATGTTCTAAAGATTCTCTTCATTTGGAACATTGTTGTCATAAAGCCTCGCAGACATTTGGCCAAAAATCCCTGATTGTTTCGTCCACAACACCATTTAACCATCACTAATTACAAAAGACAATAAAATGAGAAACTTTCTAATTAGATCCATAGCCACTGTTTTTGGCGTGGGGTACTTGCCTGCCGCTCCGGGCACTTGGGCGACTGTGGTGGGAGTGGCGATCGCTTATTATTCAGGCAGGAATTTGCCGGTTTATACCATTATTTTGCTGGTTTTATTGGTCCTGGGCGTCATGACATCAGGCATCATTGAAAAACAATTGAGTCAAAAAGACCCGGGATTTGTGGTCATTGATGAGGTGGTGGGTGTCATGATCGCTTTGTGGGGCCTGCCTTTGATCTGGCCGGTCATGATCAGCGGATTTTTCTTGTTTCGGGCCTTTGACATGTTTAAAATATATCCTATCAACAAGCTGGAAGCCCAGCCCGGCGGTTGGGGGATTATGCTTGATGATTGTATGGCCGGGATGTATACTAATATCATCTTGCGTATTGCTTTGCGATGCGCGGGTTTTTTTTAGGCTAAAAATGGTACAGGAGGGCAGTAAGATGGAAAGTTCTAATCCAACACTTAAGAATGATGTTTTCTCCAATGCCAGAGCGGCTATAGGTTCTGGACAAACGATGACTATTCAGGGAACAATTAATAAAACTTTTATTCTTTTCGCATTGCTTCTTTTAGTCACAGGGTGGAGTTGGAACTTACCGATTGGTATTAAGGCATATTTACTGTCTTTTCAGGCAATGCTTATTACTTTTGGTATTTGTATGGCTATTGGTTTTGTGCTTTGTAGAAATCCCCAGATGTCTCCTGTATTAGCTCCTTTATATACAGCCATCCAAGGAGTTTTTGTGGGAGTTGTCTCATCGCTCTTTGAGCAGAGGTTCCCAGGGATCGTAATACAGGCTGTTGGCTTAACTTTTGCCGTATTATTTGTTATGCTTGTAGCGTATCAGACAGGATGGATCCAAGCTACACCAATGGTTAAGAAATGTGTTATCATTGCCACTATTGCCATTATGCTCTTCTATTTTGTCGTTTTGGCTGCTGGAGCCTTTGGAATTCACCCGCCAGCTTTTCTTTATCAGGGCAGCATGTTAGGCATTGGTTTTAGCCTATTTGTTGTAGGCATAGCCACTTTTAATTTGATCCTCGATTTCGATCTTATCGAACGTCATTCCCAAGAAGGTTTGGAAAAATACATGGAATGGTATGGAGCTTTCGCTTTAATGGCGACCTTGATCTGGCTCTATATGGAAATCCTGCGTCTTTTATCCAAGCTCAACCGCCGAAATTAAAAACAGGGCCAGTTGAATAACACATTAATAGCTTTATCCCTCCTGCTGTGGTGTTATCTCTTTAGACTTTTTTTGAATGCTGACGCGCCCCTGCAAGGGGACGCCTACTCCTACCTTGGGCATATCCGGTTTTATCTGGAAAATATCACGCGAGGCGTGTATCCGCTTTGGCACCCCATGGAGGACCATGGGACCGTCAATGAATTCTTTCTGCGCAGGATCGGGGAATACAATCCATTTTTTTTCATCATTGTATTTTTGAATAAATGCGGCCAGCCTTTTGCCATCGCCTACCGCTTATTTTTGGTTTTGTACTTTTTCCTTGGAGTGGCCGGTTTTTATTTACTGGCCCGGAAGCTTTTTTTTGACCGCCTGGCCTCTTTTAGCGCGGCGCTGCTGCTGTTATTTTCCTGCATCGGGGCCGGCCTTTTTGAGTCCTACCTTGTGCTTGAGATCGTCCCGTTCATTTGGTTTTCATATTTTCTCGTCGCTTTCACGCAGGCCCCCCGCAGGGTATTTCTCTTAGGGATAGTATTTTGCCTGATGCTCATTAATATCACCTATATCCCTTTCTATTTTTATACTATTTTGTTCGTCTTCCTTATTTGTTTTTGTATTGTTTACGCGCCGCGAATGGGCGCAAAGTACCGGCAGGCCGGGGATTTTATCAGCCGGCATAAAATATTTACCGGGATTTGTATTTGCCTCCTGATTGTTTCATTTGTCCCCGGGATCTCATGGTATCAGCAAACAAGCCAGGGGGAAGTTTTAACGATGCAGCGCAATACCGGATCGCAAAATACAAATTCGTCCACTGTCAGCATCGGCAAGATCAATGAAGGGGGCATTATACCCAATTTCATTTTTGACAGGCAATTTGTGAATTTAGACAAGATAGGGCTGCATGATTTTTACGTTCCTTTGTTCGCGTTTTTGATGCTCTTGTCCGGGGCGTGGGTGCGTTTAAACCGGAGACTGGTCGTCCTTTTTATTTTTGGATACACGGTTTTTTTGATCGGGCTCGCGGACGCGTCCTATATCCACCAATTTTTATACAAGCATGTGCCGTTCTTTAAATATTTCCGCAATGTCCAGTTTTTCCTGCAGTTCGCGATCCTGCCTGCCTTTATCCTTTTTGTCGCCCAGCAAATACGGGGCTTTGTCGAGGATTGCCAGCGGTCTTTGATCGACCGTAAATGGATGACCGCATGGGTGGTGATGGTCCATGGGTGCGCCATAGGGTTGTTTTTGTACAACCATGTCGGGTATATGACGTATGCCGTGATCATTTTTAATTTGGCATGGATCTTGGGATGTATTTGGTCCAAGGGCAGTAGGCTGGCCGTGACCTTATTGCTTTGGGGAGCAATAGTCCTTCAACCCTTTGAGGCCTACAGCCACATTGCCGCGGACTATCCACCGTCGCACCAGTGGACGTATGACCAGGCCTATGCTTTAGAACTTCCTGTTGCGAAGAATTTGGGAGAGGTCATCAACAGGAAAAAAAGGCCGGACATAGATATGTTCCGTAAAGACCTGCCCTATTTCGGCACACGCTGGGTCTATGAAGCAAGGGGGTCTGTTGATAATGCTATTTTAGCCAATTATCTTAGTATGTCCTTCATCCTGTATGATCGCGTCCAACAGGTCACTGATAATCTTGATCCTGGCCGTTTGCAGGCTTCTTTGGCGCATTTCGAGGACCTTGCTTTTGTTTATTCTCCCGAGGCCTTAGGGACGCAGGGGCCTGCTTCTCCTAATGCCAGGATCATCACTTCTATAGACCAGGACTTTAAGATCTTGAAAGCCGGGGTCAATGATGTTATGGTCAAGACCGCATTTACGAAACCGGGGTTTTTAGTCAGGACACAAAGTTATCACAGCCGGTGGAAAGCGTTTATAGACGGAAAACCAGCACCGTTGTTCCGGACAAATATCTGTGCCCAGGGACTGTGGGTGCCGGCAGGAGAACATGTGGTCCATTGGCGTTTCGGGTCCGCGGCCCAATACGCCTGGGCTTATTTTTTCGTGGTCCTATATCCGTTTGTCCTGGGATGGTTAATATGGCTATCGTTGATCTGATCTTCCGGCGGGTGATGCTCCTGTTTTTGACGGGAGCGGTTTTATCTTTGGTGCTTATTGACCAAAATAAGCTCAAGATAAAGACCTTAAATACCACCTTGCCGTCTGTTTCGGACCTCAAAGAATTTGTCTATCACCCCGCACAAATGGACCAGGGGAAGATGAGGGATGTTTTTACTTATTATAAGTTTGAATGCGATTATATGGGGGCCAATACCTACGAGAAGCCGGCGGCCTGCGGGATCGTCGGGTACGCGTATTATTATTTAGGGGATAGACCTAAGTCCATTGAATATTTATCCCAGGCCGCTAAACTTTTCGGGCATTCTTTTTGGACCTATTATGACCTGGGGGTCATTTATTATAATGAAGAACATTACACCCAGGCGATGGATTGTTTCGCCCTGGCCAAAGAAGCGTATCCTTATACCATAAGGTTTTTCCTGGCAACGATGACCTACCGTCAAATGGCCGGACTTTTGGGGCTGGGCCCGCAGGATTTTGAGCAGGGCCTGGAACAAGGCGGGGAACATGTCCGGCAACTGTATCTTGTCAGCAAGTTATTCCTTGAAAATCCTGACTTTAAAAAGCAATTCGCGAAGAAAACCATCGACCTGCGTTTATTTTAGTGAAAAAAACCTCTCTTAGTCAAAAACTGCTGCTTATTATCTTCGGCCTATGCCTTGCCGTCATCCTGCTCGAGGCCGGCTTGCGTGCGGCCGGCGCTCTTGTCCTTTATTTGCAAGAACGGCATAACCATTTGTCTTTTGCCGGCAATGAATACCGTATTTTATGCCTGGGAGAATCCACGACGGCATTAGGGGGAGAAGATTCATATCCCAGCCAATTGGAACAAATGCTTAACGCGAAGGGGGAGGCCAGAAAATTCACGGTCATTAATAAAGGGATCATCAGTACGAATACCAATTATATCCTGGCGCATCTCGAACAGAATTTGGATGCGTATAAGCCGCGGATGGTGGTCTTAATGATGGGGGTCAATGATAAGATCTATTTGCTGCATGAGCCGGATAAATCTTTATGGCGGGAAAATATTAAATTCTATTTAAAAGACCTTCGGGTCTATAAACTGGCCCGTCTTTTATATGAGCACATCACCCATCGGATCAAAGAGATCAAGGCCCCGGCACAGACGCCTGATTTGTCCCCATCGGGTGACGGCAAGTACCAGCAAACGGAAGATTTTTTAAAGTCTGCCATCGCCCAATGTTTAAAACGTTTTTCCCAGGACCGGTCTGCCAGGCAATATGTCATGCAAGCCGGCTTGTTTTGCGTTGAACTGGCCCAGCGCTACCGTCTTAGCGGCAGGTTCCAGGAAGCGCAGGAGCTCTTGAAGCAAGCCACTGTTTTTGCTCCCGGCCTTCCGGCTGTTTACCAAGAGTGGGGAGAGCTTTTCCTGGCCCAAAAGCAAGGTGCCCAGGCAATAAAAGCTTTTCAAACAGCGCTCGCGCTGGGCCCTCAAAACAGCGATATTCTTCCGGGGCTGGCCCGTGCCTACTATCAGGAACATAATGATAATGCTTTTTTTATTTATGCCGGGTATTTACGGTCTAACCCGAAGGATTATTGGGGGGACATTGAATTGGCCCGGTGGCTCAGAGAGACCCATCATGATGACCTGGCAGAAAAATATGAAGATATCGCCCAGGGATATTTCCGGAAAGCAGCTCAGCATGGGACAGACGACTATTTTCCAATAACCCTGGTCAATTACAGCCTTGTGCTCAAAAAGATCTTAAGCCGTCATATTAAGGTGGTGGTGATGCAGTATCCTTTAAGGGACATAGGTCCTTTAAAAAATTATTTGGGGCAGCGCAAGGATGTGATCTATGTCGAAAACAAAGAGAATTTCAAACAAGCTTTGGCCCAGGCAGGATACAGCCGTTATTTTAAAGATAGTTTTGCTGTTGATTTCGGGCATTGCACGCGCGAAGGTAATGCATTAATAGCCCGTAATCTCGCGGGAGTTATTTTAAAGAATAAATAATGGTTCCTTTGAATTTTGAATGGGTATAAAAAGCATCTCTTAGCGGGTGGCTCGGACGACGTGTTAACGAGCGCACGACAAGTGCTCAACTCATCTGCTTAGGGAAACCACCTTTCTGGCCGCTGGTAGGGTTGAAATTCGCCAAGAGGAGCACGTTAACACGGCGGTCGAGCCAGGACCCGCGTAAATTAATCATGGTTTACCCATTCAAAATTCACAAGAGGCTAAATAATTAATGAAGCAATCTGTCATTTCAATCTGTTTGGTTTGTTTAGGTTTGATCAGCCTATCGGCCTGTGTTTTATCCTATTGGCGGCTGGACAGTGTTCCTTACGGGTTTCATGTGGATGAGATGAGCGGTTCAGTGGATATAGGGTGCATGGCCACCGAGGGGGTTGACGCGCACAATGTCCCTCATCCGGTCTTTTCGAATTTAAATTACGGCACGCCCAAACCGCCGACCTATATTTATCCCGCTGTTGTCTGGGCCAAGGTCTTTGGCTATCCCGTCGCCAGTTTGCGGGCCTTGAGCGTGACCGTGCATATTTTAGGGATCGTTGGACTGTTCTTTTTGGCCCGGTCATTTTTGGGATGGCGTTATGCTTTTTTTACCGTGACCGCGGCCTGCCTTTCGCCCTGGACCTGGGGCCTTTCCCGGGTTGCTTTTGAGTCTTTATTTTCCGCGACGTTTTTAATTTGGGGGATGTATTTCTTTTTCAAACGTCCTAAAATTTGGAGTGTTGTCCTGTCAGGTTTGTTTTTTTGTGCCGCCATATATTCTTATCCTCCTTTCAGGCTGCAAACGCCGCTGATGCTCTTGTCGCTGGTCATTTATACGCGTTGGAGGGGGCCATGGCCGCTGAAGTCATGGCTGGTCTTTGCCTTTACAGTGATCGTGCCGCTCATTCCCTTGATACAGAAAACGTTAAGCGGAGAGATACAAGACCGTTTCAATAACATCAGTATATTCTCTAAAGGATATCTGAATGCCATCCATAGCGTGGGCCATCTTAATGATATCACCGGCATTTTTGTGAATAATTACCTTATGCATTTTAATGGGGATTTTTTGTTTTTCAGGGGAGACCCTTCCTATGTCCATTCGACACGGCATTTTGGTATTTTAAGCGGGCTTGATATGGCGGCCTTGAGCTTGGGGTTGATATGGGCGCTGATGCTTTTGTTCAAAAAATACAGGAGCAATAATCCATTGGTCTTACAAAAGCCGTTTGTCCTGTTTTTATTGGCCAATATCCTGATCGGGGTGGTGCCCGCGGCTTTGACTAATTCTGAACTGCCCAATTCTTTGCGGATCACAGGGGCATGGCCGTTTGTGTGTTTGTTGAGCGGGTATTTGCTGTGGCAGGCATGCGAGCGCTGGTGGGGATTATGGATCGTAACGTGCGCCATTGCAGTTTTTTTCGCAGCGGCCTATTTTAATGTGTATTTCAACACCTTCCCGCAGGAAGGCAAGGGCATGTTCAGCTATTGGACACTGGAAGAGGCCAACGCGCTTAAGACCGACGAGGATTGGCTGAAATTCGTCCTGCTTTACCGTTACAAGGATTATAGCGCCCGGTATTTTTTGATGCAGTATCACGGGCTAAGCTGTACGCAGTCCAGGACGACATGGGAAGGGATGAGGGATTTTTTAAAGGCCCGCGGAACATATTAATATGTATATTTTAGGTATCTCTGCATTTTATCACGATAGCGCGGCCTGCCTCGTCAGGGACGGTGAAATTATTGCCGCGGCCCAGGAAGAACGCTTTACCCGCCAGAAGCATGATGCTTCTTTTCCGTTGAACGCGGTGCGCTATTGCCTGAAAGAAGCCGGCATCACCATCAATGATGTCAGTTATGTGGCTTTCTATGAAAAACCGTTTTTGAAATTCGAACGGCTTTTGCTGACCTATTTGGCTTACGCGCCACGGGGCTTAAGTTCGTTCTTAAAAGCCATGCCTGTCTGGCTCAAGGAGAAAATATTTATTAAAGACCTCATCAGGCAGGAGCTTAAATTCGACAAGGAGATCCTGTTTCCCGAGCACCATGAGTCCCACGCAGCATCGGCATTTTTTCCCTCACCTTTCCAGGAAGCGGCCATCATCACCTTGGACGGGGTGGGCGAGTGGACGAGTACCAGCTTTGGTATTGGCCGCGGCAATAAGATCGAGTTAACGAGCGAAATACAATTTCCCCACTCCTTGGGGCTTCTTTATTCCGCGTTTACTTATTACACCGGCTTTCGCGTTAATTCCGGTGAATATAAATTAATGGGTTTGGCGCCGTACGGCCAGCCTAAATACGCGGATTTGATCAAAAAAGAATTGATCGATATAAAGCCCGACGGTTCTTTCCGTTTAAATTTGGATTATTTTAATTATCCTGTCGGCCTGACCATGACCAATGAACGCTTTCACCGCCTTTTCGGCGGGCCTCCCCGCACGCCGGAAACAACCATTACTCAAAGGTATAAGGACATCGCCCGGTCTATTCAGGATGTAACGGAAGAGATCATGGTCAAAACAGCCTGGCATGTGCACAAGACCACTAAACAAGATCATTTATGTTTGGCCGGAGGTGTCGCCCTTAACTGTGTGGGCAACGGGAGAATTTTAAAAGAAGTGCCGTTTAAAAATATTTGGATACAGCCGGCTGCCGGAGATGCCGGAGGGGCCTTGGGAGCAGCACTTTTGGTGTGGCATCAATATTTGAACAACCCCCGATCAGCGGACAATGTCCATGATACGCAAAAGGCCTCTTTACTGGGACCCTTTCCTGATAAAGATATTCAAGGCCTGGCTGATGCTAAGGGCTGGCTTTACGAGCATATTGCTGACAGCGCGCTTTCAGGCAGGATCGCCGGGTTAATAGGGGAAGGCAAGGTGATCGGCCTTTGCCAGGGGCGCATGGAGTTTGGTCCACGGGCGTTAGGGGCACGCAGTATTATCGCGGACGCGCGCTGTGAAAAGATGCAGTCTGTCATGAATTTAAAAATTAAATTCCGCGAATCTTTCAGGCCTTTCGCGCCCAGTGTCCTGGAAGAAAGGTCTTCGGAATATTTTGACCTTCCGGTTAAAAGCCCGTATATGCTTTTAGTGGGCAAGGCCAAATCTTCTTCACTGCCGGCGGTGACCCATGTGGATTCTTCCGCCCGTGTCCAGACAGTATCTGAAAAAGACAATCCTTTGTTTTACAGCATCATCAAGGCCTTCGAAGCCCAAACCAAATGCCCGGTCATTATCAACACGTCATTTAATATCCGGGGCGAGCCCATTGTTGCCACCGCGGCTGACGCGTACCGTTGCTTCATGTGTACCAATATGGATTATTTATTGATCGGTAATTATTTGTTTGAACGGGAAAAACAACCTCATCAGGAAGATTACAAAAAAGAAGATATTTCAACTATTTTAGATTAGCCATGAAAAAACCAACATTTTTAAATTATCTACTTCCCTTGCTCATGATCGCCATAGGTCTACGGCATTATGTCAAGCACGGGGTTGATGCGGTGACCATCATCCCCATTGTCCTTGGGGTCTTTGCTTTGTATATGGTCTTATTCAATCATCCGTTATTACAGCGCGCAGAAACCTTGCTAATCAAAGTTTGGTACCCAATAGGCCAGCTCATTACCATCATTCTTTTGACAGTGACATTCTATCTTGTTTTTGCACCCGTCGGGCTGCTGTTAAGATTGTTTAAAAAAGATATTTTAAACAGGAAATTTAAGGTAGACAGGGCCTCTTATTGGCTTGACAGGCCTGTCAAAGAACACAATAATTATACTCAACAATTTTAGGTTTGGCAGGGGGGATATGTCGAAGATAGGGTTGCTCAAAGAATTATGGGATTTTTTAAAGACACGTAAACGTTTCTGGCTGGCGCCCATTATCATCATTTTTATCGTCTTAAGCCTCTTGGTCATCTTTGTGCAAAGTTCAGCGGTGGTGCCCTTCATTTATTCTCTTTTTTGAAAACTTTAATACCAGCCCCGGCTAAAATAAAAAATAAAGGCACGATCGGCAGGGCATTGCGTTCATTTAAAAAGAACAAGGAATGCGCTGCTATATAAAGGAAGAGCAAGATCATGGTGATCGCCATATATGTTCCGGCAGGCTGGTTTTGAAAAGGCCTTCTGAACAGGAGATAGAAGACGGCCCAGCAAACAGAAATAAAATTCAGTAAATTAATTATTATCAGGACCGAATAGTAGGTCATCGGGGCCTGGTACGCAAGATGTAATTCCTTCGGCAAGGCAACCATTCCCCACGCCGGATATTCCCAAAAGATAAGTTTTGCCCCTTCCCAAAACATCCCCTGCAGCGTTGCCCAAGGATGGGTAACCATGACCTTTAAGGACATTGTCATTAATTGTCGGTCGATCTCTGCATTTGATAAATTTTGCGCTCTTAATTGCTGGTATTCCTGCATCCCTAAGTTATCGGACAATTGGTAATGCCAATGCGCGCAAGCCGCTGGACTGGCGGCGCGTTCACACCATGATTTATCAGGAAAAACATAAAGCATTTGCGCCAAATGTTCTTGGGGTGTGACAGGCAGGGCACGCCGTGCCGCAGTGCCGTATAAAGCCCAGGAACCGCGGTTAGTAAAAGCAAAATGCCCGTTATAGATCTTGTTGACTGTTTTGTACATCAGCACCGGCGTCCAGAAGGCCGTTAAAGCCGCGATCAGAAAAACAGCTGCTATCTTGATAGCCTGACGGTCCATCTTCCACTTGATGGCGGCGGCTACACCTAAGACAAATAAAAAAACCGGCGTGATCAGCTCGAAAATGCCCTTAACAAAAATAAGAGGGACAAAAACCAGGCCTGTATAAAGCCCCCTTTGGGCGTAAAAGCGCCACGGACTTTTGTTTCCCATCAAAAAATCCCATGTTTTGCAGGAAACAAGGACAGCCGCGATCATCAAAGGATAGGTGATTATTTCAGAGTACACGATCAGCGAGGAGCGAAGCACTGAAGGTGAAATGACAAAATACAAGACCAGCAAGGCTGTTATTTTGTCTGATAAGCCGATGGTCTCAAGTACCAGGGCCATCAGCCATTGGGCCGCCAGCAGAATAATTCCTTGCGTAAGCAGGACCAAATTGGTATAAGGAATATGCAAAATATCAGCCAGCTTCATGTTAAGGGCAAGGAACAAAGGATAAAGCGGCTCGCGGTTAAGGTCGCGGAAATAATCCAGGATAGGCCCGTGCGCTATTTTTTGCGCCAGCTGTTCATACCCGAAAGAATCAAAATAAAGGATGGTCTCAGAAAAAAGGGTAACGTAAAAGACCCAGAAGGTACTGAAGACCAGAACGCGCCATGTCCATGCTCTCGTCATATCGATTTTTTCTTCTTACCTTATTATGGGCCTTGCTGATGGCCTTAGGGTTGACCGCGATAAAGACGCAAAATACTTCTCATCTTAATATTCTTTTGAAGTGGTTTCAAGATAAACGTCTGGAAGCGATGCAAGCCAAGGGGATCAAAACTCTCGACATGACCACACCTCCCGCGGACGCGTATAGGGCCTTGATCCGGGCCAATGGCAAGGCCCAAGGATGGCAGCCGTCGGAGGACCTTATCAAATATTACGAATTATTGGTGAGCGTAATGCCTGAAAACCCGCAAGGGCACAGTGTGCTGGGCTTTTGTTATTACCGGCAAGGGCTTAAGGACAAGGCCTATGAACAATTTCAAAAGTCCTGCATGTTAGACCCGCATTCATTTTGGGGCTGTCAGGATTGGGCAGTGATGGCCCTGCAAGCCGGCCAATACAGCGACGCTGAAAAATTATTTTCCTTGGGGCTGAACGCGGACCCGCGTTATACCCTGCGGGAGCTGTATTCATCAAAAGTTTATTTTGATATTTTGTCATCAGACCATTCTTACAATCCTGTTGTTTCCCTTCAGGAAGGTTACACCCGCGCGGCAAAGGCGCTTTATTCATTGAAAAATAAAATTCCCTTGCA
Source organism: Candidatus Omnitrophota bacterium (assembly GCA_013287965.1). Classification (GTDB taxonomy): domain Bacteria; phylum Omnitrophota; class Gorgyraeia; order Zapsychrales; family Fredricksoniimonadaceae; genus JABDGZ01. The sequence continues at coordinate 35,507 of JABDCU010000007.1, read as the reverse complement.
AGCCGCGGGGATTGATGCTCAAATAAAAATCCTCTAATGTCCCTCAAGCCCAAAAGAAAATATATCCTCGCTGGTAAATGGCTTTCCCTGCTTTGCGTTTTCTTATTATTTTGTTTTTTGATCAGCCGGGAATTCCACAAAGCCCAGCTTCGGACGCTCAATTATTTTATGCCGTCTTCCTACGAGGTTTTACTGGACCCCGCGGCGCCGGCCAGCCAGGATACTTTGGGCCGTTATATCATTTATTACAAGATCATATCCGCCCTAAGCCGGGGGAATGCCGACGCGGATGTTTTGTTGGGTTATTGTTACAGCCGTATGGGCCGGAATGATACGGCAGTCAGTTATTTGGAAAAAGCGGCTGGCTTAAAACCCCAATCCTTTTGGGTTTACTATGATGCAGGTGTCCTTTATTTGAAAGAAAATGATTTTCCAAAAGCCGGCCAAATGCTGGGTCAAGCCATCAATGTTGTGCCGCAAACCGCGTTGGAAGCCCTTTATTCTTCCAAGATCTATTTAGATATCCTGACAGGGCAGGGGATACAGCCGCAAACGGTGGCCGGACGGTTAAATAAAGGTTATCAAGACGCCTACCGATTGCTGATGCTCACCCGGCAAATCATTGCCAAACAAGTGCTCCCGCAAGACGCGGCAAGCCTGATAAGGTCGATCAATGTACAGATCTTTTAACATACCCGCGCAAACAGTATTGGTCTTTTTATTGCTGCTGTCCGTCGGATTTTGGCTGGCTGCCAAGAAACCATTGTGGAATGATGAAGTATATTCCCAGGTCAACAGCGTCCAAAAGCTTTCCTTCACACAGATACTGGCCGGCCAGGTCCCTGAGGGCAATGGCTGTCCTTTATTTTATCTGGTCCAAAAATCCATTAACAATATTGCCGGCTATTCCCTGCCTGTGCCTTGGGATCGGAAAGGCGCGCTTGACGCAAAATCCCGGTTGATCTTGCGCATTGCCCCTAATATTTGCATGTCTTTAGGGCTGGCACTTATTTTTTATTTTTTCGCAGAGGGGTATGGCTGGTGGTGGGGGATTTATGGCTTAATGCTGTCTCTTTCTTCATTCATGGTCTGGGCTTATTGGGCGGAAGCACGGCCATACGCGCTTTGGTTTTTGTTGACGACTTTGCAATTGCTGGTTTTTATCAAACTATTAACGGATAAAAAGCGGGAGGGTTTATGGTCCTCACGTTTGGTCATCATCCATTTCCTGTTGAGTTTTACGGTGATCTTTTCTGTCATTCAGATCGCGGTTGTTTTGGTATTGTTGTGGAAAAAACCGGGACACATTGACTTTTTGAAAATAAAAAGTCAATGTGTCCCGGTTTTTTTCTCCTTACTACCAATAGCCATAGGTCTTTTTTATAAAGCCCAAGCGCCCAGGTATGTTTTTTGGTCGGATAAATCATGGTGGGACTTGATCAATCTTAATTTGCCGGCGGATATTTTATGGATCGCGGCCATTTACGCGGTTTTTATGCTGTTTTACAGGACCAAGGCCATGCCAAGGCCGGCTGAGGGGAGGGCATTGCTTTTATTGATGGGTTTATTGTTTTTTGCGGCCGTGGCATTGATCATAGGGATGACCCACGGCCATCAGCCGCCCCAAGGATTTGAATTGTCCATGAGGTATTTTATTTTCCTGGTGCCTTTGGGCATCATCTCGGCATTGGTCTTTGCCCGCGGCATGGCGGAAGCTTTTAAAAAAGATTGGTGGCTCTTGACGATGCTGGCCATGGTCTTGGGCAGTTTGCTGGTCATCCGCCTTCTTCAAGGTTATATATTGATCTTAGGATTGTATGCATTTTAATTTTTTGTGTTATCATGTGTTTCGATGTCAGAAATAAATATCATGACAGACCCATTTAAGCGGCGTCTTAAGCATCTTCTTGCCAACGATTTTTTTGCCGCCTTCCTTTTACTTGCCGCCTACCTTTGTTGCAACAGCTATATTTACGGCTGGGACAATCAGCACCTAGAGATCCCGTTGCTTAAACGCCTCATTGATCCTTCTTTGTATAAAGGGGACTATTACGTCGATAGTTTGGTGAATAATTTCTCTTCCTACCTGTATCCTATTCTCGCCAAATTCATCACGGTCGCACAGGTGCCGACCGCCTATTTTGTTTTGTTTCTGGTTTTCCGTTATTTGATCTTTTTATTACTGTATAAGCTCTGGCGATTGCTTGAGCCGGACAGGTTCACGGTCGGGTGCGCGATCATTATGTTCATGGTCCTGGGCCGTACGGAAGAACTGCTGTGGTGCACCTTTTCCCATGAGACCGTCGGCCAATGCCTGATGTTTGCCGGTATCTATTTATTCTATAAAGAGCGGTTTATGTTAGCGGCCCTTATATTCGGACTGGCCGCCAATATCGACGGTATTTATAGTTTATTCGGCTTGTTTTACATGCTGGTGTTCCTGTTCTTTTATCATGCCCGGCGATGGGAGATGATCTTTAAGGCCAATCTCATTTTTATATTAGGGTCTTTGCCTTTTTTATTTTGGCAGGTCCCCAGGTCTTTGCACGATAAATTAATAGGTGCCTCAGTGCCCATCAGTGAATGGCTGCCGCTATATTTGGCGTCCTGCCCGCAGAATTTTTTATTTGGCGGCACGCCTTTAGAGCAGGCTTGGGCTGACAAGGCGGCTTTCTGGGGGAGCATTGAACCCTATGTTTTTCTTGGGTTTTTGTATGCCTTTCTTTATTTTATTTATCCTCCCCTTAGGCAGGACAAGAAAACAAATGTGCTGGTAGGGACGGCTTTTACGCTGGTCATTTTTTCCACTATTTTTACCTACGCTATTCCCAGCCGGTTTGTCATAGACCTAAACCTGATACGCAATGAGCAGTTCATCCGTCTTTTTTTAATGAGCTATACGACTTTTTGGGCCTTTAAAACCGTCAAAGAAGCCAAGCCCTGGCAGGCGTTGATAGCGGCCATGACCTTTCTTTTTATAGGGTTTGGGAATTGGTCCAGTTTTCCCGTTAAGGTCCAGAAGAACATCTTTCCATTGATCGCCATGGTGCTTGTATTTATTATTCTTAATTTTAAACGATGGCCAAAACTGGATATTTATTTAAGGAAAGCCCTCATTGTCATCCCGCTTTTAGCGGCCTTCATTTCATTTTGTATTTTTCATTATAATTATCTTCAGGCAAGGAATTACGGCGACGGGCCCTGGCAGCTGCTGCGCAACTGGATCAATATGCAGGAGTATGTGCGAGACCACACCCCTAAAGACGCGATGGTCCTGACGCCCATTGACATCGCCTTTGGGGGCTTTAGGATCAACAGCGAACGCAAGGTGCTGGTGTGCCAGCGTGATTGCGGGATCGTTGGTTTTGATTATGGGGCTGTTGTTGAATGGCAAAAACGCATGCAGGACATGAAGGATTTTGTGATGCTGGCCTATCATCCGGTAAACCAGGCGGTGTACGTGGCTATCATGAAATATAAAGTGGATTATGTCGTTTTTATGAAATATTATGAGCCCCAGGCAGACAGCCCTGCTTTAAAGAAAATGTACCAGAATGAGGCCTTTTCTTTATACCAAGTCTTGATCCATCCGTCTGGCTAACTAAGGCGCCCTCAATTTGCCTTTCCTTATAATATATGGTATACATTCCTTAAGGGTGATTTTGCCCTAAAATCCACTTGAAGACTAAAATGAGAAAAATAATCTCTGTATTTGTTTTGTTTGCCTTTTTGGCCAATGGCTTGATACCGCAGAGCTGGGCGCAGCTTGCCTCGCCAGTAGGCGGGGAAGTAAATCTGCCCAAGCCAGGTGTGATGGTGCATTTAAGTCCTGAGTTTACCCCGGCTCTTTTAAAAGGCATTGTCATCCATCCGGAGAACGCTTTTAAGTTTGATTTTATTGTTTATAAGGGTGACAAAGGTTTTACAGAGGTTCAGAAAAAAGAAGAGTATACAAAGTTGATCAAATATTTTTTGGCTTCTTTGGCAGTCCCTGATGAAGACCAATGGGTCAATCTTAGCCCGTATGAAAAGAACCGCATTATTAAGGATGATTTCGGCAAAACCGAAATGGGCCGTGATCTATTGGCCCAGGATTATCTGCTTAAACAGATCACTGCTTCTTTAATATACCCGCAGGGCAAGTTGGGCAAGAAATTTTGGGATGAAGTCTACAGCCGCGCCTATAAGCAGTTTGGGACGATCAATATACCGGTCAATACCTTTAACAAGGTATGGATCGTGCCGGATGAAGCAGATATCTATGAAAAAGGCAATATCGCCTATCTCTATAAAAGTCATTTGAAGGTAATGCTGGAAGAAGATTATCTGTCTTTAAGCCGTCATTCACAGCATGACAAATCTCATGCAATAGGTTCCCAAGTAGTCCGCGAAGTAGTCCTTCCCCAATTAGAAAAAGAAGTCAATGAAGACAAGAATTTCGCTCCGTTACGGCAGGTCTTTAGCGGGATGATCCTTGCTGCCTGGTATAAGCGCGCATTAAGGGAATCATTATTGGCTAGAATTTATGCTAATAAAGCCAAGCTCAAGGGCGTTGACCAAAACCCCAAGAATAACGAAGCCATTTATCGGCAATACCTGAAAGCCTATAAAAAAGGCGTGTTTAACTATATTAAAGAGGATGTGGATAAATATACTAATGAAACGATCCCAAGGAAGTATTTTTCGGGAGGGACTTCTTTATTAGGAATTGACGGAAGCTTGGCTTTAACAAGGCATGTTCAAGGAGATAGAAGTGCAGCAATGGCAACAGTAGTAAGTTTGGGAACGCGCAGGCAATTTGACTTTGCCACTGTATCAATGGATCCCAAAGACGCGGCGATGGGGGTGAAAAGAAAAAGAATCATTCCCCCTGGTCTTCCCGATCAGTATAAGGAAGGTTATGGTATAAGGCCAGTCAGGATGTCACCGCAGGAGAGAATTACTTCAGCCAAGGAAAGGTTAATTGAAATTCGGCAAAAATCCAGTCCTTCAGTTCCCATTTCTGAAAAATACAGGGTTATCCTTAAAGAAATATTCGTGAAATTGGATGAACAGTTGGAAAAATATAAATATCCATCTGATTCTAAAGAGTTCAAAGAAATCGAACAGATCTTGCGGGACATAGAGGAGCTTCAGGAACAGGGGACCGGCCACGATACGGCGATGAAGGCGAATGACAACAAGATGGGGCGCAGGGATTTCTTAAGAATTGCCGGTGCTGGAGCGATAGCAGCAATAAACCCGATTTCGGCGGAGGGGCAGAGAACAAAGCTCCATGACGTTGTCCACAAATTAGAAGAAATTGGAAAGATCGTCATTGGTAAGAGCGATAAAGAATTTGTTTTTAGCAATGGACTTGAGATTCATGAAGGGAAAAAATTATATTATAAATCCAAACTTGTAAAAGTGGTTTTCATAAGACCGCTTGCGGGTCCCGGCAGGCATATTAACTTTAAATTAGTGCCTGTGCCGGAGCATTCTGCGATCATATGGGTATTCACGACTGAGTTCTTGGATGAAGATCTGGACCATCACAGCCCTGAAGGTTTAATGACAACTAAGGAGTATAAGACAAACCAAAGAATTAATAAATTATTTTCCCCCGATGAGGCGATGACGGTCCATCATGAAGATGCGAGGCTGGCATTTGAAAATGTTTTTTTAGGAAAACCCGAGGTTTCCTATTGCAAGTTATTGCCGGAACATTCTGTCGAGGTAAGGTTCACCAATGGAGTTGGGCTTTCATTGGAGATAGGATCCGCGGGTTGGGCGACTCGAACAAGGGTCAATATCAGTTATCAGGGCCATGCATTTAATTTTTATGTATTCGGGGCAAAGATCTTTAATAGTTCATATGTTCCTGGTCAAGGGCTTATTAAAGATGATCAGGACCTGTTGCGTGAGATTTATGGCCATTTTGGGATCCGTGAGACGATGCACAAGTTTTACACTGCCTTGCTGGGAGACGTGGAAGTGACTTCATTTAATGAGCATAGTCATAAGATCGTATTCGCCAATGGGGTCACACTTACGCTGGTAGCGCAGCATTCCGGTGATGGTCTGAGCACCGAGGCTGTTTTGAGCGGTGATGGGTTTGAGTTGAGCGCTTTTTTACAGCTGGAAGAAGATCAATTGTTACAGTATAGGCCTGTTGTCGGCCAGCCGCTGAGAGAGGAATATCAGAAAAATTTGCATGAGATGTTTGATGGCCTGATGTCCTTCACTACGTCCAGTTCGGCGATGATACATGGTATAACAGCGGACAAACTTGATCATTTGGGCGGTATTGACATGAATGCCGCGCATTTGGACTTGCATATCAAGCGTGATGGCAACGGCGTACCCTTGCCAGTGAGCCAGCAGGACTTGGCCCAAATCCACATTGACGGGCTGGTACCGGTGATCCTTGAGATCAGGCCGGCTTCCGCATCGCCTATCTTGGCACAGTTGACTGCATCATAAAAATTATTTAAATTTCTTCTTGTTAATTTCGTAAGCAACATCGAGCAGGATGAGCGTGATGGCCATGCCTGACAAGGTCCATGACATTTCGGTCATGGGTTTATGTTCGAGGAACAATCGGGTTTTGAGGTAGAAAACCACCAGCAGTATAAAGATCCAAAATACAGTTTTGTGTTCCTTGCTGTTGATGAGCCGTTGCAGTTTAAAAGGCCATTTTTCGCCTTTGCTGTAGGGGATGAGGCAAGGGACCATGGCAGGCACTTGTTTGCAATAATCACTGTAAGCATCCTTATATTTTGCCAACAGCATGCCTTGCTCACCCTTGATGGTACGGTAATACATAAAACTTAAGGCCAATAAAAATATGCCGCCCGCGAGCCATTCTAAATAGGGCGGTTGGCTTTTCAAGATAATAACAAAGCCAATGGCGATGAGAAAGGTGCCCAAGTATAGCGGATTGCGTACAAAGGCATAAGGGCCTGAGGTGGTCAATTTGTCATTTTTGATGGCATAGCCGTTGGACCACAGCCGGATGAGCGTACCTGCGATGATATAGCCGATGCCTGCCCTGATGGAAGCGTCGTTTAAAGAGCAGAAGAATATGACGAAGAAACCAAAGGGATAAATGACGGCAAAGCGTGGTTTAAAGGAGCGTTCAAGCCGGTGAATAAGATCCATAGGTGGATATTATACCGAAAAGGGCTTACTTAGCCAGCATTTTTAGGGCTGTCTGGCAGGCTTGGGTCTTGACGGCAAGGCGGGTGCCTTTAAAGAGGAATCTTTTAACGATGGTTTTGGAGCGCGTGCTCAGCGCGATAAATACCAAACCTACGGGTTTGCTTTTGCTGGCACCGGTGGGGCCGGCGATGCCGGTTACGCTTAGGCCATAATCTGTTTTAAGTATTTTACGGACACCCTGGGCCATGGCAGAAGCCGCCGGCGCGCTGACAGCACCATGTTTTTTAAGCAGGGCAGAGGGAACGCCTAAGATCTTAGTCTTGGCCGCATTATCATAGGCGATGATCCCCAATAAAAAGAAGGCTGACGCGCCTGCGATATTGGTCAAACGGTCGCTTATAAGGCCGCCTGTGCAGGACTCAGCAATGGCCAATGTTTGGGCGCTTTGGGTGAATTTTTTAAAGACTTTTTGTTCGGGTTGCATACTATTAATAATACTGGGGTTAGAAGAATTAAAAAGCATTATAGGGACGGGGAATTCAATTGACAAGGCCTATTTTTGGGCATATACTTTGCGGATACTTATTAAGTAAAGTACCTTACTTTGGAGAAAATCATGTTTAATTCTATTGCAGAAGTCATACAAGATCTACGGGCCGGGCGCATGGTCATTGTCATGGACGATGAAGGCCGTGAGAATGAAGGCGATGTCCTTATTGCCGCCCAATTTATCAATGCGGATGCCATTAATTTCATGGCGAGAGAAGCCCGCGGGCTTATTTGCGTGCCTATGGAAGACGGCCGGCTCAATGACCTGGACCTGCACCCGATGAAAGAAGATACGAATTCCAAGCACCAGCGCTGCAACACGGCCTGGACAGTGTCCGTGGACGCGGCTTATGGGGTCACCACCGGTATTTCAGCGGCAGACCGCGCGAAAACAGTGAATGTCCTGATCGATCCAAAATCAGCAGCGAGCGACCTGGTCACGCCCGGGCACTTATTTCCGTTGCGTGCCCGTCGGGGAGGGGTTTTGGTGCGTGCCGGCCATACCGAGGCTTCTGTTGACCTGATGCGCCTGGCTGAGCTTTATCCGGCCGGTGTTATCTGTGAGATCATGAATGATGACGGCACCATGGCCCGTACGCAGGATTTGATCAAATTTGCCCAAAAACATAAATTAAAAATTTGCACCATTGACAGCTTGATCGAGCATCGCCGCAAGACTGAAAAATTGGTCCAGCGTGTTGAAGAAGCGGTGTTGCCGACGGAATATGGTGAGTTCAAGATGGTGGCTTATGAGTCTTTGGTGGACAATGTCATTCACGTGGCCATGGTCAAAGGTAAAATTGACGGCACCCGGCCGGTTTTGGTGAGGGCCCAGTCAGAATGTTTGACCGGGGACGTGTTTGGGTCATTGCGCTGTGACTGCAACAGCCAGCTGAAAGCCGCGATGAAAACCATCAATGACGCAGGCCAAGGTGTAGTGCTTTATATCCGCCAGCATGAAGGCCGCGGCATTGGTTTGGTCAATAAGCTTAAAGCCTATAATCTGCAGGATGACGGCATGGATACCGTCGAAGCCAATCAGGCGCTGGGATTTGCCGCGGACCTGCGTGACTACGGCATCGGCGCGCAGATCCTGGTGGACTTAGGGGTCAAGCAGATCCGTTTACTGACCAATAATCCCCGTAAAATCGTGGGGCTTGAGGGCTATGGCCTTTCCGTCACTGAGCGGGTGCCGATCAAGATCCCGCATAATCCCGTCAACGAGAGTTATTTGAAAACAAAAAAAGATAAATTAGGCCACATCCTCTAGTCCTATGAAAGCCCGCATCGCCATTGTGGCCTCAAGTTTCAATGATTACATCACTAAGGGATTGCTCAAGGCTTGTTTGGCGGAATTGCAGCGCCAGGGTTTGCAGCAAGGCCAGATCACCACTGTCTGGGTGCCCGGCTCCTTTGAAATTCCCGTCGCTGCCCTGAAGCTTGCTAAAAGAAAAAATATTGATGCTGTTATTTGCCTTGGCGCGGTCATTCGGGGAGAAACCTATCATTTTGAAATAGTTGCCAATGAATGCGCCCGCGGTATTATGCAAGTCAGCCTTATGACGGGCAAGCCCGTGATCATGGGGGTCTTGACGACGGAAACCGTGGCACAGGCCCAGGCGCGCGCCGGGGGAAAAGGCAGTGACAATAAAGGCCGCGACTGCGCCCGCGCTGTTTTGGAGATGATAGCTCTTTTAAAGCACATATGAGACGCCGCACGCTCGCACGCGAACACGCCTTAAAGATCCTGTACCAGTTTGATATCACCAAGCGTCCGATGGAAGCGGTGGTGGAATCTTACTGGAATGCCGAAGAGACCAAGGACCAGGAGATCATCACCTATGCCAATCTTTTGAGTCAGGGTGTCGTTGGCGTTATCACGGACATCGACAATAAGATCTCTGATTATGCCACTAATTGGCAGATCAAACGCATGGCCATCATTGACCGCAATGTCATGCGCATCGGACTTTATGAATTACAGCACACCACAGACATTCCCCCGAAAGTGGCCATTAATGAAGCGGTGGAATTAGCCAAAAAATACGGTGACCTGGAATCCAGTAAATTCGTCAACGGCATCCTTGATAAGATCCACAAAAAAGAGATCGTCGAGCCGCAAAATTGACCCAAAGGCCTTTCATGGCTCCCAGCGCAGACCTGCACATCCATACATATTTTTCCGACAGCACCTCGTCCCCGCAGGAAGTCGTTGACGATGCTCTTAAGGCCGGACTTTCCTGTATTGCCATCACTGACCATGATATTGTCGAAGGTGTTGCCCCCACCATAGAAGCCGCCCGTCCCCATGTCCTTGAAGTGGTGCCGGGCATTGAATTATCGTCGGAATTTGAGAATTGTGACATCCACATCTTGGGTTATTTCGTTGATCATCTGCAGGGCCCGCTTTTGGAGAAGATCAATGTTCTTTTGGACGCGCGCGTGGAGCGCATGAAACAAATGTTAGTGAACCTTAAAGCGGTGGGCGTTAATAATATTGAATTTGAAGAAGTCTCTGCTTTAACACAATCCAGGGCTGTGGGCAGGGCGCATTTAGCGACGCTGCTGCAGCAAAAAGGGTGGGTGCCTAATTTCAAGGCGGCCTTTGAAAAATATATCGGACCCGGATGCCCGGGCTATGCCCATAAGTACAAGCAAACACCTTTTGAAGCCATTGAGCTGATCCGAAGTTCCGGCGGTGTAGCGGTGATGGCGCATCCGATGCTGACCCAAAAGGATGAATTGATCCCCCGTTTTGCCAAGGCTGGTTTAAAGGGTTTGGAAGTCTATTATCCGAATTCCATGAACACCGTCACTGAATTTTATGAGCGCATTGCCAAGAAAAACAATCTCATCGCCACCGGCGGCTCTGATGCCCACGGCAAGGCAAAATCCTTTACCTATGTCGGCAAAAGGACCGTGCCGATGGAAGTCGTTGAACAGCTGCGCAGGGCTAAAAATGGAAAATGATTTTAAATATATGAACCGCGCCTGGGAATTGGCCTTGCAGGGATGGGGCAGGACTTCACCTAACCCCATGGTGGGTGCTGTGATCGTCAAGAACGGCAAGATCATTGCTGAAGGCTACCATCATTATTGCGGCGGCGATCATGCGGAAGTTGACGCTTTGAAAAAAGCAGGCGTCAAGGCCCGTGGCAGTGATTTGTATGTTACTTTAGAGCCGTGTGGCCATACGGGGCGCACGCCGCCATGCACGCAGGAGATCGTAAAGGCCGGGATCAAAAAGGTGATCGTCGGGGCCTTGGATCCCAATAAGCTTAATAATGGTAAATCATTAAAGTTTTTAAAACAGCAGGGTGTTCAAGTAGAACAAGGGTTGCTGGCTGATGAATTAACGCATATGAATGAAGCTTTTAATTGCTGGATCACCACGGGCCGTCCTTTTGTGACCGCTAAAATTGCCCAAACGCTTGACGGGAAAATTGCGACCATGGCAGGTGAATCCAAGTGGATCACCTCAAGTTTCGCGCGGGACTACGCGCATCGTTTGAGGTTTGGTTTTGACGCCATTATGGTTGGGATCAATACGGTGATCAAAGATGACCCTCAGTTAAGAACGCTTCCGGCCAAACGCATTAAGAAAATAATTTTAGATACGCATGGCAAAATGCCTGCTCGTTCTAAGTTGTTGGCGGGCACGAGACCTGAAGATATTTTTGTGTTTACTGCCAAGTCCGCCCCTTTATACAAAGGCAAAATTGATTTAAAATGGGTCTTAAAGTTTTTGGGTGAAAAAGAAATAACCAGCGTGCTTATTGAAGGCGGCGGGGCAGTGGTGGGTGAAGCTTTGCGGCGGGGCCTGGTCGACAAAATGATGATCTATACCGCGCCCAAGATCATGGGTGAAGGCCTGGTAAGCGTGCGCGGGCTTAAATCCAAGACTTTGAAGCAAATGGTCCACTTAAAAGAGATGAGTTTTGATAAAATAGGCGAAGATATTTTAATACAGGGGTATCCTAGAAAATAATGTTCACAGGCATTATTGCACACATAGGCACCATCAAGAAGATCGAGGCCAAAAAGAACCTATTGGTTTTTAGCATTGATCTGGGGCCGCTGGCTAAAAAAGTCCACTTAGGCGACAGCGTGTCTGTCAGCGGTGTTTGCCTGACGGCATCTTCTAAAAAGGGCGGGGTTGTTGGTTTTGACCTGATGAAAGAGACTATTGAGAAAACCTCTTTGCGGTCTTTGGGCGTTGGGGATAAAGTGAATTTGGAGCTGGCTTTACAGGCAGGCAGCCGTTTGGGAGGGCATTTTGTGACCGGGCATGTGGATGAGGTGGCGGTCATTAAACACATTGCCAAAGAAAAGAACTGGGTGGCGCTGCGTCTTAGCGTAAGTCGTGCCAACCATAAATATTTTGTGCCTAAAGGTTCAGTCAGCATCGATGGTATCAGCCTTACCATCGGCAAGGTGGGCAAAGGTTATGTTGAGGTCTATTTGATACCCTATACGCTCAAGATCACAACTTTAGGTTTTAAAAAAGCAGGGGATCGCGTCAATATTGAAACGGATATTTTAGCAAAGTATCTCTACAAGGAGACCTTATGAGATTAGAAATTACCGACATCCAGAAAATTATTCCTCATCGTTTCCCTTTTTTAATGATCGACCGCGTTCTGGAGTGCAAGCCCAATGAGAAGCTGGTGGCTGTGAAGAATGTGTCGGTCAATGAGCATTATTTCCTGGGGCATTTTCCCCAGAACCAAGTAATGCCCGGGGTTTTGATCATCGAAGCCATGGCCCAGGCAGGCTGTATTTATTTTTATTACAGCAAGAGTTTGCAGGGCAAGAGCCTGATCTATTATTTGGCCAAGACCGAGGCGCGTTTTCATCATCCGGTGGTGCCCGGCGATCAGCTGATCATCGAGGTGACTTCAGTCAAACTATTGCCTAGAGCCGGCTTTGTCAAAGCTAAGGCGATGGTAGGCGACAAGCTCATGGCTGAAGCGGAAATTGGATTTGGGATCAAGGAATCCTAAAAAAACTTCCCAAAATGGGAATTTGTGGATGCAAAGGAGATATGATCATGAGAATTAAAATCCAACCGATCTATTCAAAAGAGGATCATGACAAAGCTTTGGATTTAATTGACCGTTTATGGGACGCTAAATTGGGTACTGCGCAAGGGGACGTGCTCGACATCCTTGTTACTCTGGTTGAAGCTTATGAAAATAAACACTATTCTATGCTGCCTCCGGATCCAATCGAAGCCATCAAATTCCGTATGGGGCAGATGGGGCTTGAAAAGTCCGATATAGCCGGTATTCTTGGGGGAGGCAACAGGGTTTCTGAAATTTTTCATAGAAAACGGAATCTAAGTTTAAAAATGATCCGCAATTTGCATGATAAATTGAACATTCCTTTTGAATCTTTGATACCTGTGTAGCTTTTGATTTATTTTTAAGATTTAGGCAGCTTTCGGGAAGTAGCGCAGTTGGCTAGCGCGCTTCGTTCGGGACGTGTCCTAAGTACATTTCATAACTAATTCAAATTCATTAAATTACATACCTTCTCGTCGATGAGAAGGTTTTTTTGTGTATGCTTGATTACTGCTATTTAGTGCTGATCTGTGTGTGGTTTGACACTAGATTGACACTGGGGGAGGGTCAAACTTTGCAGACTTTTGAAGATTTTGTGTAGGTCTTCTACTGTAGCCTTCTCGGAGCGGGGGTTAAAATTTGGTCTTTTAAATTGGACTAAGCTCGTTTGAGAAAAAAATCCTTGACAAAAAACGATTCAATCGTCATAGTATGTGCAATTGTATCAATGAACAGGAGGTTATTATGGCAAAACCAACGATCCAAGAATTACAGGCTTTATTGAACAGCGAAGAAGAAACGCCCATACAAATCCTTCCAAACGGTGAAATTAGAGCATTGGGACAAACTACCGCTGATCTTACTGGGAAAAAACCCATCACAATGAAAGAAGATTTAGGCGGAGAATATTGAAAAGAGGGTAGCATGGATATTAATCGCATTAAAAGAGAATTTTTAGAAGCCCAAAGAAATTTTCATCATTTAGAGCTTCATCCAACCGTTGATGGCCAAGTTTATCTAAAGGCAGCCCTGCAGGCCGCAGATCAAATGTATATTTTATCAGTTAGGTTCTCAGGCTATCCCAATGAAATGCCACGGGTGTTTATCGATGCTCCGATTGTAACAGCCGCGCCCCATAAGTATCAAAATGGGAATATTTGTTATCTTCATCCTACCATGTGGAATCCCGGCATTCATAATATTTCTTTTGTGATGGCGCGGGCAGCAAAATGGCTAAATAAATATGAAGTTTGGAAGCGACAAGGTAAATGGCCAGGCGCCGAGATCAAACATTAAGGACGGTTATGAAAATTGACTTTAAGATTTTAAAAATGATGGAGTTGAGAAGTTCCCCTGGAGAGGTGCTTGATCGAGTTGCTAGGGACGGGGAAGTGTTCGTGATTGAGAGAAATGGCGAACCTAAGGCATGTCTTGTCCCTGTTTCATTTCTCTTGCCAGATATTTCTCCCGATAGAATAACGGAAGAGCGAAACAAGCTGAAAGATAGAAAAGAGAGTTATAAGCTAACCATTAATGAACAACAAGAGCTTGAGATTAATTTCCATGAGACCGCCGCTGGAGAGAATATTCTGGTCAGTATCATCTTGCCTCATGGGTATCCTAACTCTGCTCCACGGATTTATGCAGCAGGTGTCTTGCCTAATACACCTAATCGCTGGCACGATGGATCATTAGCTATATTTGGGTCAGTAACAACTTGGAATGCTAAAAGCTACGACGTCACGCACGCGTTGGACTTAGCGAGGGGTTGGCTTAAACAGTATGCAAAATGGCGGAAGACTGGTCAATGGTTAGAGGGGTCACATGAAACAAGACAAAACATTTGAGAGAATAGAGTCCCTTTTCGATATTCAGCTTTTAGCCCCGGTTAAAGTGCTAGTGGCTGGTTGTGGATCAGGGGGCGGGAGCGTAGCATTACAGCTCGTCATGTCCGGCATACGGAATTTTACGCTTTTGGATCGCGATACCCTTGGGCCTGAAAATGTGATCAGGCATGTTTGCGGAAGACGATTTATAGGAAGCAAGAAGGTTGACGCATTGATGGAGATTTTGCAGGACAGAAACCCAAATGTTAACGTTAAGAAGATTGATACTGACATAATGAACTTCCCGGGTATAGAAGAAGAAATCCGTTCGTCTGATGTGGTTGTTCTGGCGACTGATAACGAGCCGTCCCGTTATAGAATCAATGAGCTTTGCGTAAAGAATGAAATTCCCTTTGTTGTGGGTAGAGTTTTTACCCGCGGCATTGGCGGTGAGGTCTTTAGTTACCGACCTGGCTTGGGCTGCTTAGCGTGCTTGGAGTCCTTTTTACAGAGGACTACCTATAGAGAGGGCATAAAAGAAATAGACCTGGTCTCTGATGAAGAGAGGGAGAAGATTTATGGAATGGAAGTATCGGAAATAAAGGATTCTCCCGGCCTCGTGGTAGACATTTCTTTCATTACTTCGTTTCATACCAGGTATGTACTAGATGCTGTGGCCCGGCGCTTAAAGGAGCGACCAAAATATTTACATTTGATAGATGAAAATTACTTAGTTTGGGGCAATCGACCGGTACATCCGTTTAAGAAGCATTTTCAATTACAAAGGTTTACTTTAGATCGGCAAGATAGTTGTGCCGTCTGTGTGGCAAAAGGAGGAGGCGATGTTTAATTTTAAGAAACCAGATGTTGAAGTTTATATTTCTAAAAATGCGCTCAACGTGATCTTTGATGAATGTGATCGATATGATCTTGATGAAACCGGCGGTAGGATTATTGGAGCATATCAAAAGAAGGGCAATAAATATAAAATTGAAGTCCAAGGGATTATTGAGCCCGGTTCGCAAGTAACCAGATCAGCAACCATTTTTATCCCGGACAGAGAACACCAAGCAAAAATCTTTAGGATGGTGGAAGAGAAGTACCCTGCCATAGAACATCTTGGAAGTTGGCACACCCATCACATGAATGGGCTAACTACTTTAAGTTCGGGCGATAGAGCGACATACCAAAGAACCGTGAATCACCATATGCATAATACAGATTTCTATTATGCCTTGTTGGTCATTGAGAAAAAGCATGGCTCAAAAGAAAGGTATGTAATTAGGCATTATTTTCTGCGTCGGAATGATGATAACATTTACGAAATCCCCGATTCTAAAGTGCACATTACAGATGAGCCCCTCGTTTGGCCGCAAACTACGACACCGGCTCCCGATATAGCTAAGACCAAGGCTAGAGCAGAAGTGAAAGTCAAAATAAATGAAGAGCGCGCCAAGGATCAAGAGTTTTTTGAAGAGTTCCATCCAAATCTTAAGCCCTTGTTGTCAAAGAAGACCAATGTCTTTTATTGGAAAGGGAAATTAGACCTCATTGGCAATACCTGCCTGGACGCGCTGGTAATAGAAAGTGATCAGGACGGCGCGTGGGTATATTCAATTACTGCTGCCAACGACGAAGGATTGCCTATCGCTGAAATTCTGGAGCGTTATAAAGATCGTGCTTTTAAATCCGCGAGGCATGCCGTATTAAGCATAGAGAGAGATATTAACCGGGAGCTTTATATTAACAGGGATAGGGTATGAACATTATTACGGTCAATGTTGGCCAAGGTGCATTTACTATCGTAAGGCACAATAAAGAAGCGATTATAGTGGATTCCCGTATTCCGCCCGCTGATAACAATACCGTTGCTTATGTAAAAGAAATCCTTGCCGTATCATTGAAGGAGCACAATGTTAAGGGTCTTATATTAACGGGTTTTGATTCCGATCATTGCGATATTGTGGGTACTTCAATCGTTTTGCTTAAGTATCGTCCTGATTGGGTAATGTATCCTATGTATTATAAGAATAGCGACGAGGCGAAAGCGGTATTCAAATTAATAAGGGAGCAAGAGTCGGCTAGGCGTAATTCAGCAGATCCTTTAAAACAGGTTTCGGTCAGATTAGATCGCTTAACGCATCGTCAACTTACGGGTCTTTCATCTAATTTTGACTTTGAGCTATTTTCTCCCCATATCGATGATATGGATTCTTCTAATAACTGTAGCATAGTGCTTAAATTAACCGGCAAAGGAACGGGCGGATTCTCATATTTAATAACAGGTGATACTGAGAATGGAAGATGGGAAAAGATAAATTCATTCTTTGGAAAATCCTTGAAATCTGATGTTATGGCTGCTGCGCACCACGGATCAAAGAATGGTACTCATCCCGCGTCAATACTTTCAATAGAACCTAATACCGTATTAATTAGTGCGGGAGTGGACAATCAGTATGGGCATCCAGATAATCAGGCCCTCGCCGTGTATAGCCGTACTGCCAAGCATGTGCATTGTACAAATGTTGATGGAGGGGTGTCGCTTATAACTAAAGCTATTCCAGGTGATTTTAAGACTGAAAGCATTCCAAGCTAGGAATGATTTATGGTGAATAAACAAGGTGTTGGATTAGCACTTTCCGGTGGCGGCAGTAGGGCGATAGCTTTTCATTATGGTGTCTTTGAAGCATTTCATGAGTTAAAGATTGACCAAAAAATTGATGTAGTTTCTGCAATATCTGGTGGGGCAGTTATTGGGGCCCTGTGGGCTGTTCATTCGAAAGATTGGGATACTTTCTGTCAGAAAACTGATTTGATTCTTAAAGATGGGTTGGAATCTCCACTAAAGAATTTAAAACAGTATTGTTCATTGATTTTTAATAGAGGCATTGATGCTGATGAGCTTGCCACGGTCTTAGATAAAATGATTTTTCATGGCACCAAGCTGGCAGAAATCCCAGATCGACCGACTTTAATTTTAAATGCAGCAGATTTAAAGACTGGAACTAATTTTAAATTTAGCAGAGAAATTTGCGGCTCATATAAAACAGGTGGCCATGCCTTACCCAGTTTATCTTTAAGTCAGGCTGTTGCCTATTCTGCTTCATATCCGTTAATCTTCTTACCTAAGAGATTAAAATTACCAAATGATCAGTATGTATATCTAACCGATGGAGGTGCGTATGATTGCTTAGGAGCTAACGCCTTAATGCCAGACAAGGATGAGAAGATTTCCATTCTTAACCAGAGTTGCGAGACGCTTATTGTTAGCGATGCTTCCTCTTCGGATTATGTGGAAGAAAAGGATTTAGCTAAATCTATTTTGGGTGGTTTAAAAGGATCGTATGCAACCGCAACACGTCGGATCAAATCTTTAATCTACAATAAGATGTTTATTTTATATAAAAACAAGGAAATTCCTTATTTAGGCACGATTAAAATGGACAGTACACATCCAGATTTGCAGTTGGGTTGGGGGGAAGAAGAGTTAGCTCTTGTAAATCGGTATAAGACTGATTTTAATCCGGTAGAGGGGAAAGCATTGCAGTTATTAAAAGATAAAGGAAAGCAATCTGCAAAGTTTATAATTAAAGAACACCTTGGACATCTTATAAATTGAAATTATACGATAGGGATTTGAAGAGGACAAAATGGAAATCCGCATTTTTGACGTTGCTCATGGCTTTTGTGGCCTGCTCATTGCTGATAATGGCAATATAATGTTATTTGATTGCGGGGATAATCAAGAAACAAAATTTTGTCCGTCATCTTGGCTATCGGCTATTGGCTGTACTAAAATCGATCATCTCATTATTCAGAATTTTGATCAGGACCACGTAAGTGATCTTCCAAATGTTCTTGCTCGATTTCCTGTAACACGATTTTTCCGCAACCAAACATTAACAGCGCAACAACTAATGCTCCTAAAATTTGATGGTGGTCCTTTAACAACTGCTATGTCGTCGGCCGTTGGTATACATAGTGACTATATTCATACGATAGCTAACCCTCCGTTATTCCCCAATATTGATTTTCAGACTTTTTGTAATCCATACCCAACCTTTACAGACACAAACAATTTAAGTCTGGTATCGTTTGTGTTTTATGATGGTATGGGAGTAGCCTTCACGGGGGACCTTGAAACTGCGGGATGGCTTGAATTACTCAAAAATCCATTGTTTTGCGCATATTTGGCTAAAACAAAAATTTTCATAGCTTCCCATCATGGAAGAACAACTGGTTACTGTGCTGAAGTCTTTGATCATTGCCACCCACAAATTATATTGATATCAGACAAAGAAATAGTCCATGATACGCAGGAGCACGATTACGGTGGGCATGCTTCAGGTATTATTTGGAATGGGGGACCTGATAGACGGTATGTATTGAGTACGCGTAAAGATGGAATGATTACGATTAAGAAGACAGTGGGTTCAGGCTTTCACATAACTATATAAATTCTTTTGGGTAAAAATTGGACATTGATCCTTGACCAGAATAAGGCGTAGGAGTATATTAAAAATATGAAATCGAGACTTAAACAACCTAGAGCAATGTCTGTTAATCAGTTAATTAAACCATACCCAGGCCGTTGGGTGGCCCTATCACAAGATGACACGTACGTTGTTAGTGTCGCCAGTAGTCCTAAAGCTGTTTTGAACCAGGCCCGGAAAAAAGGTGAGGCCCGTCCACATTTGGTTAAAGTCCCTGATGGCTCATGGGTGGCCATTGCCTTTTGAGTTACGTTACCATTCCATATAAAAAGATTCAAATACGGGCCCAGGGTAACGCTCCCCCAAAAATAATCCACGCTCCCATTTTAAAAATATCTTTGTTTTATAAGAATTATGAGCGTTTTGATTTTGATTGCGTTGTTGATTCTGGCGCAGATTTCTGTGTCTTTCCAGCCAATTTAGGAGAGCTTGCAGGCCTGGATGTTTTTGGAGGCAAGGATGTGGCCACCTATGGAATTGGTGGCAAAGAGATATTGTATTTCCATGATGTGAAGGTGGAAGCGATTATCAAAGATGAACCTTGGATCTTTGAGTGCCATGCGGGGTTTTCTACCAAGCTGAATACTAAAGGTATAGGGTTTTTGGGGAGAGACGGCTTCTTTGATCTCTTTCAGGAAATTGCCTTCAATCAAAAGACAAAAATGTTTCGTCTTAAAGAATTTTAGTAACCCTCGCATGGTTGTTGACCTCAAGCTCCCAGCCTGTTAAAATAGCGCCCTTATTAAGATTTAGGCAGCTTTCGGGAAGTAGCGCAGTTGGCTAGCGCGCTTCGTTCGGGACGAAGAGGTCGTGGGTTCGAATCCCGCCTTCCCGATTTTTAGATTGGATCCATGTCGGATTCGAAGCCGACTGCGAGCGCCACTGGTCCGAGCGAGCAGCGGCCGGCTTCGGAGGAGCTCTGAAGGAGTCCCGCCAATGGTTCGAGCCCATATCCATTTCTTTGGCACCGTTCAGGGTGTCGGTTTCCGCTACACTTGCTTTTCCTTTGCTAAAGCATTATCGCTGACAGGATGGGTCAAAAATTTATCCGACGGCAGTGTGGAAGCTGTTGCTGAAGGCCCCCGCGAGAAAATTGCAGAACTTCTATCCAGATTAAAAGGACAATTTGGCAGTTTTATCCGGGACCAGCGTGTTGAGTGGTTGGAGGATAGGGGAGAGTTTAAGGAATTTTCAGTCGTATGAATCAATCCCAAGTTAAAAAAGAGATACAGACCTTAACTAAAGCCATTGAGAAGCATAATCGCCAGTATTATGTGCTCAATGACCCTCTCATTTCCGATGAGGAATATGACCGCCTGCTGCAAAAGCTCATCGATTTGGAAAAGGAATTCCCTGACCTTAAGCCTGTCTCTTCACCGACCCAGCGGGTAGGGGCCAAGATCGAAGGCAAGCTTCCCACGGTCAAACACAGTGTCAAGATGATGTCGCTTGATAATACCTACTCGATCGACGAGTTACGTTTGTGGGATGCCCGTGTGGCCAAAGGATTAAAGCCCCAAGATTATCAATACATGGTGGAGTTGAAAATAGACGGTGTCAGCTGCGCCTTGACCTATGAAAAGGGCATGCTGAAGCTGGCTGCCACGCGCGGCGACGGGGAAACCGGTGAAAATATCACCCATAACGCTAAAGCCATCCATTCCCTGCCTTTGGAATTAAAAGGGAGCGTGCCGGGGGTTTTAGAGGTCAGAGGAGAAGTGTATACGGACAAAGCTGATTTTGAGGCCATGAACGATGAGCGTAAAAAAGAAGGCAAGGAATTGTTTGCCAATCCGCGCAACGCGGCAGCGGGTGCTTTGAAGCTTTTGGACACAAGCCTGGCCCAAAAACGTAAACTGCGGTTTTTGGTGCACTCCTTCGGCCGGGTGGAAGGCGCCTCTTACAAGACCCAGGACAATTTTTTGAAACAGTGCCAGACCTACAAATTGCCGGTCAATTCCGAGAGCCGGACCTGCCGCAACATTGATGAAGTCATTGAGCTTTGCGGGAAGTTCCAAGAGATGCGCGGTTCTTTGGCTTATGAAGTTGATGGTGTCGTTGTTAAAGTCAATGATCTCAAACAGCAGGAACAGTTAGGCGCAACACTCAAAAGCCCCCGCTGGGCCGTGGCTTTCAAGTTCCCGGCTTCTCAGGCCACGACCGTGGTCAAAGAGATCATTGTGCAGGTGGGGCGCACCGGGGTTTTAACACCAGTCGCGGAATTAGAACCCGTGCCTTGTGCCGGGGTCATGATCTCAAGGGCCACCTTGCATAATTTTGATGAGATCAAACGTTTGGGTGTCAATGCCGGTGACCGGGTACTCTTGGAACGCGCCGGAGATGTCATCCCTAAAATCGTTAAGGTGCTTGAGAAACATTCCAAGGGCAGTTTTGTCATCCCTAAGGTTTGCCCGTCGTGTAACGGAAAGATCCAAAAAGAAAAAGAAGAGGACGTGGCTTATCGCTGTATGAATCCCTCTTGCCCCAAGCAATTAGAGCGGCTTTTGGTCCATTTTGCCGGGCGCGGCGCCATGGACATTGAAGGGTTAGGCACGGCTGTTGTTGACCAGCTTTTGGCTAAAGGGGTGGTCAGCGATCTGGCGGATATTTATTTTTTAAAGAAGGAGCAATTATTGGACTTGGAGCTGTTCGCGGAGAAGAAGGCGGATAATTTGTTAAAAGGTATCGTCGCCAGTCGATCCAAGCCCCTATCCAAGTTTTTATTCGGCCTTGGGATCTCCGGTATTGGCATTAAAGCAGCTGTAAATTTAGCTGGGCATTTTGGGTCTTTGGATGCTATTATAAATGCTTCGGTTGAAGAGCTGCAGGCCATTGATGAGGTGGGGCCGGTGATGGCTGAGTCAGTGGTTGAGTATTTCAAACAGCCCCAGGTCAAAAAGTTATTGGCAAGATTCAGGGACGCGGGCCTGAATTTATCAGAGCCTCAAAAGCAGGTATCAGGCAATCGCCTTAAGGCCAAGAAATTCGTATTTACCGGTGAGTTGTCCGGGATCACGCGCGAGCAGGCAGGGCAGCGGGTAGAAGACCAGGGCGGCAAGGTGATTGCCTCGGTCAGCAAAAGCCTGGATTACCTGGTGGTTGGTGAAAATCCGGGTTCCAAGCTCGCACAGGCCCAAAAATTGGGTGTTAAAATACTAAATCAAAAAGACTTCGAGAGGATGGTGCATGAATAATTTGAATTCGCATAAGAAGGCTGTTCTTGCTATTGCGGGGCTGTTGGTCTTGAGCCTGACTTTAAGTTCATGCGATTCTTTACGCCAGAAATTCACCCGTAAGAAAAAGCAGGGACAGGAAGACCAAAGTTTTGTGCCTGTTCTTGAACCTGAAGAATATCCGGAACCGGCACTTAACCCGGAGTTCAATTATAAAGAGAATTATGCCCTGATCAAGGCCTGGTATGCGGACATGTGGACGGCCATTGATGATAAAAGCACGGCGCGGTATATACACTATATTATTACCCAGGTGACCAATCATATTACCCAGATGGAGAATTTGGTGGATGCTCCCACCCAGGCGAATTTGGTCAAACTGGCAGGTTTTTTGGATTATTACAGGTCTTCCTTGGATGATTCATGGCAAGCGCGTAATGTATCACGCATCCGGAGCGATCTGATCGAGTTTGACCGGTTTATGCGGGACCATTTACGCGCCGACAAGATCCAGGGCCATTTTGTAAAAAGTATTAGATGAAAGATCTTATCGACGAGTTCATGAATTACCTTTCCGTCGAGCGTGGGCTGGCCAAGAATACTTTGATGGCTTACCGGCGCGATCTTGACAAATACATCGATTATCTTTCCCAAAAAGGCATCAAAGCCGCTGCCCCGGTCAAACGTGAGCATGTTTCTGATTTCATGTTTGACCTGAAAAAACATGATATGTCCGCCACGACCATCGGCCGGAACTTGGCGGCGATCAAAATGTTCCATCGTTTTTTAGTGCGGGAAAATTTGAGTAAGGAAGACCCCACGACCCTGGTGGATACGCCGAAATTATGGCAAAGGGTCCCTTCTGTATTGACTTTAGGAGAGATCGAGGCGATGATCGCAGCAGCCTCGGGCAGAAAGCCCCAACAGATCAGGGATGCGGCGATATTGGAAATTTTTTATGCCAGCGGCTTACGGGTCTCGGAGTTAGCGGATTTGAAGACCGGCAGTATTGATCATGACGTGGGTTTTGTGCGGGCCGTGGGCAAGGGGAGTAAGGAGAGGATCATCCCTTTGGGCAAGAAGGCCCGTGAGGCTGTGCAGAAATATTTGCTCAAAGCCCGTCCCCAATTACTGAAAAGCCAGACCAATGATGTCTTGTTTTTAAGCCGTTTGGGCAAAAAGATCAGCCGTCAGAGTTTGTGGGCGGTGATCAAGCTTTACGCCCGTCGCGCGAATATTAAAAAGACGATCAAGCCGCACACCCTGCGCCATACTTTTGCAACTCATTTATTGGAACACGGGGCAGACCTGCGTTCTGTCCAGGAAATGCTGGGGCACGCGGACATTTCCACCACCCAGATATACACGCATGTGGACAAGGAGCGTTTAAAGAAGGTGCATAAAGAATTTCATCCAAGGAAATGAAAAACTTATTATCTTATTTAAATCCGAAATCTTTGACCTTGGTACGGGAAATTGGAGTTTTGGCCCAGGTTAAGGGTGTTGAGGCTTATTTGGCGGGCGGACCGGTGAGGGACTTGATGCTAGGGCTCTCTGGCCTTGACTTGGACATTACTATTGAAGGTAACGCTATGCGCTTGGCGGATCGTTTTGCGGCTTTGCATCCCGGCGCGGTGGTGACGCGGTATCCTGCTTTTAAGACAGCTACTGTGCGTTTGCCTGATGGGACCCTGGTTGATTTTGCCACTGCCCGTAAAGAAAGCTACACGCGCGGCGGCGCCTATCCGGCGGTTGAGCCGTCAACGATCAAGGATGATCTTTTCCGCCGGGATTTCACGGTCAATGCCATGGCCATCGCGATCAATCCCAAGACGTGGGGGAAGCTCGTGGATCCTTTTAAAGGAAAGGCTGATTTGAACAAGAAAAGTCTGCGTGTCCTGCACGACAAAAGTTTTCTGGATGATCCGACCCGTATTTTGCGCCTCGCCCGTTTTAAAGCGCGGCTGGGTTTCAAGATCGAGGCCAAAACTTTGAAACTCTTAAAATCCGCCATAAAAATTAAAGTGCTTGATACAATCAAGCCGCAGAGGTATCTTAAAGACTTTAATAAGCTCCTAAAAGAGCCAAAATCGAAGGAAGCGATTAAATATTTAGAATCATGGGGAGCGTATCATCGGGTGGCGAGGAATTATTCGTAAAACAGACTTGGAAACAATTTTTGAGTGCTGCTGGAGGCCCGCCAGCCTTCGTCACCGATCAGAAAAACCTGTGCCCAATGGTGTATTTTTCTGAGATATTAGAAAAGGCTGGCGGAAAAAGCCGACCGCAGCCGAAAAAATTCGTTTCCAAGGCTGTTAGGGATAAAATGGATTCCCGCTTTCGCGGGAATGACAAGGAGCAGAAGAAATGCGGATTGAAAAGGTCAATTCATCTATTAAACGGGAACTGGCGAATATCATTTTGTTAGGCGAGGTGCGCGATCCGCGCATTTCTTTTGTGACCATCCTCAATGTTGATGTCAGCAAAGATCTTCAACATGCCAGGGTCAAGTTTAGCGTGCTTGCCGATACACCGGAGAAGATCAAGGCGGCAAAAGACGGGTTTGACAGCTGCCGCGGCTATATCCGCAAGCTGATCAGCCAGCGGGTGCCCTTGCGTTATACGCCGGAGTTCCAGTTCATTTATGACAAGGGCATCAAGCATGCCGCTGATGTTGATAAAGTTTTGGAAGAGATCAAGAAATTGAAAGTAGCGCCAGAGAACTAAAGTATTGAGTATCTGGATTCCCTCTTTCGCGGGAATGACAGTTTTGTTTTAGGAAAGGGTTTATGAAACATTATAAGAGTGTCTTAGATATCATCCGCCGCTACCGGAAATTCCTGGTGACAACACACCATAACCCTGATGCTGACGCCCTGTGTTCCGCGCTGGTGATGGCGATGTTTTTGGAATCCAAGGGCAAACAGGTCCATGTGCTTAATGAAAATGCCTGCCCGGATTGGCTTAAATTTTTGCCAGGGACTTCTATTTTGAAAAAAGCCGGTGATGTCAAAAAAGTGGATCATGAAGCGGCCATCGTGCTCGACTGCGGTGACTTGAAGCGCGCGGGCGAGGTGGTGAAATTTATTCAAAAGGGCAAACCTTTGATCAACATCGACCATCATGTGACCAATGATAAGTTCGGAAACATCAATGTGGTCCAATCAAAAGCATCTTCCACCTGTGAGATGATCTTTGACCTATTAAAAGAAGCCAAGCATCCCCTTAATAAAAATATAGCCATGCTTCTTTACGCGGGCATCATGACAGACACAGGGTCGTTCCGTTATGAGAACACCTCGGCGCACAGCCACGCGGTGGTTGAAGAATTAATGGCTTTTAAATTCTCCGCGGCCCGTATGTATGACCGTCTTTATGTGGGCATCCCGGTGGCGGACATGAAGATGTTTACAGATGTCATCCATAATGCCCAATTGCTTGACGGTAACAGGCTTTTTTGCGTGTCCTTGCCTAAAAGAGTGGCAGAGCGTTTTTCAAAAAGCTTTGACCTCAAAGATAAGCTATTCACCTTTTTACGTTCGATCGAAGGCATTGAGGTGGTGGCGATCTTGACTGAATTAGGTCCTAAAGAAATACGGGTCAATTTGCGCAGTCAGAACAGCTTTGATGTGGCCAGTTTGGCCCAGCGATTCGACGGGGGCGGGCATAAAAAAGCCGCCGGCTGTAAAGTTTATGAACCGTTGGCCCAGGCGCAAAAAACGATCTGCCGGGCCATCCATCAACAATTATGAAATTCCAAGCCGCTGTACAAAATTCTTTTCAAGGGATAGTGCTCGTCAATAAACCCGCGGGCATCACCTCTCACGACGTGGTGGGCTTTGTCCGCCGTACATTTAAAATGCGCCAGGTGGGCCATGCGGGGACCTTGGATCCCATGGCAACCGGGGTTTTGGTTGTTTTGGTGGGCAAAGCGACAAAGCTTTCCGATAAATTTGTAGCTTTTGATAAAACGTACCGGGCGACCTTGCGTTTGGGCCTTAAAACTACGACCGCGGATATCATGGGTAAGACCTTGCAGGAAAGGCCTTATGAGGGTATTGATGAGGAAGCGGTCAGGAAAGTTTTTGTGCAATTTACCGGGGACATCGAGCAAAAGCCGCCGATGGTTTCCGCGGTCAAGTATAAAGGCGAGCGTTTGTACAAAATTGCCCGTCAAGGTATAGAAGTCGAGCGCACCGCCCGCAAGGTACGCATTGATGAGTTACGCATTTTGAAATGCCGGATGCCGGATGTGGAATTTTTGATGAGCTGTTCCAAAGGGACATATGTGCGCCAATTGGCTGAGGATGTCGGTGAGGTTTTAGGCTGCGGCGCGTGTATTTCCCAGATCGAACGCACCAAGGTGGGGCCTTTTGATATCGCTGACGCCGTGACAATGGAAAATTTGAATGAAGGTCATATCCTTAGTTGGAAATTCTAAACTGTATTTGAAAAAGACCTGTGCGGCCATCGGTATTTTTGACGGGGTGCATCGCGGGCATCAGTATCTGATCAAAAAGATGCTGAGCGCCGCCCGCAGGCTTAGTGCTAAGCCCATTGTCATCACTTTTTTCCCTCATCCGGCCCATGTCCTTCGTCCTGATCTGAAATTGGGGTATTTAACTTCTCTTGAAGACCGGTTTCGCCTGCTTGAAAGTTTGGGTGTTGCCGCTTGTTTGGTGGTGCCATTTAACCGTTCTTTCGCCAAGATCCAGCCGCAAAAATTCATCCAGGACATTTTGGTCAAAAAATTAGGGGTCAAGGCCGTGTTTGTCGGCCAAGATTTCCATTTCGGTAAGGACAGAAGCGGGGACATTGCTTTATTTCAAAAGTTGGCCTTGGAATGCGGGTATGAAATGCATCCTGTGTCCGCGCTTAAACAGGGACGGGAAGTTATCAGCTCGACCCGTATCCGCCAATTGATAGGGACAGGAAAATTGAAGGAGGCGGCACGGCTTTTGGGAAGGCCGGTGTCTGTTTCCGGAGCTGTTGTCAAGGGTGCCAAGCGCGGCAAAGGTTTGGGTTTCCCCACAGCCAATATTGCTTATGAAGCGGACATTTTGCCGCCGCAAGGTGTGTACGTCGTTAAAGTTTGGGTAGGGAAAAAAGAATATCCCGCCATGGCCAATATCGGTACAAGACCTTCGTTTGAAAAACAGGTTTCCCAACTGCATCTGGAAGTCCATGTCCTTGATTTTTCAAAGAATCTTTATGGCAAACGTTTAGAAGTGCAATTTTTAAAGAAGGTCCGCAGCGAAAAGAAATTCTCCAGCCCGCAGGAATTGGTCAAACAGATCCAAAAAGACGAAGTCCTCACGCGAAAATATTTTTCCCTAAAGCGTCAATAAAAAATTATTGACAAAGTATCTGTCTTGTATAATACTGTATACAAACAGGTGAAATAAAATGTCCGCAGAAAGAATAACCGGTAAAGAATCAGAAGCAATTCGTGAAATCCGTAATTCCCTCATGCACGTTGGCCGCATTCCTACCATGCGTGAACTGATGAGTTCCCTTGGCTATCGTTCTCCCCGCTCAGCTTCTTTAATTGTCAATAAGTTGATCAAAAAAGGCATATTGCGCCGTAAAGTGGATGGGGGCTTGCAATTTACCAGGAATTTAGCGGAAGATACCACGCGGGCCCAGACAATTGATGTTCCTTTAATAGGGATGGTTGCTTGTGGGACGCCGATGTTAGCAGAAGAGAACATCCAGGGGATGATCTCGGTCAGTACAAAGCTGGCCCGGCCGCCGTACCGGTATTTTTTGCTCAAGGCCCGTGGTGATTCGATGGACCAGAAGGGCATTAATGATGGCGACTTGGTTTTAGTGCGCCAGCAGACAACTGCTCAAAACGGGGACACGGTGGTGGCCCTCATTGATGATGAAGCCACCATTAAAGAATTCCGCATAGGCGCTGAAACATTTGTTCTAGCCCCAAGATCAAAAAACAAACAGCACCAGTCTATTGTCCTGACCAAAGATTTTCAGATACAGGGTGTGGTGGTAACGGTAATCCCGGATTTTGATGAGTGAGTTGGTTACAAAATGTAACCGACTGAAATTGGAAGCAAAAACAGGTAAAAAAGTGTGGATAAAATCGGAGATGCTCTTATGAAATCAGAAGAAATGACCAAAATAGCTGTTTTTAAAGGCCGACAGGTACGTAAGATTTTTGTTTCCGGTGAATGGTGGTTTTCTGTCATTGACGTTGTTGCGGTATTGACAGACAGTGACAATCCGCGTGATTATTGGTATAAAATGAAGGTTAGGGAAAAGGATGAAGCAGGAATTGAGTTGTCGACAATTTGTCGACAACTCAAATTGAAGTCTTCGGATGGTAAATATTATCAGACAGATTGTGCTAATGCTGAAGGGGTGTTCCGCATTATTCAATCAATTCCATCTAAGAAAGCTGAGCCATTTAAGCAGTGGCTTGCGAGAGTTGCCAAGGAACGTTTGGATGAAATTGAGAATCCGGAACTTGGTATGCAAAGGACCAAGGCCCTGTATGAGAAAAAAGGCTATCCCAAAGATTGGATAGAAAAACGTCTGCGCGGTATTGCTGTGCGCCAGAAATTAACGGATGAATGGGATGGCCGGGGTGCCGGCACAGATCAGGATTACGCAATCCTTACCAATGAGATCATGCAGGGCGCGTTTGACATGAAGGTGGATGATTATAAGAAACACAAAGCCCTTAAGAGGCAGAATTTACGGGACCATATGACGGACTTGGAACTGATCATCACCATGTTAGGCGAGGCGGCAACTACCAGGATCACTCAAGACAGAGATTCGCAGGGGGTTTTTCATTTGCAAAAAGATGCCAAAGATGGAGGGGCGGTTGCCGGAAGAACATGGAAAGACATTGAACAACAGACTGGCACGAAGGTCATTTCAAAACAAAATTTTTTACCAAAACAAGGGCAAAAGAACATTCACTAATTTCAAGAAAGGAAAAATTTATGAGCTTAAACAGCGTGAATATTATGGGTAATTTGACGCGGGACCCGGAAATGAAATATATTCCTTCGGGAAAATCAGTATGCAGTCTCTCCATCGCCAACAATCGCGTGTACACCAAGAACGGCGAGAAAGTGACCGAAGTTTCCTATTTTGACGTTGAAGTCTGGGGGCTTGCTGCGGAAAACTGTTCCAAATATTTGACCAAAGGAAGCGGTATTATTGTGGAAGGCCGTTTGCGCCAAGACCGCTGGGAGAAGGACGGCAAGGCCCAGAGCCGCGTGCGGATCACGGCGAATGCCGTTCATTTTATGCCCAAGAGGCAAAATAATGCCGAGGAGCCGCAGCCAGCCGTGTCCTCTGACAGGCCGATGGAAACCCAAACGGCCGCGGCCACATCCGCGGAAGACATCGCGTGGGAAGAATAGAGAAGCCTGCTTGTTTCGGTCCGTCAGTAATGTTAAACTATTCACATGCCTAAGCTTTATATCATTGCCGGCCCTAACGGGGCTGGTAAGACCACATTTGCCAAAGAATTCTTGCCGCATTATGCAAAATGTTCAAATTTTGTGAATGCGGACCTAATTGCTGCGGGACTATCACCATTTTCTCCGTCAAATATGAGCATCAAGGCGGGCAAATTATTGCTTGGACAAGTTAGGGAATTTATCCATCAAAAATCTGATTTTGCATTTGAGTCAACCTTAGCGGGACGCTCGTATGTTTCCCTTATTAGTGATGTAAGACGTCGTGGATATTCAGTAACGATCTTCTTTTTATGGATACCGGATGTTAAATTAGCCCGGGAGCGGATCAAACAACGCGTTAAGGATGGCGGGCATGACGTTCCGTTTGAAGATGTTAAACGCAGATTTCAACGCAGTAGAGAAAATTTCTTAAAGCTTTATAGACCTTTATGTAATTCCTGGCTTTTATTTGATAACGCCAGCGGAAAACCGGAAGAAATTGCCCAACAAGATCAAGGACGTGTTAAAATTATCAACAAAGAGTACTATAGTTCGTTTACCGGAGAATAATGATGAAAAATGGCAAAAATGATTCTGTAATGTTGGCCCAAGCTGTTAAAGCCATGCGTCGTGCTGTCAAGAATGTCATTGCTGAACGTAAATTGCGAGGTCAGCCATTGATTATTTGGAAAGATGGAAAAGTTGTGAAGGTCCCCGCTAAAAATCTGCATTGAGAAAGCGCTTTCTCAAAAGTGCCCTCCAGGCCTTGTTTTTCACCTAAATCCATTGCATACTTTATATATGAGGGACCCCATGTTCCGTTCATATATAAATGCCTTAATTATCGCTGCCTTTACGGCAACGATGGTAGCGCCTTTGCATGCCCAGGAGGCCTTGGTCCTGCCCAAACCTGGTGTCCGTGTGGCCTTAAGTCCGGAATTCATGCCGCCTATTCTCAAGGGTATTGTCATCCATCCTGAAAATCCTTTGCAATTTGACTTTCTTGTCCAAAAAGGGGACCTGCCATTAGCTGTCGGGCAAAAGAAAGAGGAATATAACAAGATCATTAAATATTTCCTGACCTGTTTGACCATTCCCGAAAAAGACCTGTGGGTGAATCTTTCCCCCTATGAAAAGCAGAGGATCATCCCTTCGGATTTTGCCATGACGGAAATGGGCCGTGACCTGCTGGGCCAGGATTATATGCTCAAGCAAATCACTGCTTCCTTGATCTATCCTGAAGATGAATTCGGCCGGAAGTTTTGGAAGAGGGTGTATGAGCAAGCTGCCAAGAAATACGGCACCACCAATATTCCTATCAACACATTTAATAAAGTATGGATCATCCCCAGTGAAGCCACTGTTTACGAACATGAGAATACCGTGCTGATCGTGCACAGCAAGATGAAGGTCATGCTGGAGCAGGATTACTTGTCGATGCAAAAGCACAGCTCCGGGTTGCCTTTGGCTACCCGTAACGAAACCGCCTTAATAGGGGCTAATATCGTTCGTGAAATTGTTTTACCCGCTCTTGAAAAAGAAGTCAACGAAGGCAAGAATTTTGCCAAGTTGCGCCAGATCAATGAGGCCCTGATCTTGGCAACTTGGTATAAGAAGGCGCTAAGGACAAGTTTGCTGGGCAAGATATATGTGGACCAAGCCAAGGTCAAAGGCATTAACCAGCAAGATGAGAGCGCGAATGGAAAGATCTATCAGCAATACTTGAGGGCATTCAAGAAAGGCGTGTTCAACTATATTAAGGAAGAGCAAGACCCCATCACGCAGGAAATAATCCCCAGGAAGTATTTTTCTGGCGGGTATGTATCACACTTGTCAGCTAATTTGCAAGATATCAAAAGTGAGATAGCTTTACGCAATAGCCCCCAGGATTTTAAAGGAGCGCAAGAGATCAACAATGCCATGATAAGCGGTGATATGGATAGCGCTATGGTGAATTTAGAATCTTCGAACAGGTCGGTCAACGCGGCGATGACTAATGACAATCAAGAAAACAAAACTGTCTCGTTGAAGTGGAAGATGCGTGCCTGGGCAAAGTCTTATCCAACCAGATTGGTGGCATGTGCCGTTGCTTCAGGGGTTGGTACGTCAGCAATTTTTTTATCTACAACAGTTGTGGCCGTCTTGTCGAGTTTTGTCATTGGGGACAGTGCCGCCAAGCAGGCAGATATTATAGCTACATTGATTTTTACTTATATGTATTTAAATTATGAATCTGATTTTATAAGCAGAAATTTTAGTGAAACAAAGGTTGGCCGTTATGCCGTGGTCACTCGGGATAAAAATAATTCTTTAGGAATGCATATTATTTTAAATTTGAAGGGATTGGCAAGTCAACAGAGGAATGCATATCCGCTCATTATGGAAGATGTGGTAAAGGTCATTTACAATTTACTTGTTAATTGGGATAAGGACCAGAGATTCTATAACATAAAATATATTTCTTTAGATTCTCCTTTACTTGTTCAGGAAACAAAAAAATATGGCCCAAGGCTGATGCCCAGCTTAAAGGCACGATTGGATGCAATGGGGGCCCAAGATGTTGGGGTTTATAATCGTGGCATAACGAGCAAAATAAGTTTTATGTTGAATAAATTTATATACAGAGATTCATGGAAGATCGTCAATAAGCCACACAGTGCTACGTTTAGATTTGATGTTTCAACACTGCAGGCGAGAAAAGCTTTGCTTGAAAAGCTAAAACCTGTCTATGAAGCGGTGAGTAAAGTGGATGATAGTAATATGGAGCAAAAAAGACGTATTTTATTTCAGAAAAACGCGGCGATGGTAGTGTTGGAGAGGCCTGAATCTGAAATCCCGGAAGAAGGCAAGGGTCTTATGACTGCAAATTTAGTTACCATTAAAAAATCTGGCGGGATTAAAAAGAAGGACGGGGTTAAAAATAAGATAGAGAGACTTCTTACGTATTATGGGTATACGGATTATATAAATGCATTACGTGCTATCCCAAAGAGCGACAAGCGATCTTTAATGAAATTTGTTGTACAGGTGGAAGCCTTAAATTCAATATTAAATATTAACCCTGCCAAGAAATTGCAATTAAATGGTGAATTATCAGAGATTAAAAGAGAGCTGCGCGGGCTTCCGCCGCTATCAGTGGTGAGTAAAGAATTGAAGAGGAGGGCAAAAGAAGAATTAAATTGGGCGATGACGACGGTGGCAGGAGTGATCCAAGATCAGGTCATTTCCGGTATAAAATCAATGAACCTGACTTCAGATCAAGTGCTGGACTTCGTAAAAAAGATTGCTACCGTCAAAGATCCTCCACGGTTGTATCAAGGGGCAGGAGAAGTCAATAATCAATTTGAGAAATGGCCCGATCC
Source organism: Candidatus Omnitrophota bacterium (assembly GCA_013287965.1). Taxonomy (GTDB): domain Bacteria; phylum Omnitrophota; class Gorgyraeia; order Zapsychrales; family Fredricksoniimonadaceae; genus JABDGZ01. The sequence continues at coordinate 2,468 of JABDCU010000007.1, read as the reverse complement.
ACAACAAACGGTCCTTACTGTGTACCATCCGTCCGGCACTATTCCTCGCACGGTGGTGGATGATAAGCATACTCCATCAGGAATTAAAGGCATGGCGCGAAAGAATTCCGTGCTGCATGTCATTGAATATATGGACGGCAGCACTACTTTAATTTATTTTCCCGATGCGGCGATGATGACAAGCACGGAACAAGAGTATAAAGAAGCTCTAGAGACATTCAGAAAAATATACAACAATAATGATGTGCCAGAGACATCAAAAATAGCGGCGGCCAAGGAAGTATTCACCAAAATGATGATGAATGTGTCCCAATATGAGAGCTGGGCACATCGTTCATCAATGACCACCATATCCGAACTTAAGAAGGTCGATTATTTCTTTGAATTTATCCAGGACCCGAATATACCAATGGTCCTTAAAGAGCGTCTTATGTCTGAGATTTTTAAGTCGCTTTTTTATTTGACCCCGACAACGCAACTTTCCAGAAAAGAGAATCTTCCTAAATTTGAATCCATATTAAGGTCTGACAGGTATTCAGAAAAGTTAAAAATATTCTCTATGCTGCTGATATTTAATGCTGATTTGGGGGGGAATGCGCAATGGGATCCAGGGTTGGAGGAAGTGGTTTCTTCCATTGCGCATAGTAACACCGCATCGACTTTGCGAACTCTGGCAATCGTGGGCTTAGCCCGTCTGGGCCGATGGGATGATGTGCGGGGGATCGCGGGTTTGGGTACAAAAGAAGCCGGTAAAAAAATAGGGCTGATCGTCTATGAGCGAGCTTCCCTTAATGCGGCCCGGGGCTTTGTTAAGAGTTTAGGCCTGTCAGGAAATGATGTTAGGGTCCTTTACCATAAAGAAATCACTAAGGAAGACATGTCTAAGCCAGATATGAAGGAATTTACCGACCATGGACCATATCGCGAGGAGGCGGAATATAATGATCTAATTCTTTTTCGTTTTACGGATTTTCAACTTGGCAGCAAATTAGATGGTGAGCATATTTACACAAACATTCCCTATTATCCTTTTAAGACATCCAGTCCTGTGGTCATTTCTTCAGAAGAGCGCAGCCAGTTGCGCAAAGAGCTTGGTATTGGGGAACGGCAGGTCATTGTTCTGGGATCGCTGGAAACCTCAGAATTCCATCGTGTTTTGGATGTTTTTAATGATCTGTATAAAGATGTACCTGCTTCTCAACGCCCGCTTTTGGTTGCCGCCATGAGGTATCGCCTGGGAAAAGGCACCTTTTATGATTGGAAGAAAGATGACCGTATCACCGATCATAGCCGTGTCCAAGAGCGTAATCTATCGGGAGAGACGCTTGATCTATCTGATAAAGATATTCTTTTTTTGAATACAGGCGGGGAGCTTACGAAATTTTATGGTATTGCGACCATGGCGGTTGTCGGCCAGGATCGCAACCTGCCTGAAGCTGTTGTGCAAGGAGTTCCTGTGTTGACCTTTGATGAAGGGCATTGGGGCAATAACAGAGAGGTGCAGGAGCGTCTCATTAAAACCGGTAAGGTCGGATTATTTCAGAAACAATCCTTGGTTGATCTGATGCGTGATCCGGAGTTGCGTAAATCCCGAGTGCATGACGCCCAAGAGGCATTGCAGGTTTTTGACGAGGACACTAAGCGTCAGGCAGAGAATTTGAAACCGCTGATCCAAATCTTAGCAGAAAATCCTTTGCATGTGGACAGTGCCATGACAATCCCACAGAAGAAAGACGCGGCGATGATGAGTTTAGAAGATTTGGAAAAGGAGGGGACGCTATTACATAATGAAAGCGTTTCGATGCCGGTTTATGATGGTCAAGCGTTCTCAATTGGTGTTGGGGAATTTCTTTTAGAACTGCAATATGGTGGTAAAATGTTGGAAAAGTTTACTATTTGGATTGAAGGTAAACCGTTGAATGCGAAGAATATACAAGCAGGAAGTTCGTTAACGTTGAACAAAAAGAGTATTTTAGAATTATATGATCCAAAATCTTCAGTTCTAGAAGAAAGCAGTCCGAAGTTTAAGAATGTATCACAAAAAGAGCACTTAATTATTGAGTATAACCAAAAAGAAAATCGAATTATACTCACGGATCATTCAGCGAGTGGAACCCATTATAAAGAGATGTCAACAGATAACAGCTTGCAATTTAAAGACTTACCCCAAGGTGAGGAGAAAGCGACCCAAGGCCCGTTCACTTTTAGGGTAGGGAATGACTATTTTCGAATTATAAAGCATAGTAGGCTGAATGGATTTGGAGGTAGTCTTATTCTTCAATATGGAAAAGGTTCTATCATTCTGGATGGAACACAGCTGAGTTTGCGTAAAAGACAACTTATTCCGGACGGTGGAGATATTATCGTAGAAGGAGGAGGTTTTTTTGCAAATGTAAAAAATGGTAGAGAAGGAGTGCAATATAATGAGGCGATGAAAGCTAATGCCCCAGAGGCCGCCAACGATGCGG
>JABDCU010000006.1 GCA_013287965.1 Candidatus Omnitrophota bacterium | reverse complement strand
TAATGTTTTCAAATATTCCGTTGGAGCATTATAACCTAAAGCCCGGGCTTGTTCCAGATAATGGATGGCCCCCTGAAAATCCCTGGACTTAAAAGACAAGATGGATAAATTCACAAAAGCATCCTGATGACGGGGATTGATGGTGACCGTCTTTAAATACGAGGCAATGGCTTCGCCGTTTTGCCCCAAACTGGCATAGGTATTACCCAAATTATAATAGCTTTCAGCGTTCTTGGGGGCCACCTCGACGGCTTTCTCATAATAGTTGACCGCGTCACTCAACTCCCCTTGCGATTCGCTCAAATACCCTAAATTAAAATACGCATCGCCATTGTCCGGGTCTAAACCAATGACCTTCAGATAAAATTGACGGGCCCTCTGCTGGTCCCCTAAAGCATTAAAAATAAGGCCCATGTTAAGATACCCCTGGGCGAATTTAGGATGGAAATGCACCAGCCGGCTGTACAAGGCCATGGCTATTTTAAAATTCCCGGCATCGCGGTAAAGGTTGGCCAAATTATACAAGGCCTGCTCATACTCCGGCTTCATTTGTACCGCCTTGATATAAAAACGCATGGCCTCATCTTTGCCGCCGACCTGATCATACAAAAATCCCAAATTGTAATAATCAACGGCCGTGTACTTCTTACGTTTGGATAGTTGCTCAAAGTCAGCCAGGACTTCCTCACGTTTTTCCTTATAAAGGCCATTTTGAGGGTCCCCCGCGATGGCGCGGCCGTAAGCTTCAATGGCTTTGACATAGATCTTTTCATCGTCGGGAAAAAGGCCCAAAAGACGGCCATAGATGGCGATGGCCTGGTCCCACTGGCCGCTGTCCAGACTCAAACGCGCCTGCCCTTCATAAGCCCTGATGGATTTTGGGTCCAGCTTCGCCGCTTTCTGATAATATTCCCGGGCCTTGCCAATGTCCCTGGAATTGTAATGCGCATCTGCCAAATTATTCAAACTTTCTACGGTGGGATGCCGTTTGGACTCATACATCCAGAATGTCAACGGATCACGGCGAAGATTGACCTCGGCAATGCTCATCAAAACAGTCCCGCCGCAAAAAACAATGACCGCGGCCCAAAAAAGATACCTTGCTACTGCTTCCTGGTTTTGAAGAAAAATATAAAACCGTTCTGTCCCCTTAGCTAAAAATAAAAAGAACAGGAAGGCTGCCGCGTATAAACCATAAAAACGATACGGCCCCCAGATCAAAAATACAGCCGGCTCTGAAACAAAAAAAAGAAATGTGAACAGGAATACCCAGCGTTTATTTATTTTCCAAAGCGACGCGCAAAGGGCAAGGCCGATCGAACATAAAAAATGTACGATCAAGAATGCAAGTGAGATCTTCATGGGAGGGTCAGTACTGGATTACCGAATAGATCGGAAGATCTTTAAGCTTTTCTTTACCTTTGAGAAATTGCAACTCCACCAGGAAAGCAACACCGACGATCTTGGCTTTCTGTGACATCAAAAGGTCGATGACCGCTTTGACCGTGCCGCCGGTAGCCAGAAGATCATCCACCACCAGGACCCGGGCATTGGGGGGGATAGCATCTTCATGGATCTCTAAGGTATCCATGCCGTATTCCAGCTGATAGGTGACACTTTTTGTTTTATAAGGAAGTTTGCCTTTCTTGCGCACCGGGATAAAACCAGCGCCCAATTTGTAGGCCAGGGCAGCCCCAAAAATAAACCCGCGCGCCTCCACCCCGACGACATACTTGACGCGTGCTTTTTTAAAAGCTACGGCTAGCGCATCAATGGATTTCCCAAATGCCTGCGGATTTTTGAGCAGGGTCGAAATGTCCTTGAAAATGATCCCTTCCTTGGGAAAATCAGGGATATCGCGGATGTGCTTTTTGAGGTCAGAGACTTTCATGCTTTCGCCATCGATTCGGCTTTAATTAATTTAGCCAGGAGCACTTCTTTGACCGGAAGTTTGGCCTGACCATGACTGATCTGATAAAGCATTTCCAAACCTAAACGCCCCATTTCAACCAATGGCTGGGCAACCGTGGCCAAAGGGATGGAACTATTTTGCCGTAAAGGATTATCATCAAACCCGCATATGGACAACTGGGAAGGAACAGAGATCTTTTTCGACTTGGCCACATCCATGGCTTCCATGGCCATGACATCAGAAGCAGCAAAAATAGCTGTGGGCCTTACTTTTAATTTAAAAAGCTCCCCTGCCGCATGACGGGCCGGAGTGCGTAAAAACCCGCCGATCTTCACATAGGCCTTATCCGGCTCAATATTATGTTTCTTAAGCGCGTCATTATAGCCTTCCAAACGGGAAAGTCCGGCCTGGGTTGACAGGTCACCAGCGATCGTAGCAATATGCTTGTGCCCCAATTTAATGAATTCCTCGACCACGGTCATTGAAGCCTTGTAATTGTTGACGGCGACATAATTAATGGGTTCATGGATGATGTTGTTAAGCACTAAGCAAGGCATGCCGCGCATGATCGCCTTTTTAACAATATCGAGGTCATTGTCAATGTCCGCGAATAAAATACCGTCAACGTATTTACGGTCTAATAAGGTCGGGTCCAGCCATGCGGCGTGGTTGGAACGGTCGGTGATGTGCACCAGAAAATCCACGTTCAAACGGCTGGCCGCCAGGTTGACACCTTTGGTGATCTCACCGGTATAAAAAGAATGAAAAATATCTTCAAAGCGGGGCAAGATCAAAACATAAATTGGTTTACGCTTAACAGCCATCATCAGCTTTCACGTTCATGCAGCATTTTTTTCATTTTAGCCATGGTCAAATCTTCGATCTGGCGCACCCGCTCACGGGAGATCCCCAATTTCTTGGCGATCTGTGCCAGCGTGTGCGGCTGCTGGCCTTCTTTAAGACCGAAGCGCATTTCAATGATCTTTTTCTCACGCTCATCCAGACCCTTAAGGATGGCCTGGGCCCGTTCCTTGTTCATGAAGATGGACACAGACTCATCAGGAGCGACCATGTTCTCATCTTCCAGCACATCGAGCATCTGGCCTTCCCCGTCTTCTCCCAAAGGCGCGTCCAGGCTTGACATCTTGGCAATGGCCCCGTCTAATTCGCGGACCTTTTCCATGGTGAGTTTGAGTTTTTTGGCGACTTCCGCGGTGCTGGGACGGCGGCGCAGGGACTGGGTCAATTTCTCGACGGTCTTGCGGTATTTTAAAATTTCTTCATTCAAATAGACAGGCACGCGGATCATCTTGCCCTGGTCAATGATGGCGCGCGAGATCCCCTGCTTGATCCACCAGGCCGCGTAGGTCGAGAAACGAAAACCTTTTTCCGGGTCGAATTTATCCACCCCGCGCATCAAACCGATATTACCCTCCTCGATCAGATCGCTTAAGGCGATGCCGAGATTGGTATACCGCTTGGCAATGCTGATGACCAGACGCAGATTAGCGCGGATCATCTCTTCGCGGGCTTTATTATCCCCCTTTTGGACCTTCCGAGCCAGGGTGACTTCCTGCTCGGCGGTCAGAAGAGCGATGTTCTTAATTTCTTTTAGATACGACTTTATTGGATCCATTTATTTTCTTTTAGCTGTTTTTTTCTTGGAGCCAGCCTTAATATCGTTTAACGCCGCCTGCGCTGCTGCCAGACGGGCGATGGGCACGCGGTACGGTGAACAGGAAACATAATTCATGCCGGCGCTATGACAGAACTTGACGCTCGCGGATTCCCCGCCGTGCTCACCGCAAATCCCGACCTTCAGGTCTTTTTTGGTGGAGCGGCCGCGTTCAATGCCTAATTTAACCAGCATGCCAACGCCATCCTGGTCCAGGCTTTGGAACGGGTCATCCTTAAAAATGCCGCAGCCGCCGTCTTTTTCGGTGGCAACATAGGTTGGCAAGAACCTGCCGGCATCGTCGCGGGAAAGGCCTAAGGTCATTTGGGTCAGGTCATTGGTGCCGAAGCTGAAGAACTCAGCCACTTCCGCGATCTCATTGGCTAACAAAGCCGCGCGCGGGATCTCGATCATGGTGCCGACCATATAGGGCAATTTAATACCGCTTTGCTTGATCAAATGTTCAGCAACCTTGCGGGTCTGCACTTCCATGATCTTAAACTCTTTTTTGTCCATGGTCAACGGGATCATGATCTCAGGCAAAACCTTGATGCCCTCTTTACGGCATTTGATCGCCGCTGAGATGATCGCGGTCACTTGCATGTCCAGGATCTCAGGATAGGTGATGCACAAGCGGCAGCCGCGATGGCCCAACATGGGGTTGGACTCATGCAATTGCTCGCAGCGATGGCGGATCTTATCCTGTGACAAACCCGTGATCTTGCTTAATTTTTCAATACCGGCATGGTCCTTGGGTGTAAATTCATGCAGCGGCGGATCGATCAAACGGATGGTCACCGGAAACCCGTTCATGGCCTTGAAAATACCATAAAAATCATTGGTCTGGAAGGGTAGTAATTTCGCCAGGGCGAGTTTGCGCGCGTCGAGCGTTTCCGCGACGATCATTTCCTGGATGGCCAAACGGCGTTCTTCCGTATCAAAGAACATATGCTCGGTACGGCACAAGCCGATACCTTCAGCACCCATCTTGATGGCATTCAATGCGTCGTAAGGAGTGTCCGCATTGGTGCGCACCTTCAAGGTCCTGAATGTATCAGCCCATTTCAAAATAGTGTAATAACTCGACGGAAGTTCCGGCTCTTTTAAAGCCAGATCGCCGCTGTAGATCTCACCGGCAGAACCGTCCAGGGTGATAAACTCGCCATGCTTGACGGTCTTGCCGTTGATGACAAATGATTTTGATTCATAATTGATATTCAACGCTTCACAGCCGACAATACAGCATTTTCCCCAGCCGCGGGCAACAACAGCCGCGTGAGAGGTTTTGCCGCCGGTGGCCGTCAAAATACCCTTGGCCGCGTGCATACCACCTACGTCTTCGGGGCTGGTTTCCTTGCGGACCAAGATCACCTTCTCGCCCTTGGCGCCTAATTTTTCAGCTTCTGCGGCGGTAAAAACAACCTTGCCCGCGGCAGCACCTGGAACAGCGTTGATCCCGCTGCCTAAACGGATGGATTTCAATTGGGTGATGCTGGTCTTGGTCACGTCGATAACAGGATAGAACAGGCGCTCGATATCATCAGAAGAGATACGATTAACAGCCTGCTCCTTGGTGATAACGGGCTTAACCGCAGCTTCGGCATATTTCTTGGGCAAATAACCTTTTTTAACCAGATCATTGGCCTGCGCCTTAGTTAATAAAGGTTGGGTCGCATGGTCTAAAGCAATGGCAAAAGCAGCTGCCGGTGAACGCTTACCGGTGCGGCATTGCAGCATGTACAAGACCTCGTCTTCAATGGTGAATTCCAGGTCCTGCATTTCCTTATAATAGGATTCCAGGATCGCGCGCACGGCACAAAGCTGATCATACGCTTTAGGCATTTGCTCATGAAGTGTAGAAAGTTTCAACGGTGTACGGATACCAGCCACGACGTCTTCGCCCTGGGCATTGATCAAATAATCGCCGTAGAAAGTGTTCTCACCGGTATTAGGGTCACGGGTAAAGCAAACACCTGTCCCGCTTTTATCGCCCTTGTTACCAAAAACCATCTGCACCACGTTGACCGCGGTACCTTCCAAATCTGTAATTTTCTCAACGCGACGATAGGTCTGGGCTTTTTCAGCTTCCCAGCTGCCGAAAACAGCCATCACAGCGCCCATCAATTGTTTCCAGGGGTCTTGCGGGAAATCTTCACCTTTGTTCATCTTATAAAAAGCTTTGAACTGATCACATAATTCTTTGAGTTTCTCAGCAGGGATCTCAGGATCATTCTTGACGCCGATCTCATGCTTCATTTCATGCAGCATGTCTTCCATCGGCTGTTTGGAAAGCCCCATGGCTGTCGAGGCGTACATCTGGATGAAACGGCGATAAGAATCATACGCGAAACGCGCGTTGCCGGTTTTGTGGGCCAGCCCTTCGACGGACTTGTCGTTCAAACCTAAATTCAAAATGGTCTCAAGCATGCCTGGCATGGAACGGGCTGCACCGGAACGCACTGACACCAATAACGGGTCATTACCATCACCTAATTTCTTGCCGGTGACTTTTTCGAGTTTCTTGACCGCGTCGCGCAATTGGGCTTCTAATCCGGCAGGCATTTTTCTGCCTATTTTATAATATTCCGCGCAGGTCTGGATGCTGACGGTAAAACCAGCCGGCACATTGATGCCGATCGAGGTCATTTCCATGAGGCCGATGCCCTTGCCGCCTAAAACATTTTTAGTTAGATCTGAACCCTTGGCCTCCGCCTTACCAGCCCCATAAGAAAACACATGCTTTTTTGCCATTGCTTTAACTACCTTTCTAGAATAATAACGTTTAACTAAGTTTTTCCTTCAAATATCCCAAAAGGCGCTCCACGGGGATACGTTCCTGCTGCATGGTATCCCTGAAACGCACCGTGACTTGTTTGTCCTCAAGTGATTGCACATCCACGGTAACACAAAAAACCGTACCCACCTCATCCTGACGGCGGTAGAGTTTTCCGATAGCAGCTGTATCATCATACACACAAACCATGTCTTTTTGAAGCTCCGATTTGATTTTCTTGGCCAGGGCCACAATCCCCTCATTCTTCTTAAGTAAGGGCAAAACCGCCACCTTGATCGGCGCTAATTTAGGATGAAATTTCATCACCACCCGCAGGGTGTCATTGACGGTTTCTTCATGGTAGGCATCCACCAAAAAGGCCAGGGTAGCGCGGTCGCATCCGCCGGAAGGCTCGATGACATGCGGGAAAAATTTCTCATTGGTCACCGGGTCCTGGTACTGCAGGTCCTTGCCGGAGAATTTCGCGTGCTGCTTGAGATCATAGTCCCCGCGGTTAGCGATACCTTCCAACTCAGACCAGCCAAAGGGGAAATTATATTCCACGTCGGTGCAGCCTGCCGCGTAATGGGCCAGCTCATCCTTGTCGTGCACGCGTAATTTCAGGTTTTCTTTTTTCATTCCCAGATCAAGGTACCATTGAAAGCGGGCCTTGATCCATTCTTCGTATTTCTCTAAAGCTTGTTCAGGGCGGCAGAAATACTCGGTCTCCATCTGTTCAAACTCACGGGTACGGAAGGTAAAATTGCCTGGAGTGATCTCATTACGGAATGATTTTCCGATCTGGGCAATACCAAAGGGCAGCTTGCGATGCATCGAATCAATGACATTGGCAAAATTAACAAATATCCCCTGCGCGGTCTCAGGCCTTAGATAAACCACAGAGGAGGAATCTTCCATGGCCCCCAGGCTGGTTTTGAGCATCAAATTAAAAGCGCGGGGTTGAGTCAAGTCTTTCCCGCCGCATTTCGGGCATTTGCCGTTTTTAAGCTGGTCTATACGGCCGCGCCAGGAACAATTGGTATTTTTACAATCTGCCATCATGTCGGCAAAGTTAGCGGTATGCCCGGAAGCTTCCCAGGTGCGGGGATGCATCAGGATGGCGGCATCGAGCCCTACAACGTCATCGCGAAAGTGTACAGTGGCCTTCCACCAGGCCTCTTTGACGTTACGCTTGAGTTCAACCCCGAAAGGGCCGTAATCCCAAGCGCCGTTAAGGCCGCCGTAGATCTCGGAAGACTGAAAAATAAAACCCCGGCGCTTGGCCAAGGCCACAATTTTATCCATTAAATCAGCTGTCATAGGGAAAGGGTATTCTACCAAAAGATCACTAAAAAGCAAGAACGTTTCCAGGGCTTCAAGGGCTGATCCCAAGGAATTCACGGATATTGGTCAGCGGCTGGATACTGATGATCACCGGCACAAAACCGGGGGCGTTTTGCAGTTGGGCAAGTTGTGCGGGGTCAAGGTGGAACTTGATCTCTCCACCGCTATTTTGCACCTGTAGCGGCGTCTTGGCAGCAGTAAAATCAATACCGCCGCGGGCCATCATGGCCCTGCTGCCCTGAATTTCTTTCACGCTAATTGAGTTTAGACATAAAATCCCATCTTCGGGACTGAAAATTAAATGTTGATCATGAAATCCTGTCCGTTCCATAACTCTTCCTAAAGGACTTTCTTTAAAAATACTGTCAAAACCTTTAAGGATAGACCCTTCTTTTTGGGCCATTATTTGATAATCATATAAAAAATGATAAATGAACTTCAACTCAGGACGCGTATATTTATCATTTACATTCACTTTTTTAATAATATCTTGGATTTCTTTAATTCGCTCTGGATCAAAAATCATGTTAGAAGATCCTTGCTCTAGGATGGCAATCAACATATACCGTAGTGTAGGCACATTAATAATATTCTTTCCTTTAAGTTCTGTTTTTTCATCCAGCATATCTAAAAAAGCCCGGTAAATCCCTTGCTGTTGGTGCCCCCCTTGCAATTGAACATCTTCCACAGCGAGATGCAGCCTGCCATCATTTCCTATATAACCTTCTCTATTCAACGGAGAGATTTTTAACCATCCCACCGGCTCTGCAGCCCCATTGGTCTGATCAATATGTTTAATATCAAACATATCTTCTTGAATACTATCCACATATAATTTTTCCATAGTAGCCTGCGCATTAAATTCAAATAAATATTTTTCTCCATTGTTACCAATTACCCGCATCCCATGGATCTTACTCAAAAAATGCTGATCTGATGGAGAAAACGCCAATCTCCGATCAGCAAATACATTGACTTCTTTAGAATTTCTTAGAATTCCCTGAACGCGCTCTGGGATTATTCCAGCTAATTCCGGAGATGTAAAAATATCGATATATAATTGCCTCTTTAACCCATTAGGATACAGCTTTAGACTTAAATTACGCTCTTTGTCTTGGGAGGGCTCTAAAACATCACGTACATCGCCATATCCTGCTGCTTTATCAAGAACGTATGATGGCAAAAGCGGACGCACGAACGGAAACATCAACATGTGATCTTTAAGAGGATACTCCGACCACGCAGAAGTACTAGGAAACGCGTCCGCAAGAAAAAAGAATTTCAAAGAGATTTTCTGGACCCCGTAACGATAAGGAGATTTAAATCCCTTTCTTTCAAACTCGTCTTCAGGAATACTAAGAGCCCTTCTCAATAATTCCGCGACCTTGTCTTTGTTGGCATGGTCCGCCAGTAACTTATTTGTGAAAGCTTTCTGCATGGCTTTGACCATCACCTGCTTTAGATCTGTTGTTCCATAAAGATGTTCTAAAACCTGTTCGGTTGTATATGTTCTTTCGGCAATTTCATCCGCAGTTGGCTGTCCGCTAAGCGCATGAATAGAAGGATCGATACCCAAAATTAACACCCAAAGCAAAAAATCTTCCAGGGTAATATTTAATGGGTTGAATTTTCCATCCCTGCCAGGCAGGACCTGTGCTAATTCTTCTTTGCTCAACTGAATTAATGTAGACAGGTATGCTTCCAAAGCGCTGATCAACAAATCATTATCAATAAATACGGGCTCTTTTGTTTCGGGATGAAGGCCATAAAAGCCCAAATGCGTGACATGGCTTAGCACAACCAGCGATTGGCCCAAAGCCCGTTCGGACAAACTAAAAGCATCAGACCTTAAAAAGCAATCAAGCAATTGATGGCGCAGCCATAATTCTTCGGTTGAACCGCCCCGGGAAATATAGAGAATGGGGACAAGCTCAAAAATAGGACCCAATGCTTCTGCAAAAGACCTTCTGCCGTCAAAAGAGCCCTCTTGCTTCCACTTTTGATTTAAAACTTGAGCAAAAAGGTTTACTTTTCCTTCATCGATTTTGTTGCCAGTCAAAAATTCTTCCGGAGCCATCGGAAACCCCTGATCGTTTTTAATGATACGTTTCCACATGATAATATCTTCATTTCTTTTGAGGCCCAAAAAATAATCAATCACCCCATCAGCCAATTGCTCTGCCGTCATCGCCCTGTCTTGCAGCCCCAAGCCTCTTGGCGCAGATGAAATCCCATTTATTTGACTGGCAACTACTGCGAGATCACCATGATGACTAAAATTATTAGGGGCTGATCGCGTGACCTGCATCGCTTCATTTATATTAATTAGCATTTCACCGCCGGAAAAATATTTCCTGGGGATTGTTTGCTGCGTCAACGGGTCTTGGTCTTCTTTGATGTAGTTGTAGACGCCTTTTTTGAAGGCTTGGAGATACCTTTGATAGATTCCTTCGGTCGTTACGCTCCCCCGTAATGACGCAATGCCGGCGACTTTATTTTTATCCGCATACACTTGCGCCAGGATGCTGTCTTTGATCTTCTTTTTGTACCAGGTGGCGAGGATCAGTGAATTGTACACTTGACGCAGCTGGGAAAAATTCTTGTCTTCGTTGACTTCCTTGGTTAGTTCGGGGATGACGATATCCCGGATGACTTGAGAAGCAATAGAATGAGATTTATTTTGTTGATGACGGGAAAGAGACAAATAATCTTCTTCCAACATTACTTTTAATTTGCTTTCAACAACATAGGCTGTGCCGGCTTTGGCGTTTTCGTAGACGACTGCTTTTTCGGGGACGATCCAGACCTTGTTGAATGTATTGACTGGAATATTGGTTGTACCGAATTTTTTAGCGGCTTCTGCGTAGATACGCTTCCAAAATTTCCTACCTGTTTCTCCTTCAGGATAAATCAAACTCGCGGTGATCTGTTTGAGCATGTAATCCTCTGCTAACAGGTCTCGGCCCATTTCGGTTAGGCCAAAGGATTCTGGCACGATACGGTTTTTCTCATAAGGACTAAGATTGACCCAGAGGTCTTTTTCCGGAATGGTAAGGCTGGCGAGGAAGTATTTGATGAGTTTGGCGGCTTGTTGTTTTAACTCCCCCTGGCCCCCTCTTTGTAATAAAGAGGTGGAATTATCGCCCTGGTCTAAGATGAAATCAAAACGAAAAGGATTATCAGGATGGACCTTGAGGCCTTTTAATATTGGCGGATTGAATTCAGGGCTTAAAACAACCAATGTCCCAGGCGAGGGTAAATGAAAATCATCTGCCCTCGCAGGAGCTGGCCCAAGGATATTAACAAAAAATGCAAACAGAAGCCCATAGCATATAAATTTTCTTGGATCTATATTCAGGAACATGTCTTAAGTTTACACTATGTATTTATATTTTGCCACTCGGAGAGGTAACCCTGCCGAAACATGCGCCACGGCTTTGGATTCCCGGGCCAGCTTGGTTTTAAGAAGGCGGCGCCGGTTAAGCTGATAGGGGCGGGACCAAAACTTGAGTTTTCTTTTCCTGACCGGTGTGCCGTACCGGAAGAAATTCGCCAACTGCCTGATGAAATACCAGAATTCGTCCTCCGTCAGGTCGGATTTCATTCTATTCACCAGCGCTGAGGTGATCACGATCTTCCTGGGATCGCGGGGATTCCAATGGTCAAAAACCAGATACCAGGGACTTTTAGGATCGTCCAGGACCAAAGGCATTCCCGTGTAATAACAAACAAAACCATATTTGCGCAAATAGTCCAATACGGCGTCAATGACTTCACGGGAGAAGCGTGCTAGTCTCATGCGCTGCACGAGCCTTGAGCATCTGGCGCAATATTTATGCCCTTTGAATTCTATCGGCTGCCCGCAGACCGGGCATAGCCCCTTGGCCGTTAACGTTGGGGGCTCAGGCAGGCGCCAATGCACCAGCGGCCTTTTTTTGACCTTTAAATGTTTTTTCCTGTGATCGTCCAGGGCCAGCACATAATACCTGAAGTCTTTAGACCAAAGGCCTGCTTTCATCACCTCAAAAAGCGCTGCTGCAGGAACTATCCCGCTTTTATCTCCGGGATTCAGGCGGCTAAAAACAAGATACCAGGGGCCCGTGAAATCGTCAATTTCCAAAGACACGCCGCTAAGATGGCACCTACGGCCATGCTTGCGCAGATAAGCCCAAAAAACTTTCCTGCCTGCAATGGGAATGTTTTCGTCATCAAACCGGTGCTCAAATTTAAGACAGTCAGGGCAGAACTGCACCCGGCTGCGGGGAGAACGAAACATTTTCTTGCCGCAACCGCGGCATTTAACGTAAGTCCTTACGGGCTTATTTGGCTTCATTCCAGGATTTTCTTTTGGGCTTAACAACAGGGGCTTTAAGCAAAGTCAGGTCTTCTTCCGGAGCTATTAGGCGTTTATCTGTATTGGGAAACTTAACACGGTATTGGAATTTACATTCCCTATTCCCGGTAAACCACAATCTTAAACTTGTTTGGCCGTCAATCAAGCCTTCAAAACCTGTTTTATTGTGTTTAACCAAAGATCCATCTTCAAACATATACCGCTCCGTTTCTAAATAACTACGCATTATTAAGTTTCATAATAACAGATAAATCCAATTATGTTAACAAATAACATCAACTGAATTCCAATAAGCGGCCGACGACATAAGGAAGGACGTATTCGGTCCTTAAAATGCGGGGGCCTAGATCCAGGGTTTGGCAGCCGGCGGCTTTTAGCAATTCGATCTCGTGATCGATGATGCCGCCTTCGGGGCCAACGATTAGGGTGGTCAATAAAGGTGACGGACACATTTTATTTAACGATAAAATGTGTCCGTCACCTTTATTGCTGCCTGGATGGGCGACGAGGGCTTGTTTTCCTTTGATAAGGGCCGGTAGCTCATCTTGGATAAAAGGCTTAAATTTCTTTTTGATGATCACCTCAGGCATGATGGTGTCCTTGGCCTGCTCTAACCCTAAGACCAATTGCTCTTCAATGGCTTCAGGCCTTAACGATGAAGAATTCCACAAACCTTTCTCGACCCGGTTGAAATTAAGGATAATTATTTTTTTGACACCCAGCATCGCGGCGGAAAATAAAATGCGCTTGAGCATAGGGGGCCGCGGCAAAGCCAAAATCAGCGTCAACGCTAAAGCTTGCGGGGGCTTGTTATCGAGTTTAACTTCAAGTTCAATGCTGTCGGCCTTTTGACTGACAACTGTCCCCTGCCCCATGAACCCATTGATCTTGCCGACGGTCAAAATTTGGCCGCATTCTGCTTTCAGAATGTCCTGAATATGCGAAAACCTGCGACCGCTTAAACGCACACGAGAGGGATTTATAAAATCGGAGTCATGTAGTAAAATTAGATTCATTTTAGTATTGAATATGCTTATAACAATACTATTCCCGAAACATTCAGGGATTTTTGGCCAAATGTCGGCGAGGCTTTATGACAAATTTTTTCCAAATGAAGAGAATCTTTAGAAAAAATTTGTCATAAACCGAAGCCGACGGCCAAAATATCCCGTTTTGGGAATAGTATTGTTATAAGCATATTCATGTGCTCAATTTCTTGATTTCATCCAGATCAAGATGAAAGGAATGGGCGTCGTCGGGAAATTGGCCGGAGATGACTTCTTTTTTGTATTCTTTGACAGCCTGCAAAATTTGCGGGCCCAAGTCCGCGTATTTTTTACTGAATTTGGGCTGATAGCGGCTAAAAAGCCCCAAGAGATCATGGATCACCAGAACCTGCCCGTCGCAATGCGGACCGGCACCGATGCCGATGGTGGGGATCTTTAACTGCTTCGTGATCACTTCTGCCACTTCCTGCGGGATGCATTCTAAGACCACGCTAAAACATCCTGAATCTTGCATCACCTTGGCATTTTCTATGATCGCGCGGGCTGACGCCGCGTCCTTGCCCTGCACCTTCATGCCGCCAAGCTTATGCGCGGTTTGCGGGGTCAGGCCTACATGGCCCATCACCGGAATGCCTGCCTTGGCAATGGTTGCTGCCACCTTGGGACAATCCTCGAACCACTCTAATTTCACCGCCTGGCAGCCTTCCCCGATGAATTGCCGGGCATTGTCAAGCGCTGCCCGGGGATTCAACTGATAAGAATCAAAAGGCATGTCACCGACGACCAACGCATTCTTGACCGCCCGCACCACGGCCTTGGTGTGATGCAGCATTTCTTTCATCCCGACTTCAGTCGTTGATTCCAGCCCCAAAACCACATTCGCCAAAGAATCCCCCACTAAAATAATATCAATGCCTGCCTCATCCAAAAAAGAAGCGATGGGATAATCATACGCTGTCAGCATGGTGATGCGCTGTTTAGATTTTTGTGCTATGATTTGTTCGACTGTTTTCATGTTTGTCCTAAATATTGAACGATCTTTTTGGCTGCTGCTTTGCCGCCGGCAATGGCATCCACTACAGACCCTGCAGCAGTCACGGCACTACCGCAGGCAAAGACCTTCTCCATGCTGGTCATCCCTTTTAAAAAACCATTGGGCTGCTGGCCATTGGCGATGATCACCGTCTGTGCCTCTAAAAAAATGGGCGGCTCATCCAATTCACGGCATTTAACACCACTGACAAAACCATTACCATCATCCACGATCTCAAGGGCATGCATCGAATGGACCTCAATGCCTTCTTCCCTTGTTTCATTTAAAATGTCATGGCTGACCCCTGCTTGTTCCTCAAAACCATTAAGGACCACCTGGGTCGCGCTGCCTAAGCGCAAACTCAGGCGCGCCGCGTCAAAAGCCGCTGCCCCGCGGCCTACGACCACTGTCTTGGGACCTGGTATCATCTGCCGGCGGGCCGCCGGTAAGGGAGCTTCTTTATTGACCGTCTGTAAGCGTTCCAAGAATTCTACATCATAATAAACACCGATGAGGCTGCTGCCGGGCAAGTCACTGAATTTAGGCTGGCCGGCACCGGTGGCCAGGAGCACCGCTGAAAACCCCTGCATAAAAAGCTCGTCGATCATCATGGTGCGGCCAAACACCACGTCCGTCTGGACCTCCACCCCGAGCAACTTCAACTGGGCAAACTGTTCATCCAGCACTTTTTGCGGCAGGCGCAGTTCAGGGACCGCGTAACGCAAAAGCCCGCCGGGCTGGTGCGCCGCTTCAAAAATGGTGACGCTTAAATTCATCTTCGCTAAATAATAGGCAGCGCTCATGCCCGCGGGGCCGGAGCCGATAATGGCCACTTTTTTCCCTCGAGGGGCCAACGAAGGTTTTTCCGCTTTGCCCGCCCCAAAATCCGCGGCGAAGCGCTCGAGGCCCCGAATGGCGATCGGCTCTCCATCCGCATGGAAAACACAAGCCTGCTCGCAAGGCGCCGGACAGATACGTCCGCAGATCGCCGGAAAAGGGTTCTCTTTTTTAATGCGTTCCAGGGCTTGGGCCGTCTCGCCTTCGCGCAATAAACGGATAAACCCCGGGATATCAATGCCCAAAGGACAGCCAGGCAGGCAGGTCGCCACCGCGCACTGCGGACAGCGGCGGGCTTCCTCTTGGGTTATTTTTTTGATGAACCCCAAAGAGGCTTCCCGAAAATTGCGAACCCTGGCCTCTTTGGGCTGATAGATGGGGTATGGTTTTCCCATTTTACCTGCTCCAACGCATTCATGCGTAGTGTTAGATCCTGATAATCCACCATATGCCCGTCGAATTCCGGACCATCGACACAGGCCAGGCGGTATTGCCCGTCTATTTTTACCCTGCACGACCCGCAAGTCCCGAGCCCATTGACCATATACGGGTTTAATGTCACCCTTAAGGGGATATTTTTTTCTTTGGTCATTTGGGCGGCCGCCTGCATCATCTCCACCGAACCAATGGCATACACCCGATGGACGGTGTATTTGTTCAATAATTCTTTCAAAAGGCCCGTGGCCAGGCCCTTGCGCTCATAAGAGCCGTCGTTGGTCGTGATAAAGATCTCATCGCAGACCACCCGCATTTGGGACTCCAGCATCAGCACTTTTTTGGACTTGGCACCGATAATGCCGATGACCTTATTGCCCTTTTTCTTTAACCCGCGGCAGATCGGCAAGATTTGCGCCGCCCCGATACCGGTGGCCACACAAATAACCAACCCATACTTGTCCATCTGAGCGCCCCTGCCCAAAGGCCCCACCATCTGATAAACACCCTCTCCGATGGAAAGGTCCCCTAATTTCCGGGTAGCTGACCCTACTTCATGGACCAGCAGGGACACCACACTGCGGCGCTCGTCGCTGTCAATAATGGTCATGGGGATATTATGCTCACCCAAAACAGGCGTCACCATCACAAACTGGCCGGGCAGGGCGCGGGCCGCGATGGCAGGTGCCGTGATATCGATCTTCTTGATGTCCTGGGCGATAACTTGTTTGTGAATGATTTTGTACATATTAAAAGAACATCCACGGCGGAGGCAAAGGCAGGGTCGAGGCCACCCCCAGCGCCTGGCCGGCCAAACCAAACATGCCGCCGATGATCTCTCCCGGCAGGGCCAAAAGATCACAGCCGCTTTGGGACAAACATACGATCAACAACAAAGGAAAAAGCTGCTTGCTCTTCATTTAACTAAAAATTCCGTTTCCAGTATTTTATCGCCAAAACGCACGGTCACCGCCTGGGCATCAATAGACTCCAGGCCTTTCAAGACCGGAGAGACGAGATTTTCCATGTTATAC
Organism: Candidatus Omnitrophota bacterium; assembly: GCA_013287965.1. Taxonomy (GTDB): domain Bacteria; phylum Omnitrophota; class Gorgyraeia; order Zapsychrales; family Fredricksoniimonadaceae; genus JABDGZ01. The sequence goes on along the minus strand of JABDCU010000006.1, from coordinate 64,867 downwards.
ATGGTCAACTTGGCTGATTGGGCGCCTGTCGCGTAATTATCCAAGAGACGGGACAGGTCTTGTTTCTGCTGTGTGTAATTAGCAATATCATCGCGGATGGATTGCTCTTCACGGCTTAAATTATCAATGGCCCCGTTGACCAAATCCGGGTCCTGGACGGCAGCATTGACCAACGACGTATTTTTCAACTCAGTTAATTTTTTCCGGGCCAGGACCAGTTCCGCGCTCTTGTCGGCGATGGCTTCGTCCAATTCATGCTTTTTATTGTCCCCGTCCTGCTTATAGGCCGCGGCCATGGAAACCTGGCCGGAGAGGTATTTATCCATCCATCCCAGGAAATCCTGGGCCCTTCGGGAAAGTTCAGATGTTTTCATCAAGGCCATGGAATGAAATTTTTCCCCGCCGGCCAAACTGAATTGCTCGATCGCGTCATCAGAAACAATGGAATGCATCGAATCATTATAGGCATCAATGGATTTTTTAAGCAGCTGGCGGCTGGTGGCAGCTAAAAAATAATCGCCCAGAAAAGCATATCCCGGGTCCATGTTGGCCCCCAACGGCAGGGAAACATAATGGATAGCCACGTGGTCATATTCTTCACTGTGCAGCGTCGTGGCCGGATTTTGAGTGAGCTTCTCCAGCAAACGCCCTGCCTTGACGCGGTCTTGTATCTTGACAAAAACCAAAAGACGGGGAAAAGGATAGGTGCCCTGCATATCAACATCCGTCAAATAGCCGCCGATCTCCTGGCCTATGACAGGCAAGATGTCCTGCCTGATATTGATATTAAAGTGTTTTTCCAACCTGCTCTTGAACTTATCGATCCCCTGGGCCAACGCAGGATACTCTGCCAATTTCTGCCTGGCAAGTCCCCAGGACTGCTCAAGATCATAACAGATCCCCCAATCATAAAAGATGGCGCTGTCGGGTATGAATTTCAACGAATCGTTACTCAAGGCCGGGCAGGCAAAAGTCTTGCGCATCCCCAAAGGCATATACTTTTCATCCAAGCCCACCATCATTTTATATTTACTGACCACGCCAGGCATGTACGACACTCCCAACACCGGAAAGGCCGCCATTTGAAGGCCCGGGACAGAAAAAAGATCAGGGTCAACAAAAGCCAAACCGTCACCCGACGGATAGGCATTGCGCTGCACAAAATTGAACGAAGGGTCTGCCTGCAGGGGATCGTGCTTATGCTGATAAACATCCACCACCTCTTCCAAATGCCCCAGCGGTTCAGGGGCAATAATGACCAGGTCCCTGATGCGCACATAGCCCAAGCCAACCCGCTGCTTTTTGAATAAAATATGATTAATGACCCGCCTGTGGTATTTTTGCTGCTTAATGGTGACATCATCGCCCCAGTGATGGGAAAGCTGGGCCAAGGCTTCCGCGATCCTCGTCGAGAATGTCAAGCGCAAAACCACAAAAACCTGATAGGAATTGTTTTGCCGATACACGGCGATGCCAGCTTCTTTGGCCAAAAATCTTTTGATCAAAGGGTTGCCCCAAACTTCCAGCAGGTCTTTCTGCCAGCGCTGAAAATGCCTGATATCTTTGGAGGAAAAATTATTACGGCTCAAAACATCCGGCACATCAATGGCGGCTATGTTTTTTCCAAAATCCGAATTGATCACCTGGTCAATATGCTCTTGTGTATGCGCCAAACGGGCAAAAACCAGCGGATGTGAAGGCAATACCAGATCCACCGGCAGCCCCGGACGCTGGGACCATATCCAAAAACCCAGTATTGCGGCTAAAAAAATACTGAGTATCCAACCGACTTTATTTTTCATATCAGATACCGAAGAATGCTTTTGCGTTTGCGTTCACTACTGTTAAAACTTCCTGTTCATCCAAATTCTTTAATTGGGCCAGGGCCTTCCACGTCCTTATCACGTCCTTGGGTTCAGCCATAAACTTCGTTTCCCCATCCCTGTAAGTGACCGGTGCATCTGTTTCAACGAGAATTCTATCTAGCGGCGCATGCCCCATGGCCTGCCGCGATTCGGGGCTATAGGCGACGCTGACACTGGTTGACACATAAAAACCGGCGCTGATAATTTGGTCCAGGATATCCACCGGGCCGCTGTACCAATGGAATAAAGCGCGCTTGACCCCGGATGCTAACGTCATGCTCAAACAATCTTGCCATGCCCCGCGGCTGTGAATGACAATGGGCAGGTCAAACTCCTGGGCCAACTCTAAATGAACGGCAAAGGAGTCTTTTTGTTGTTGACGCTCTATCTCGTCTTTGCGCACCCATTTATACCAATAATCCAAACCGGTTTCCCCGACGGCACGGGCTTGGCTTAAATTCGCGCGCATAAAATCAAGGGCCATCTGCTGTGTTTCTGCTTTGACCATGCCCGGGTGCACGCCCAAGGCCGGATGGATTTTGGGCTTCTGGTACTGACCTGCGATACTCAGGACCTTTTCCATGGAGCCCAGATCAACACTCACCGCTATTATATCACTAACACCAGCTTCATGCGCACGCTCAAGCGCGCCTGGCAAATCTTCAAGCTGATCAATGTGCGCGTGAGTATCAATGATCATTATTTACTATCAATTATAAATGTTACAGGCCCGTCGTTGATCAAAGATACATCCATCATGGCTCTAAATTGCCCTGTCTCAACCTTCGCCTTCGTGGCTTTTAATTGCGCCACAAAATAATTATACAATTCTTCGCCTTTGGAGGGGTCAGCGGCCTCATCAAAAGAAGGCCTGCGGCCTTTGTCGCAATTGCCATACAGGGTGAATTGAGAAACAACCAGGAATTGCGCCCCGCTTGCCTCGGCCGATACATTCATCTTACCTTGCGCATCCTCAAAAATGCGTAATTCCGTGATTTTTTTGACCAGATGGTCTGCCGAAGTTTGGTCATCGTCGCGGCCAACACCTAAAAAGACCAGCATCCCTTGAGCAATTTGACCAACTGTCTGCCCTGCCACCTTCACTTGTGCTTCTTTGACCCTCTGAATAACTACACGCATATTTAAATACTCACTATTTACTTTTAATTATCCCTCCTTTGTGCTACAAAATCAAGTGTGAACCTTAAAGAACTCCTGACCCAACACGCTTTCCCGCAGGCTGTCATTGATGTTTTTGAAGCCAGCGGCATCACCACCCTGCATCCGCCCCAGGCCGAAGCCATCCGCAAAGGGGTATTGGATAAAAAGAACGTGGTCATGGCCGTGCCTACGGCTGCCGGTAAGACCCTGATCGCGGAGCTGTGCATGCTCAAATCCATCCTGCAGGATGGCGGCAAGGCTTTATACATCGCCCCGCTCAAAGCCCTGGCCAGTGAAAAATACCATGACTTCAAAAAAAAATATGAACCTTTAGGCATCAAGATCGGCATTGCCACCGGGGATTTGGATTCACCCGGCAAATACTTGGATCGCTATCAGATATTGATCGCCACCGCTGAGAAGGTTGACTCCATCCTGCGCAACAAAGCCGGATGGCTGATCAACTCCCTTTCGGTGATCGTCCTGGACGAGATCCATTTTATCGACGATGAATCTCGCGGGCCCACCTTAGAGATCCTCACGGCCCGCATCAAGCAACTAAAACCGGACATCCAAATCTTGGCCCTGAGTGCCACCATCAGCAATGCCCAGGAATTGGCCGGCTGGCTGGATGCTAATCTGGCGTTTAGTAATTGGCGTCCCATCCCCCTTAAAGAGGGCGTTTATTTTAATGAAAAGATCATGTTCAATAATGATTCCATCCGCCTGGTCAAAGAGGATGCGGACGAGGATCTGAACAAGCTTGTGATGGATACCCTGCGCGGGCAGGGGCAGGTGTTAGTATTTGTTAATTCCCGTCGTTCGGCCCAGGCCGCGGCGCGTGAATTATGCCCCTCGGTAGTGACCCTGCTGACACCTGAAGAGAAAAAGGTTCTCAGTGATCTGGCTAATGAGATCAGCGAAGACCATTCCGCCACCAAGGTCTGCAAAAAATTAGCGGAGATCGTCAAGGCAGGCTGCGCTTTTCACCACGCGGGCCTCACACCCAAACAGCGCCATTTGATCGAAGACCATTTCAAACGCAATATCATCAAGGTGATCTGCTCAACGCCAACTCTCGCCGCAGGTGTCAATCTTCCGGCGAGGCGCGCCATCATCCGTGACTGCAAACGTTATGCCAGCGGTTTGGGGTCAGTGTATATTTCGGTCGGTGAATACAAGCAATGCGCCGGACGCGCCGGACGCCCCCAATACGATGATCACGGGGAAGCCGTGCTCATGGCCAAGTCCCTTTCCGAGCAAAACACCTTATTTGAACGCTTCATTTTATCCAAGCCCGAACCTGTGACTTCCAAATTAGGATCAGAAGCGGCACTGCGCATCCATATCTTGTCTTCGATCGCGGCCGGTTATGTGCATGATATCACCAGCATGTTTGACTTTCTCAACCACACCTTTCTTTCTTACCAAAAGCAGGGAGCAAACCTGATAAGCCTGGTCGGCGAGATCTTTGATTACCTGCACAAAAACGGTTTTATCGACAAAAGCGGCTTTAAATATTTTACCACCCCCTTCGGCAACACGACGAGCCGCCTGTATATCGACCCCATGACCAGCCTCATCCTGCGCGAAGGCCTGACCAAGGTCCACGAGGGAAAATCATTTTCCACCTTTGGCCTTTTACATATGCTCACCTGCTGCCCTGACAGTGAAATGTTAAATGTGGGCAAAAGTGATTACGAGGAATTGGAAAGTCTGGCCAGCAAGATCGAGGATGAATTGATCTTGACCCCCAATGATCTGCCCCAACTGCAGGATGTTTACACTTATTATGCGACACTTAAGACCATGTGGTTATGGTCACGCTGGATCGACGAAGAAAAAGAAGAAACCATGTGTGATGATTTCAACGTCGGGCCGGGGGACATTTACCGCCATGTGGAATCCGCCGGATGGCTGCTTTATGCCGCGGGCATGATCGCTGAATTGCTTCACTATAAAAAGATGACCTTTGACCTGGAGGCCCTGCGTTTGCGCGTGCGTTACGGCATCAAGGAAGAATTGCTGGAATTAGCGGTCCTGGAAGGTGTGGGACGCATCCGGGCACGGATGCTTTTTAAACACGGCTATCACACCTTGGCAGACCTGAAGCCTGCCACTGCCACGCATTTAGCATCAATCAAAACCATCGGTAAATCCCTGGCCGATAGCATCGTGCAGCAAATCCACCATCCCGGCCCCAAGCGCTTTACTTCCAAAAGGTATTCACCCGTCGAAGCTGACAACCAGCCGATAGCCGAGATCACAGAAGTCTGGACGGACTAAATAAAGGTGACGGACACATTTATTTAAGTGCCGCTGCCGGTCACGCTTCTACTCTCTTTACTGGCGGAAGTGCTTGAAATGGGCACTCCGGCATTAGTACTTGTATTACCGTTCATGCTGGTGGTCACACCTGGCTTCGTCTCTGCGTTGATGTCCACGTTAGCATTGGTTTCCGCGGTATTGGTTTCCACGGCGACATTGGTTTCTGCATTAGCACTCGTGTTCATATTAGCCTTACTCTGCCCTACGGCAAAATACAAACAGATGAGCACAATGGCCCCGAAAACCACTAAAATCAAAGTTTTTTTCATAATGGTCCCTTTCTTTTATTTAGTCCATGCCCCTGATTTCCTGGGGAATTGTAACAAAGGGAAGATTAAGGAAGGATTAAAATAGGATGAGAATTATGGTTACCATCAAAGACCTTTTTTCTTACTGCCCTTCTTTTTCTCTTTCTCCTGCGCCACCTCATTTTGCAGGAAATTCCACGTGTACATTTGTTCACCTGTAAGGACCCTGCTCAGCTGCTTTTTCTCTTCAAGGTCTAATTGCTTTTCTTTGGCCAAGCGGTCCTCAACGATCTTCTTGACCTCATCAACCTGTTGATCGGTCAATTCCAGCTGTGTCTTCATCTTGGCGACAATATCACCGGCGTTTAATTGCTGCAGCAGCTCTTGTTTTGACTTTGCAGATGCAGATGCCGCTAAAAAAGAAAATATGACCAAAGCTGCGAGCGCTTGTTTTTTATTCATGTCACTGCCTCCTAAAATATTTCCCTGCTCTTTTTGTACGGCGGAAGGACCAGAGGGTCTTTGCGGTTGTAGGCACGCTGGTCAAAAACCCAGTCAAAATCATTCTCGCGCTTGGGATACCACTGGCCAAAAAACGGCATTCTTCCCGTCTTTTTATTGATGACGACCAGATATTCCGTTGCCAGTAATTCCCTATAGGTATCGGTCAACGCGTTGCTGGACAAAGGCTCCAGAAAATTGTGCCCAAAGACCACAAACCAGTAATCCGGATATTTGTAGACCATGGGTCCGGTCTTAATGTCCGGAAACGAGATCCGGTAATTGTCCCTTTCTTCCGTATTGACCAGCATCCTTTGCGCCATGATCTTGGCCGCTTGCACATCCACCCCATGTTCAGGATGCACCATATAATCGTAATTCTTATAGATCGCCTTGGTCGAGGCGCAGCCGGCCAAAAAACATAATGCCATCAAACAATAGATTTTTTTCATGATAAGAACCTCGTTGAGCGTAAATGGCGTTCCAAATGGAAAACCAAAAAATGGTTCAAAACGTACTTGAGTTCTTTCTTGATAAAAGGCGCCATCCCTAAACGCAGCGCGGCCTCCCAATTATTTTTTTGGATATGCAGGATGGACGCCACTGCCCCCAGGGAAATAGGCGTGGCCTCTGCGTTATCCTTGCAAACCCCGCATAAAAGCCCGCCTAAACGCAGACTGAAGCGAGGGTGCTCCTCGACAATTTTATGGCAGGACACACAGGCCTCCAAATGGGGCTGGAAACCGGACAAGGACAAGATCTTGATCTGGAATGTCTGGACGAGTTTGCTGACATCCGACGTTGACTGCAGGGCGTGAAGAAACGCCTGCATCAGGCCATAGATCTCCAAATTTTGTTCCTCCGCCGGCATCAGGGTGTCAATAAGCTCCGAGGCATAACTGGCCGCGGTCATGCGCTCCAGGTCCTGACGGAGGCCTGAAAAAAAATCCTTCATGTCGCAATGGCTGACCAAATGGATATCGCTGTTACGGTATTGGTAATAGACAATATCATTGACGGAGAATTTCTCTATGCTGGAACCGAATTTCCTGGGATCTTTACGGATGCCTTTTAAAACACCTTTGACCTTGCCGAAGTCCCGTGTGAAAAAAGTGGCGATGCGGCTGGTCTCGCGGAAATCAAAGCTCTTGAGGACGATGCCCTCAGTTTTTACAATCATGCCTTGATTATGTCAAAACTATTGTGTATATTCAAGGTAATGTACAAGGATTTTTACAAGCTCAAAGAACTGCCCTTTAACACCACTTCTGATCCTGATTTCTTTTTTCCCTCTTCGCGCCACCAGGAAGCCTTCAGCCACCTGGTTTACGGCATCAGCTCGCGGCGCGGCATTGTGGTCATCACCGGCGAGATCGGCACGGGCAAAACCACCCTTTGCCGCACCCTGCTTAACCGTTTGGACAAGTCCGTCAAAACAGCGCTGATCTTAAACCCCAATTTTTCGGACCTGCAATTGCTGCAGATGATCATCAATGACCTGGGGATCTCCTATGTCAAAAAAACCAAGCTTGACCTGGTGGGCGCCATCTCCCTTTTTTTGATCGATGAGACCGTCAAAGGCAATAATGTGGCTGTCATTATCGACGAATGCCAAAGCCTCAACGTCCGCCAGCTGGAACAGATCCGGCTTTTGTCCAATCTTGAGACTGAAAAAGAAAAACTGCTGCAGATCATCTTAGTCGGCCAGCCGGAGTTGGGCGAAAAACTAAAAAGCCCGGCCCTGCGCCAGCTGACCCAGCGGGTGAGCGTGCACTACCATATCCTTCCCCTGCAAAAAGAAGAGATCCAGCAATATATCAATCACCGCCTGAAGGTCGCCGGGGCTGATCCCAAACTGCAATTCACCCCGCAGGCCATTGAGGCCATTTATGATATTTCAAAAGGGACACCGCGGGTCATCAATATCATCTGCGACCGCGCCCTCTTGGCCGGATTTGCAAGGGGCACATTTGCCATCGACCATTCCCTGGTCCAGGAAAGCGCCAAAGAGACACAATTCGCTTATGAGCATCATTCACGACGCCCTTAAAAAAGTCCAGCAAGGGTCTTCCCCTAAAACTGATGAAAGGCTTTATGAGGACGCTCCTCCTGAAGTCGAAGTTTTACCGCCCAGGAAAAGCAAGGTCAAGCCCCTGCTTGCGCTTCTTTGTGCCACTGCGGTCTTATGGTATTTTGGGTCCTTCTCCGCGCCATTGTATCCCTATCTTCCAAAGATCAAAAAATTTGCCACCTCATCGTTTTATAAATTGATCCATAAAGAAGAACTGCCTGATTTTAAGACCAGACGCCCTGAAGACCTGGTGCCTTTGGCCCAAATTACAGTTAGACCGCCTAAGCCCATCAGCCCTCCTAAACCCGTCAACCCGCCTAAGCTGGTGAGTCCGCCTAAACCAGCGACGGTCCCGGCTGCCGTGCCCAGACCGGCCACGCTGAATATCCACGGGATCATGTCCAATACCAAGGGTAACGTTGTTTTGATCGATGACCAGATCTACCAGGAAGGTGATGATGTTGACGGTGTCAAGATCATCAAGATCGATCTAAACTCCATCACGATCACCAATAACGGCAGGGAAGAAACGATCCGGGTAAAGAATTAAGACAAATAATTTTGGATAGCTTCAGTGATGATAGCGGCAGGAATGTCACGGACCACCTTGACCCGGCCGATCTTAGGGGTAAGCACAAAACGGTTATGTCCTGCAGTAAACTTCTTATCATGGCGCATCAAATCCAAAATTTTAGCTAAACGGACACCAACGATCCTCTCCGGCAGGCCGACGCTGGAGATCAATCTATTGACGCGCTCCTCTTCCTTAACTGATAAAAGCCCCATGCTCACGGAAATACGGGATGCCACACGCATCCCTAAACCCACGGCTTCACCATGATGATACTGGTCATACCGGCCGGCTGCTTCCACGGCGTGGCCCACGGTATGTCCGAAATTAAGGACCGTGCGCAAGCCCTTGGTTTCTTTTTCATCCGCTGCAACGATCCGGGCCTTGATAGCCGCACAGCGCCGGACAATAAAATTCAGGGCCTTGACCTCACCTTTAAAGAATTTCTGATGATTGGCCTCGATATAAGAAAAAAGCTTCGCGTCACCAATGATCCCGTATTTGATCGCCTCAGCCAGGCCGTTGCGGACCTGGCGCGGCTTAAGGGTCTTAAGCAGTTTGGTGTCCGTAAATACCAGGCTGGGCTGATAAAAAGCACCGACCATGTTCTTGCCGGTTTCCAGGTCGATCGCGGTCTTGCCGCCGATGGAAGAATCGATCTGGGCCAATAGGGTCGTAGGCACCTGGATATAGGGCACTCCGCGTTTGTAGATGGCCGCCACAAATCCAGCCAGATCACCGACGACGCCACCCCCTAAAGCGATGATGAATATCTTACGATCCACATCATAAGTACTGATCTGCTTGATCAAACGCAAAGCATAGGAGGCGCTTTTGCTCTTTTCACCCTCGGGAACATTAACGGCCTTGACCGTATACCCTGCTTTTTTAAGGGCAGCGGACAATGGTGCCCCGTATAGGCGCTGGATAAAAGGATGTGAAATAATAACAGCGTCCTTGCCCAAACCTAAACTTCGGATGGACCGGGGAAATTTTCCTAAAATACCATGGCCAATCGTAATGGCGTAAGGGATCATAACTGCACTCCGATCCATTGACCCACTTGCTCGATCAATGGAGATAGAAAACCCAGCATGCCAAAATTTAAAAGCACGATCACGATGATTATACCAAAAGGTTCCAGGCGGCTGTAATAATATGCCAATTTTGTCGGCAAAAGGCTGGTGACCACCCGTGAGCCGTCCAAAGGAGGTATGGGCGTCATATTAAAGACCGCCAGGGTCAAATTGAGCAGTACTCCCCAGGCGCAAATATGGGAAAACCCGGACAATGCCGGCCATACATAAAGTTTGGAAAAAATAAAAGCCAAAGCAATATTGGTCAAAGGTCCCGCAATAGCCACCAGGGCCATGCCCAATCGCTGGGGACGGAGATTCCTGAAATTGACCGGCACCGGCTTGGCCCAGCCAAAAAGCATCAAAGGCGTATGCAAAAAATAATGCGCCAAAAAAAGACCGCCGGGAACAAGGATGCTGCCTACGGGGTCTATGTGTTTAATGGGATTTAAGGTGAGGCGCCCCTGGATTTTGGCCGTGGGGTCGCCCAGCCAATACGCGCTTAAGCCGTGTGCCACTTCATGCAAGACAATGGCAGGGACGACGATAATGAGTATTAACAGGACTACATCTAACATATTAAAGGACCAGGGATATTTTATTGATATGCAGCAGCGGATACATCAATTTTTTCTGAGGGTCCGGGACAATGGCCCCCTCAAGATCAACGACCGTATTACAAAAGAATGCTACCTTCGGGATGTCCTGCAGAAAGAAAACCGATTTGTCACCTAAAACAATTTCATAATGCACGTCCGCTCGCGGGGACTGGACCAGGGCTTCCACTGTCCCCTGCATGGTGACCCACGGGCTGACCCCGACAGAGACTGGGGGAACTGCCGCCGGTTTCTCAGTAACAGGCATCGACGGCCCCATGACCGTTGGTATCAACAAAGAATCCGGCACATCCGCTGATATTTCTTTTAAAAAATCCTGATGGATCCAGGCCGCTGTCCCTGCCACCGGTGCCAGACGGGACCAGCCATTGGTCTGCCCTAAGATCCTGACGGGGGTGCCTTTTTTAACTTCCCCTAAAGAGGCCGCGTTACTATTCGCTGAGCAACGGATATTGACATTATCGCCCCAGACAACACCGACGTCTTCCCCTTCCTTTACCTTCAGGTAATCAGACCGGATATAGGCTTTTGTCGTCGCTCGTGGCTGGACCTTATACCATTCATAAGACCGGCCTAAAACAACCACCTGGGCACCCTTGCTGAGCTTGTCGATCTTTTCAAAATTGGTGTTCGGGCCCGCGCGGACATTGACGGACTCTTTGATAACTTGCGCCAAAAAAGGAAAATGCTCATCGGCATGTCCTGGCGCAGTGAACGCGAATACCAGGAATACCGATGAGCAAAAAATGATTTGTTTTATCATTTATTTTTTGGCGGCGCCTGCGGCTGGTTTAGCAGCAGTTTTGGCGGCCTCTGCAGGCTTGCCTGCAGCACCTGTACCACCCGCGGCGGGAGCGGCAGCGTCACCTTCTTCGGCCTTGGCTTTCTTCTTGGCCTTAATGCGAACGATCTTGGTTTTAGGAAGGCCAACAACACCTGTCTCTTCTTTCCAAAGACCTTTTTTCATCAACTCTTTGATACGCTCAATGCGCGTCTGCACGGTCCGTTGCGTACCGCTGGCCCTATCAATCTTTAATGAGGAATGCAGTGACATCAAAATCTCCTTACTTGACTTGAACGGTACTCGCCTGGTAATTTCCGCAAAAGTGCCGCGGCACTTTCTTTATTGGTATAATTACCAACACATACCAGCCAGTATTTCCCGTTTTTGATTAAAAAACTTGCGAAACCTTTAGCCTTCAGGCGCAATGCGTCCTGGCGGGCATACTCTTCATTCCCATAGGTGGCAGCCTGCAGCGTGTAGCGCGCGGCCGGCATAAAACCATGGTTAAAAATCGGTCTTTGTTCCGGCAGCATCCTCGCTGTTGAAATAGCCGCGGCCGCGGGCTGGGCAATTGTGCGGGCACCGACATTCCAGGCCGCGGAAACCCGTTCATCCAATGCCTGGGCCGCTATATGCTTGCCCTGCTCCACTCCCAAAGAAAATGAAAAAAGCGCAACCATTATAGCCAAAATCGCAAAAATGACAAGGTTTTCTACAGAGAGGGTCAAATTGGCCAAAAGGAACTTGGGCTTGTTGATGTCCTCCAGGGTGGCTGAATTAGCGGGAAAAAGTTCGAACTGGGGCTGCTTGTAATTAATATTCATTTATAAGTCCATTAAAAATATAAAGGTTATCAGTAATAGGTAAAGACAGCCATGATACCTGCCCCCTACGTGCAATGTAAGCCATTATAGTTCTAGGTCTTAAGCGAAGACAAGAGTTTTCTGAATTTTTTTTGTGAAGTCAGTTTTACGAAGGCGTCGACGATTTTAGGGTCGAACTGCGAGCCGCTGTGTTTGACCAGTTCATCCAGCGCCGCGTTAACTGACAGCGACGAGCGATAGGGCCTGCTCTGCACCATGGCTTCAAAAGCATCCGCCACCGAAAGCACACGGGCACCCAGAGGGATCTGCTCTTTTTTCAGCCCCGACGGGTAACCGCTCCCGTCGTATTTTTCATGATGATGCAGGATGATGGGAAGCACGGGCTTAAGATACTCGACGGGAGATATCAAAGCGACACTGTGCGCGGTGTGCTGACGGATGAGTTCAAATTCCTGGGGAGACAACTTGCCTTGCTTGGACAAAATATCATATGGCACGTCGATGATACCGATATCATGAAGCAGGCTGGCGTATTCCAACTGCTTAAGACCGTCGCTGTTGACCTTCAAGGCCACCCCCAGCATCTTAACGATCTCCATATACACCGGCGCGTGGGTCAATCCTGAAAGCGCTTGTTTCTTAAGCAGATTACCGATGGAGGCAATGGAGCCCAGGATGATCTTCTCATGCTCCTGGTGCAATTGTAAATTCTTTAAGGCAGTGACCACCTGCTCGGCAAAAACCGAAAGCATCTCGTAATCAAAATCATTAAAAGGCCCTTCTGAAACCCCTGTCCGTTGGACAAAGATGGCGCCCAGGTAATCATCAGCGACCAAAGGAAGGCCGATGCAATTATCTTTTAAGACCGACGCCCCGCGGGTGACACTCAGGACATCTTCCCCCACATCCTTTAATTCTTGGGGCTTGTCCCGCCAAATATTGATCTGGTTATCAAAACTGGCACAAATGATCACGTTCTTTTTGCCCGGGTGCACCAAATAAACACTTGCCGAGGAGGCCCGGATGAATTGGCACAATAAACGGGTCAGGCGCAGGGTCAATTCTTTGACGGTATACGTGGAATTGACCAGGCGGTAAACCATGTGCACCGCCGAGAGGACCAGCTGGTAACGCTTGTTGGAAGAAATAGGATTACGCGCCATGGCCGTCAAACCCAAAAAGTTGTTTATGTTCATCCATGGCAAAACGGTCCGTCATGGAAGCGATATAATTACAGATAATAGCATATTTTTGTGGTGTAGAGAATTTCTTGTCCCGCGCGTAAATAGTATACGGCAATTGTTTGGGGTTCTTTAAATAAACATCAAACAGGTCGCGGATGATACGACGGGCCTTGGCTGTCATGCGCTCCACCCGCCAGTGATGATAAAGTTTTTCATCCAGCAATTCCTGTAAATATTCCCTCTCCTGATGCATGGATTTGCTGAAACCCACGACATAACCCTTATGACGCTTGACATCTTGCGCTGATTTAAATTTAAGCGCCACCAGCCGCTTGTAGGTCGCGTTCAAAAGGTCTTTGACCTGCATATCAATTAATTCTTTGACCACCTGGTAGCGGAACATGTCCTGGGTTTGCCCATCCCTTCGCCCGCCGACCTTGCTCACGGCTTTCTGCCAAAGGGTGCTGTCCATCAGGTCTTCCTCGACGATACAGCCTGAAGCCAGGCCGTCATCCACATCATGGTTCAAATACGCCAGGGAATCCGCGATGTCAACGATCTGCGCTTCCAGGGTAGGGCCTTCGTCACGGTATTGTTGGGGGATATCAACGCCCGGCATGTCAAAGACCGTCTGGTGCTTGAGGATGCCCACCAGCACTTCGCGGGTCAAATTAAGGCCGTCAAAATGGGGGTATTTTTTTTCTAATTTAGCGACGATCTCATAACTGCGGAAATTATGGTTGAACCGGATCTTGGCCTCGCGGACAATGCTGTTGAGCGCTTCTTCTCCGGCGTGGCCGAAAGGCGGATGGCCCAGGTCATGCGCCAGGGCAATGGCCTCAATGAGATCTTCGTTCAAACGCAGGTTGCGCCCCAAGGTGCGGGCCAATTGCGCGACCTCAATGGTGTGGGTCAGCCGCGTGCGATAGTAATCTCCTTCAAAGATGACGAAGACCTGGGTCTTATATTCGAGCTTGCGGAAGGCCTCGGAATGCACGATGCGGTCGCGGTCGCGCTGAAAACAGGTGCGCCATTCATGCTGGGGCTCATCATGCTGGCGGGCCCCGGCATCTTGGGACTTCATGGCATAAGGAGCAAGGGTATTACTTTCGAGTTCCTCGATATCTTTTCGTGTACGCATCACTAAGTTTCTTGTAAATGACTGATAATGATTGAGAGATCACCTTGGTGCCGGCTGTCACCGGCATAAAATTATGGTCCCCTTTCCAGCGGGGAACAATATGAATATGCACATGACCGGGGATCCCTGCGCCGGCAATACGGCCTAAATTCATCCCCACATTAAAACCATGAGGCTTAAACACTTCCTGCAAAAGGTCCTTGGTTTCCCTTAAAAGCTCCATGAGCCCGACGTATTCAACTTGCGACAATTTGCTGATATCCGCAATGTGACGATTAGGCAGGATCAAACAATGCCCGTTGCTGTACGGATAAAGGTTCAAGACCGCGTAGGCATGGGGCTTTCGGATAAAGATCAGATGCTGTTTATCCTTACGGGCCGCCAGGATGCTGCAAAAGACACAGGACTTTTTCTTCTCGTCAAGTTTGGTGATATAACTCTCCCGCCACGGCGCCCACAATCTTTCCATAAATCTCCAAACCTCCGTCAATCCCGGGGATTGACAAGGTCATAATTTTATGATTTCCGCTTTTATTTTTCCCCCCTCAACGCTGATAAGGCCGTAAGAAAAGAACCTGGCCTTGACCACATCATTAGGGCTGCCGGGATTAAAATACAATGTTGCCCCCACCTGCTCGTTAAGCGCCTGGTGCGAATGCCCGAATATCACGACATCCATCTTATCATCTTTAAAGAGGGCCTGCGCGTTTTTTAATGCTTCACGGGTGTCACCGATATGGCCATGCGTCACACCGATCTTCAAAACCCCGAGACTGATGATTTCCTTTAAAGGTAATTCTTTCCGGACCGCCATTTCATCCATATTGCCCTGCACCGCCTTGACAGGGGCCAGTTTCTTAAGCATTTTCAGGGTGTGAAGATCACAAATATCGCCCGCGTGGATGATCAGGTCCACGGACTTGAAGCGTTCGATCAAGGGACTTGGAATTTTGAGGGAATGGGTGTCTGAAAGTACGCCGATGATCATCTTACAATTATAGGCTCATCGAATAAATGCATCAAGCAATTAAGCTGGTCTTCATCCCAGATCCACAGCTTCTCTTGAAGGGCGCGCACCTTGGCATTCTCATCCAGGCCGCTCAAAGAAACAATGACACTGCGCAAAGGTTTGGGGTCCAGCTTTTTGATCTCCTCAAGGATGCCGCTCAAGTCAGTATCATGCACCGGATCTTTTTTGAGGACCACGAGCCACCCTCCCTCCTGGCTATCGGCGGAGATGGCGTCAAAATAATTGCCGGCCCCGATCCGCAATTTCAAGACCTTGATGTCCTTAAAAGTGGACAATTTATAGCGTCGGCCGCAGAGCACAAAGGACTCATTATCAAATTTATGCATCAGGTCCGCCACACGGGCACAAAGGTCTTTACGGGCCACCATGCCAAAATCATTCAAGGCGCGGCTGATCTCATCCTTAAACTGCTTGCGGGAGCGCCCCATCTCAAGGTCAATGACACGAAGCCTGCGGCTATGGACATACTTGATCCAGTAGCTGAGCAATTTGTCCTTGATATGATAATAATTCCCGTTTCGCTCGACGATATTGGAATCCTGCAAAGCGTTGATGCGGGAGTTTACCTGTGCTGCCTTTAACTTCAAACTTTCTGACAGGTCGCTGATCTTATGCTTGCCCTCGGCCAGAGCGCCCAGCACCCGTTGGGCCAGCCCCGCGCTTTTTCCGGTGGTCAGGGTGTTGATCTGCAGTTCAAAATGCCGGCTGATGACACCCCAAGGATTAAAGATCACATTTTCAATGGCCTGGGTGACGATAGGGGCATAGATTTCCTGCTGGCTGTAAACACCGCTTAAACAAATTAATTCCTGGCATAAAAGATTGATATACAAAGGATGCCCGCCGGTAAAATCAGCGATGAAATTCTTTAAATGCAGGCCCATCTTAATACCCTCGAGATTGTGGTCGATCAATCCCTGGGCCTCGCTAAAATTAAAAACATCCAGGTTAATGGTCTCAAAATTACCGAACAAGAGTGACAGCTTCTCGGAAAGGATGGTTTGGCTCTGCTGGGGGTTTGAGCTGGCGACAATATACAAACAATTTTTCTGGGTCATGATGCGCTTGCCCAGTTCAGCAAAGACTTCGGGGATGTTAAAATTCTCCAGATGCCCAAATTCATCAAAGATCAGGACCACCGACCTGCCGGTTTCCTGGGTAAAAACTTCCGGCAAGGACAGGATCATATGATACGCTTCCAGGACCTTGCCTTGGGCCGCCAAATCCGCTATCGCCTGCACCAAAAACACCGTCCGGGGAAGGCGTTCTTTGGCCGCGATACACAATAATTTTAAATCTTCCTGCAAGGGCGGCAAATTTTCTTTTTTGAGGTAATTGTAAAGCAGGCTTTTGGTAAATTGCGTGGCAAAATGATCAAAATCGCGGTCCTCCAGGTCCAGATAGATAAAAAACACATCCTGGTCTTCCATCTGGGCCATCAGCCGGTGCAAAAGGGCTGTTTTACCGATATAACGGTTACCCAAGAGGGCCACGTTTTGACGATAGCCTTCCTTGAGCCCCATCACACGTTTTTTCAGGATTTCCAAAACGCCGCGACGGCCGTAAAAATTATGGTCGAAATCAATTAAATTCATGGCAAATAATACAAAGGATTCATCGCCTGGCTGCCACGGCGAATTTCAAAATGTTCAACGACCCTACTGCCTATTTGTCCGACTTCGGCGATGGTGTCGCCCTTGTAAACGTGGTCACCGAGTTTCACTAAAAGCCTGGCATTGCGCGCGTACACTGAAATAAATCCGTCTTTATGGTCTATCATCACCGTCTGCCCGTAGCCGCTCATATAACCGGCCAAAACCACATCGCCTTCGCGAACAGCCTGGACAGTGTCCCCGGCCTGGGCCTGGATATCAATACCGTGGTTGACAGTACTGACACCTATCGGGTCATCAAAATAAGCTACCACCTTGCCTTTAAGCGGCCAAATGAACGCGTTTTTATTCTGGTCCACGGTAACGTGCTCTGAAAGATCTTTGATCTGAGCGGCTCCCGGGATAAAGAGCAATTGACCGACTTCAAGGGCGCTTCCATTAGGGATATTATTGCTGTCAATAATGTCCTTGATGCCCACCCCGTACGCTTGGGCGATCTGCCAAAGTGTCTGGCCGCGCATGACCTTGTGGTACACCCCCGACTTTGCCGCAGGGGCCGCTGCTGTCGCCGTCTCTGCAGGCGGGGAAGGCATGGGCTTGTATTCTTCGGTCGCGCAACCAGTGGCAAAAATCAACAACGATACAAAGAACAAATTTTTCATAATTTTATGGAGCGGGGTGCGGGAATCGAACCCGCGCAGTCAGCTTGGGAAGCTGAAATACTACCACTGTATGAACCCCGCGCGAATTACGTGCCACCCGCCGCAATCCTTAATTCCTTAGTCGCTTTTATCACATCTTCCGCTAATAAAATGTCCCTACAAACAGCTACTCTTGTGACTTCCAATGGAATTAATTGCCCGATATTCTTCCGGCTAATACCGCCAATAGGAAAAACAGGTATCTTTATTTGTTTGATCACCTTTTGTAAAAGATCTAAATCCATGGCCTGACGCCCTGGCTTAGTTTGGGTCTGAAATACCGAACCAAAACCGATGTAATCAGCGCCCTGGGCCTGGGCCTTGAGCGCCTGGGCTAAATTTTGACATGAAACGCCAATAATCTTCCCCTGGCCCATCATTTTCCGGGCAGCCAAGCAATCAATATCTTCTTGGCCTACATGCAAGCCATCGGCCCCTGATAAAAAGCCTAAGTCAGCGCGGTCATTGACAATGAACAGTATCTGGTGCTTCGTTATTTTAAAAACTTTAGCGCAAAAATCTAAAATTTCTTTGGCGCTGCCTTTTTTGTCCCGTAATTGTACTATATCAACGCCGCCACGTACAGAATCTTTTAACACTTGCAGAAGAGCGCCGTAATCCAAGACCTGGGTATCCAGGATCAAATACAATTTAGCACTGGCCAATAGCTTTTTGTTCGAGCGCATACACCTTATACCGCAATGCTTTAAGTTTAATTGATACCCCAGCGTCGATCAATTTAGTGACTTCTTCCAGTACCCGCAAGGACTCTTTGACCCGCTGGCTATTGGCCCCAAACACCGCGTTGACATTCTTTCTTTTAGATTCACTGGCAGAAGTAGCACGGCCCACATCGCCTTGGATGTGGCGGGATTCAAGGGCTTTTTGAATATCTAGTTTGCCAACAACCTCAGTCAAATCATGGCGAAGGTCTTTGAAAGCACGGGTCAAAGTCCTTTGGTCCCAAACATATCGACACAAATCTTCACAAACTCTTAACCCTTCCTTAGCACGGTTAAAATTAGCATCCAGGATCCGGTAAAGGGTTTTGTCAGGACTTTTTTTCACTTTTAATGATCTTCTCAATTATGTTAGAGGTAGAGAAACCTTTGACATACTTTACAAGCTCCACCTTCTTAACCAAATCTTCACCAATGACCTGTTTGCCCTTATAATCAGCGCCCTTGATCAAAATATCAGGTTTTATAACAGAGATGATCTTATAAGGAGTAGTTTCGTTAAAGATAACGACAAAATCTACACTTTCAAGAGCTGCCAGGACTGCGGCACGGGATTTTTGTCCAATGATGGGGCGGTTGGAACCTTTGATGCGATGAGTGGATACGTCGCTGTTAAGACCGACAATTAAAACGCGGTTGCCATGGCCGGCTTCTTCCAAATACTTCACATGGCCGATATGCATCAGGTCAAAGCAGCCGTTGGTGAAAGCAATGGTCTTGCCTTGCCGGCGCAAAGCCGGTAACTTCTTGAGTAAGGCGGGTAAACTAAGGATTTTATTTGCAATCGCCATAAGGAAGGATGAATTTTAACACAGGAATGCTAAAAAAGGAAGGACTTTAGCCAGCCAAGAATGCTTTCAAATCATTTAATGGCTGGATATTGATGATCACCGGCACAAAGCCAGGGGCGTTTTGCAGTTGGGCCAGCATGGCAGGGTCAAGGTGAAACTGAATCCCTTTGTCATTCCCGCGAAAGCGGGAATCCACTACTTTAGTCTGTAAATCCATACGCGCAGGGGTCAGATCAATACCGCCGTTTTTCAACTGTCTCCTTACTTGACCTTTTAAACCCACCCGGGCACTTGGCCTTGTTTTAATATTCCTGCCGGCTAAAATATTTGCGGAAGACATAGCGGCATTGACAATACGAAAAACCAGTATGCCAGGATTTTTCTTAATTTGCCTTATATCGCTGGGCAGATACGTCTGGGCAATTCCTTCCGGGGTGTCATCGTCATCATCATGAAAAGCAACACCTTCTTCGAGTTCGCCCCTGCCGGACATCATAATTACAGAATCTCCTTCCCTCAAATCTTTTACTAATGACACTTTTATACCTAAACGATTTTCCTGAATGTTCAAAAGCGTGAGGACCTCAGAATGTGAGTGTGTTTTGTGCCTGAGCTCATACAGATTCCCTGCGCCCGTATAGACTACAATGATAATGGGATGGCCTTTCTCATCTTTCCCATAGGCAGCCGCCATAATATCCGGATGGTGTTTAGCAGAATCATAAACATAATTTCTATTCATGGTATGTTCTATAATGGCGCCCCATGCCTTAATGACTGACTTTTGCAAGAAAAACCTGAGCCCTTCCTGTGTATCATTGGCTATTTCCCGCGCCTCCTTGTTAGAAAGCTCTTCCGTCAACACCTGAAACCCATCCCTTAGTCCAGGAGCGTCCCCCGCCATCAACACAGCCAATCCTTTTATTGTATCAACAAATCCAAACGATTTCTTTTTATCCCCCGCATTCTGAAAGGCCCCCAAGATCAACGGATCAACCGGAACAGCTTTCCACCGTAAAGTGGGAGATGCTTTAAGGCTTCGAAAATATAACGTATATTTACCCTTCTCCCTTTCCTGAACATGGAACCTGAAGGCTTTTTCTTCAACATAAAACCCCTGCCAGGGAAGTCTTTTTACTTCCATCTCTTCTTGGGCTTCTTTCAAGATCTTCAAAAATTCTATTACATCATTGCCTTTTAAGATTTTCCGGGCAGCGTCTTCCAAACTATCATAATGCTCTTTTCCCGGCATCCTTGCCAATTTCCTACTCTCATCTTTCAATTTCGCATCTATAAAAAAATGGGGCTTTAAATGCATCTCTTCCGGGGAATCGCCCTGTTCCCAGACGCTCTCTTTATCGTTGATATCAAAAAAGGTCCCTTCAGCTGATTTTAGCTTCATTACCTTCGCCTTTACGATATTTTTTAGGGGAACACTGCCATCTTTATTATAAACCTGGAACATTACTGATCCCCCTTCAACCCAAATTTTATAATTTTTCTTGTCTCCTACTGTTACAAAATCCTCAAAATTGATCTGATCATATTCTCCTGATGGGACAACGGACACCTGGTCGACCGGTTCTTTTGTGATCATTGTCCATTTATACTCCTGCCCCGGCTTCCAAAAAAAATCTACCATCCCCGGCCCCCTCGTAACTGCTTTCAATTTTCTATCCTGTACCTGTTTGACAATGGCCGCAATATGGTCAAAGTCACCGCCATTTTTTACCATGCCCCGAAAATCACTTTCTGTGATAATAATATCAGGTTTTAAGCGCACTTCTATTTCATCTGCTGAAGGGGCAATACCCTCTTCTTTATTTGCTGGGACGGAGATTTCTTCCCAAATGTTTCGATTATTGGCATCCAAAACTGTGCCCGAACCCTCATATTTTGAAAGGCTGGATTTTTTAACGATCCCCAGTAATTTCTTGACTTCATCATGGGGCAAATATATTCCTCGTTTGACCTTATTGGTCTTGGCGTGGTTAGAAAAAACCGGAAATGTGAGAAAAAGATCATGGTTCATAAAAAACCATCCAAGCTCCTGGGCCGTCGCTTCATGCTCTTGGGCCATGGCCCTGTCGCTGGCTTGCGATGAATTCATCACCATGGCTGAATCTCTATAAGGTTCTTCCCAAACCCGATCCCTCCCCTTGCTTTTGGCAACTAGCAAATGCTCGTCAGCCTGTGCATAAAGACTGTCGACTAGTTTTCTAATCCCAACACGATCTCTGGGAAGTTTTGTTGTTTCG
The DNA here is from genome assembly GCA_013287965.1 of Candidatus Omnitrophota bacterium. Classification (GTDB taxonomy): domain Bacteria; phylum Omnitrophota; class Gorgyraeia; order Zapsychrales; family Fredricksoniimonadaceae; genus JABDGZ01. The sequence continues at coordinate 43,363 of JABDCU010000006.1, read as the reverse complement.
TTTTCGTCAAAATCAACAACACCCATACTATATGTGAGGCGCGGTCCTTCAAATTTATATGGCGATTCCGGTTGCTCCAGTTCTACGACAATTTGTTTTAAACTCTTAAACTTTCGTTTTAAGACACTCTCAATAACAGCAGGGTTCTTACCCTTTTGGGGATTCTGTAAAGCCAACTGATATATCATTCCATCATAAGCATCATCTTTATCATTTTCAAGCCTCTTTGACTTGAGCTGTTCAATCACTTTTTCCCTGGTATAAGGAAGAAACTGATGCATCTTTTCCCTGATTGCCTTGAGGATCTGTTGAGGACGATCTTCTGACCCTTCCGTTAATATGGCAAATTCATCACCACCGTGTAAATGGGCAATAATTTCATCAGGCCTAACGACAGACTCGAAAACCCCGGACGTACCTACTACGACTTTGTTACCCTGATCATGGCCCCAAATCGAATTAATTGATCCTAAATGATCTATATCAAAAACCGCCAATTTTAGATGTGCGTCATCACGTTTATCTCCTCTTTTTTGAATTAATTTCCGCACCATGAACCTAAACCCCTCAATACTATATAAATCAGTCAAATTATCCCTAAGCTTTCTAGAAAATACAGTCAAATCTTTATCTTGATACCTGGACACATCACCAATGGTTTCCAAACTGACCTCTTTCCCGGCTTGTACGTGGATCAGGTTCAAAAAAGCTTCCCTTTGTTCATCACTTGCAAACGGCAAATCATCAGGAGCAACAACAACATTCAACCACCTGCCATCACCTCTCTTAAGCGTTGTGGCTAAATTCTCCTTTGTCACTTCATAATAAGATTGCCCTAAAAACCCTAACATTGCTATAAGGGCTTCCCGCGTTCCGGGAATGTCAGGATGATAATTCAGCACGGCTACTTGTTCTGCTTCGGCAGCCCTTTTTAAACGCTTATCAATTAATTCAACCATCGCCTTATCACCAGGCTTGGCCTGCGCCTTGCGGGCTTGCGGTGATTTCGCCACCTTATTTTGGGCAGGGACCGGGGCCGACATTGCCTGACTTTCTGCTCCTCTTTTCCCTGCTTTATACAAGATAATACTTCTTCCTGAATTGATGACTTTCACCTCTAAACCGGGAGGAATATCTTTAGCAAAATCAGCCCCGCATCCACCAAGAAAAGCAACGCCTCCAGGCTTGAGTATGCGCAGGATCTCATTAAGTTTTTCAGATTCACGTGAATAGTCATGTTCTGTGATCAATTGTGCAAAAAAAACATCAACGGAATCATCCTTAATGAATGAATGCATATCTCTTACATCTTCGTGGTAAAGACCGAAAACGTCAGGAGAGACGTCCTGTTGCCTAAGATAAATATCCGCCCGATCAATAACGGACTGCATCCAATCCACTCCGAGCACCCGGCTGGCTTGGAAAAGTTTCTGAAGCATTGGCAACTCGCTAAGACGACTTCCAAACCCGGCAACAACCAGGGTCCCGCCGGGTTTAGGAAATATATGATGGGCATTAAGTATAGAAGCAAGAATCCGTACATCGCCTTGCCTAATATCATAGTTGGTCCCATATAGAAGATAGGCTTCCTTGGCGTGGCTTTCCCCATAAAGATCATGGAATTGCTGGGCCTGATTTTCCCACGATGGATGATCATGGCGGGTCCTGATAAATCCTTCCTGGTGTGCCATTGCCAAATTGATATCAATTTCCTGTAATCCTGTCTGACTCTTTGGCATCTGGGTGGTAAATTTCATCGCTACTAACATAGCTTTATTATTAAAAGCAGCCCCTCCTGAAAAATATTTCCTGGGAATGACTTGCTGGGTCAACGGGTCTTGTTCTTCTTTGATATAGTTATAGGCGCCTTTTTTGAAGGCTTGGAGGTAGCGCTGGTAGATGGCTTCAATGTTGATGGAATTCTTGTATCCTACACCTGCTACTTTCTTTTTGTCTTCATACACTTGAGCCAGAATACTGTCTTTGATCTTCTTTTTGTACCAGGTGGCTAAAATAAGCGAATTATAGACCTGGCGGAGCTGGGCGAAGTTTTTGTTTTGGTTGATCTCTTTGGTCAGTTCGGGGATGACTATCTCGCGGACGATTTGAGAGCCAAGGGCGCTCGTGTTCTGGATTCCCGCGAGCAACTGCGAGTGTCGGTCAATACGACCTTTCGCAGGAATGACATGATGGGAAAGAGACAAATAATCTTCCTCAAGCATGACCTTAAGTTTTGCTTCCACCACATAAGCTGTGCCGGCCTTGGAGTTTTCGTAGACAACGGCTTTTTCAGGCACTATCCAGACCTTATTGAACGTATTGACCGGGATGTTGGTTGTACCAAATTTCTTCGCGGCTTCTTCATAAATGCGTTTCCAGAATTTCTTACCTATCTCATCCTCAGGATAAATTAAACTTGCAGTGATCTGCTTGAGCATATAGTCTTCAGCCAAAAGGTCCCTGCCCATTTCGGTTAAACCGAAACTTTGGGGGATGATCCTATTTTTCTCATATGGCGAAAGATTAACCCATAAATCTTTTTCAGGGATGGTTAAGCTGGAGAGGAAATATTTGATCAGTTTGGTGGCTTCGGGCTTAAGAGGAACCGATGAATCACCTTTGTCCAAAATGAAATCGAAACGGAAAGGATTGTTAGGATGGACTTTGAGGCCTTTTAATATTGGCGGATTGAATTCAGGGCTTAAACGGACCATTACTCCGGGCGCAGGCAGACGAAACTCTTGAGCTTGAGCCAAAGGCAGAGGCCCAAAGGAATTAGCCAAAAAGGCGGTTAAAACGACAAAAAAACCCCACGACCTATAAAGCCGCTTTGAAAAGCAAGAAACAGGGAATCTTGGGGTCCTCTCCATACTATATAAAGTATGCAATATATTTAGATAAAAAACAAGGGTGGGAAGCTGCTATCTTACGTAAGGGCGTTTTCAACTAATTCGCAGATGGAATGGAAAATAACCAGATGGGATTCCTGGATGCGGGCGGTTTTGGAGGATGCGGCGATAATAGTGATATCACACTGGCCGGCTAATTGACCACCTTTGCCTCCGGTCACGCCAACGGTAACAATCCCCATAGCCTTGGCCTGTTTAACAGCTTCCAGGACATTTTTGGAATTGCCGCTGGTGGTGATGGCGATCAGGACATCCCCCTTTTGCCCCAAAGCCTGCAATTGCCGGGAGAAAACAATATCAAAAGTATAATCATTACCCAGGGCTGTCAGGGCCGACGTATCAGTGGTCAAGGCAATGGCCGGCCAGGCCTTGCGTTCCTTCTGGAAGCGCCCGACAAACTCCGCGGCGATATGCTGGCTGTCCGCGGCTGAGCCGCCGTTACCGCAAAAGAATATTTTATGGCCGCTCTTAAACGCGCTAATGATCGCCTCAGCCGCTCTGATTATCTGGGGCAGATTCTTTTTTAAAGTTTCCTGTTTGACTTCTATTGATTCCGCGAAGATCTGCTCTACTGTTTTTCTCATATCAATGCTTGGTCGAAAATACGTTAGCGATCTCAACCAAATCCATATTTACCAGTTTGCGATGGGACACGGCTTCTTCCATGTCCACAAAACGGATCTTGTTTTCCCTTAAAGAAGCCATTTTACCGAATTTATGTTCCTTGACAAGCTCCACGGCCTTGACTCCCAGGCGCGTGCCAAGGACCCGGTCAAATGCCGTCGGAGAACCTCCGCGTAAAATATAACCAAGAACGCTGACCCTAGTTTCATAACTGGTATTGTCTTCAATGACCTTGGCCAAGAATTCGCCCACCGAACCAAAACGGCGCTTCTCCATCAAAGACGGGGTCTCGCTGGAGTGCGTCATGTACCCGTCGATCTTGGTGCCTTCAGAAACGACAATGATGCTAAAAGGCTTGCCGCGCTTATGCCTCTCACGCAAAAGTTCATAAACTTCTTCCAAATTCACCGGAATTTCAGGGATCAAAATGATATCAGCCCCGCCGGCTATCCCCGATTGCACGGCCAGCCATCCGGTATATAGGCCCATGACCTCAACAACCATGATGCGATGGTGCGATTCAGCAGTTGTATGCAGGCGGTCAATGCATTCAGTGGCTATATTCACCGCCGTATCAAAACCAAAGGCGTAATCTGTCCCTGACAAGGCATTATCAATGGACTTGGGCACAGCAACAGCCCTGATGACGCCTGCTTTATGCAGGCTCAAGGCTATTTTGATCGTTTCTTCACCACCGACAACGATCAGCGCGTCCATGCCGCTGCGGGCATAATTATCCTTGATCTTCTTGACCTGCTCTTCGTCATTCAACGGATTGACACGGCTGGTACCTAAAATAGTACCACCCTTATCCAAAATTCCCGTCGTAGACTTGATGTCCAGGACGCGCATATCATTTTCGATGAGGCCTAGCCACCCGTTCTTGATGCCGGTAACAACGTAACCTTCCTGCATGCCTTTGCGCACCACCGCGCGAATGACCGAGTTAAGTCCCGGACAATCTGCCCCGCCTGTCATTATTCCTATTTTCTTCATGAACGATACCCGTGCAATGGGGCCTGGGTTGGAAGTTGAAATTCATCCTTGTTCCTGGATTTAATGTCATCCAGTGAAATTTTAACCACATGCACCCGTATGTTGATCTTGCCTTCCATGCCGACGGCCTCTTCTATTTTGCGGCGCACCAGGTCCTGAAAACGGGCGGTCAGCTCAGGAATATTGACTTCATGCTTCAACACCAATTTAATGTCCACTTCCAGGCCTTTTCTAACAGCGATCATGTACGGACGGATCTCTTTGACCTCGGGCATTTGCACGATCAGGCGTTTGATCAGGTCTTCAAGGGCTGTCAATGACACCGTGACCCCGCCGCTGGGATTTTCAAAAGCAATGGTGCGCTCCATCTGGCGCCTTCCATAAATAAGCCTGGCCAAAAGAAAACTCATGAACATGATGCCGCCGGCACAGATCCCGGCGATGGCACCGCTTTGATTATCAAAATAAACCATCGTCAACAGGCGTTGGATGGTCTGCAGGTCAAGAACATGGGACACAAAGAGCATGACAGCAATGCCGGTCGTCCAAATAATGAAAATATAAAATATGATGGCTATACGGGTCAGCAACCACATTACGCGCTCCTTTCAGGCCTCTCAATGGCTTGAACATTCACATTGATCTCTTTTAAATTAATGTCCACGGCATCTTCCACCGCGCGCTGGATCACGTCCTGGATCTGGCGGGCAACAACCGGAATGTTCATACCATAATAAATTATAACACGGATCTCCAGGGACACTTGGCTTTCTTTATCCACGGTCACACTGACAGCAGGAAAATTTTTATAGCCAAACGCTTCCGCGATAGGCCCGATGATGCCGAAAGTAGCAAGCTCAACACCGGGAACTTCTTTAATGGACGCGGCCGCGATGTCCCCGATGACCTTTTTATGGATCTGTACGACACCTAAGTCAACCGTATTGTCCCTGTTCATACGTCCCCCTTACTCGTTCTTCATCATTTTTTCCAGGAAGTGTGTCGTGGCTTTGCCTTCCAGGAAGGTCGGATGATGAAGGATCTCCATGTGTATTGGAATGGTCGTCTTGATAGGTGCAATATAAAACTCATCCAGGGCGCGGCGCATGATGCGTACTGCCTCATTACGGTCCTTGCCGTGGACGATCAATTTAGCCACCATGGAATCATAATACGGGCTTATCGTATAACCCGGATAAATATGCGTGTCAATGCGCACGCCCGGCCCCCCGGGGAGGTTTAACTCAACGATCTTGCCCGGGCTTGGGATAAAATTATTATAAGGGTCTTCGGCGTTGATGCGGCACTCCATGGCATGCCCATGAAATTTGATCTCTTCCTGTTTGAGCTTAAGCTTCTGGCCCATCGCGATCTTGATCTGCTCCTTGATCAAGTCAATGCCCGTGACCATTTCAGTGACGGGATGTTCGACTTGGATACGGGTGTTCATTTCCATGAAATAAAAATTATTGTGCATGTCCAACAAAAATTCAATAGTGCCCACTCCGTGATAATTGACCGCCTTGGCCGCTTTAACGGCGGCATCGCCCATTTTCTTACGCAAATTAGCATCCAAAGCCGGCGAGGGTGACTCTTCTAATAATTTTTGATGGCGCCGCTGTACTGAACAATCCCTCTCGCCCAAATGGATCACATTGCCATGCTCATCTGCCAGGATCTGGAATTCCACATGACGGGGGCCTTCAATGTATTTCTCTATATACACGTCCCCGAGGCCAAAATTAGCTTCTGCCTCGGTTTGGGCCATTTTAAAAGAATTGATCAGGGTCACATCATTATGGCAGACCCGCATGCCCTTGCCGCCACCCCCAGCCACGGCTTTGATAATTACGGGATATTTGATCTTCTGGGCAATACTCAATGCCTTGTCCTGGGTTTTGATGACACCGTCACTCCCCGGTGTTAAAGGCACGCCCATTTTCCTGACTGTTTCCTTGGCGACAATTTTATCGCCCATTTTGCGTATGCTGTCCGGAGAAGGCCCGATGAATTTGATATGGCAGGATTCACAAATTTCCGCGAAATGCGCGTTTTCCGACAAGAAACCGTAGCCGGGATGGATGGCGGACACGTCCGTGATCTCCGCGGCAGAGACAATGGCCGGGATATTAAGATAAGATTCTTTACTGGAGGCTTTACCAATACAAACCGCTTCATCAGCGAAGCGCACATGCAGAGAGTCGCGGTCTGCTTCGGAATAAACCGCGACGGTACGTATGCCCATTTCTTTGCAGGCACGGATGACCCTTAAGGCAATTTCACCGCGGTTGGCGATCAGGATTTTGGAGAACATTATAGTGGCTCAACGATGAACAAAGTCTGGCCGAATTCCACCGGCTCCGCGTTTTGCACCGACACTTCCGTGATCTTGCCGCGGACCTCAGATTTGATCTCGTTCATTAACTTCATGGCTTCCACGATACAAACCACCTGGCCGACTTCAACCGTTTGGCCGACCTCAACAAAGGACTCGGCTTCCGGCGAGGGAGAACGATAGAAGGTACCTACCATCGGAGATTTGATATCTTTATTATTTTTAGACGCGTCAGCGGCAGCGGAAGCCGCGGCAGTTGGGGCTACGGCCTTGGGCGCCGGAAGAGATTCCACGGCATAATGGGCCGGTGTTCCCATGACAAGCCCTCCATCCGCGGATTTTTTAAGCTTAAGTTTTAATCCCTCACGCTCAATCTCGATCTCATTGAGATTATTTTCATTCATCAGGGTAATGATCTCTTTGATCTCTTTTAAATTCATTTTTTGACCCTTTCGACGTAAATCCCTGTCCTGGTATCTACTTTAACGGTCTCACCCTGCCCGATAAATAAAGGCACCTGAATGGAGGCCCCGGTATCAATTTTAGCCGGCTTATATCCTGCGCGGGAAGAATCTCCCTTGAGCCCCGGGTCAGCTTCAATGATCGTGGCAATGATAAAATTAGGCACATCCACCTTGACCACCTGGTCATTATAAAGAATAGTTTCAACCTCCATGTTGTCCTGCAAATACTTGACCCCGTCCCCCAATAATGACTTGGCTATAATGGTATCTTCAAAAGTGCTTTGGTCCATAAAATGATACTCGTCGCCCGTGACATAGGTGAATTGCATGCGGCGGCGCTCAAGGTCAGCGTTTTCAAGCGTTTCCGCCGTACGGAAGGTACGCTCCAAAACAGCGTCAGTACGCAGGTTCTTTAAGCGCACGCGCACAAAGGCCGAGCCTTTGCCCGGCTTAACATGGGTCAGCTCAGTGATAAAATAAAGCTGACCATCAACGACTAATCCGGTCCCCGTTTCAAGTTCATTAATTGTAATAGCCACTTAACACCTCACACCCTTCTTTAGTTACTAATACCATGTCTTCTACTCTAAGGCCAAATTGATTGGGGATATAAACACCCGGCTCAACCGTGACGATCATTCCAGGCTCTAATATAGCCGTACTTTGGCTGGAAAGCCGGGGCGCTTCATGAATGTCCAAACCCACCCCGTGGCCTAAAGAATGGCCAAAATATTTCGCTAAACCAAACTTGCGCAAAATCTTACGCGCTTGAGCATCAACCTGTGAACAAGCCATGCCAGGCTTGATGATACTTATAGCTTCCCGTTGCGCAAGGTTAAGGGCATCAAATACTCGCTTGACACGAGGCGCTATTCTACCCAAAAAGAAATTGCGTGTCAAGTCAGACTTATAACCATTAAGATCAATGCCGAAATCCAGCAAAACGTTCTCATTGTTACGGATGACCCTGTCCGTGGCCCTGGCGTGAGGATAGCAGGAATTAGGGCCTGAAGCAATAATGGGTGGAAAAGAGAACTCTGCCCCATGAGATTTCACTAAACCCTCCAATTTCAAGGCTATTTGACGCTCCGTAAGCCCAGGTTTCACCACTTTTCTCATAAAATCAATGGCTTTATAGTGCAATTTCAGGCATTTTCTGATCTGATCGATCTCCCCTTCATCCTTAACTTCCCGAATGGATTCAACCAATCCTGTTGCCGGTATGAGCTTGCGGTTCCTGGGGCAAAATTCCTTAAGCTTTTTCCACAAAGCAAAGCTGGTATGCCGCTCATCAAATCCAAGGCGCTTGATCTTAAATTGCTTGCAAAGCTCGCAAAGCGTGGCGCAAGGCGTCTTGCTATATTGCTTGACCGTAACCCCTTTAAGCCCCTGGCGGGCTTCCAGACAATAGCGGGAATCTGTAATATAGAAAGCTTTTGTCTTGGTGACCAAAAGCCAGGACTCGCAAGCAGGGAATTGGGTCAGATAACGGATATTACTGTCATTAACGATCAAAAGGGCGTCAATATTCTTATGGCGGGAAAAATCTTCAACAAGCTTGTTTAGACGCGAATTCATCATTTAATATATGTCACCCCCGAATGTTTTAATCGGGGGTCCATTTAACTAAGATTCGACTAAAAGTACAGGAATACCGTCGACAATGGGATATTCGCGCTGACAGCGCGTACAAACGATCTTAGGCGCGGACGCCGTCTTATCTTTAAGCTCAACATCACCTTGACAGGCAGGACAAGCAAGTAATGCCAATAATTTCTCATCTATCATTTGGACAAGTCCACAAAACGCAGTTGCAGTTCGTAAATGGAGCCGTTGAGCAGATCATCCTCTTCCTTGGATAGATTGCCCTTGGTCTTATCACGCAAAATGACCAGCGTGTCGATCAGGAATTTGGCCTGCTTGAGGTTCTTTTCAACTTGATTGGTCATGGGGTTTGGCATTTCCCCTAAGAAGATCATGGTTTGAAAGCCGAGGCTCGCGATGTAATTAAAGAAATCCAGCTGCGGCTCTGCCGCAGGTGCCGCATCTTCCTGAGGGGGCTTGGGCGCTGATGCCAATGGCTGTCCGTCAGGGCCCAAAAGCCCGCCTTCATCCTTCTGCACATCATCTCCCCAACGATTTTGTAAAGTCATAGATTACTCCCAGTGTCATTCCCGAATGCTTCTGTCGGGAATCCATTTCATCTCTCTAAAGTGCATTACATTATCATTGGATATTGAAAAAGTCAAAATTAAAATTGCGGCGGGTGGCCTGGAATTTGATCAATCACTGACTTGGTACTGGATCTCAATGTTGAAGGGGTATTCGGTGAGATTCATGCCTTTTAAAAAAGGCGGGAATGGGCTGGCTTCTTGGAGACTCCTCATGGCGATCTCCTGCAGATGTTCTGAGGCATCGGTTTTCTCCTCTATGATCCTTGCGTCTTTAAGCACGCCATGTTCATCCAACAAAAACGTCAAATACACAGAACCCCGCTCCATCTTGTCATAATTGGCGTAAACTTTTTCCTTGATGCGCTCCCGCACCATTTCATTATAAGCAGCATAAACCGGATTATTTATTTTTTCCGATCTGATAGGCGTAATGGAAACCCTATGGCTTAACTCCATGGTGCGCATGCGTTCGGACTTACGTTCATAGAACATCCCAAAAGGCAGTGTCGGCCGTTCTTTGACCAGGCTGACAGGTATGCTCCCGTCGGAAAGAAATTTAGGATTATTACTTAAATCCAGGTGCTGGGCCGGCTTGACAGGATGCTCCCGGATATCAGCAGATCTTAGATGGATCGGCTTGTAGGTGATCTCGATCCGGCCCTGGCGGACGGCCTGATAATGCGGGTCATGGATCCGGCTAAGATAAGTGACGCACAAGAACGCTGTATGAGCGGCCAACGAAATAAACACGGCCTTAAAAATAAAATTTTCAGTCATTTTTCCCCAAAAGCTCACGCCCTAAATAGGCCATGAAACGAAAGGTGTCGCGCACCGGCTGGATCTTGCTCTTCTCATCCCTATAAATGGTCTGTATATCCACCGAGGCTATTTTAAAACCTTTTTTACTGGCCTTGATCAGCACCTCAGTCTCGATCTCAAAATCAGAACTTGTAAGTTTAATGGCTTTAAGCACCTTTGTTTTGATCAGGCGAAAACCACATTGCGTGTCCGGAATACTTTGGCGGCAAAAAAGAGAGATCAGCCAGGACATGAACCGGTTGGTGATCAGGCGCACCAAGGGCATTCCCCGCGGGTTGTGCATACGGTTACCGTTGATAATGTCCGCGTTTGTATTTTGATAACAAGCCGCGAATGCCGCGATATCCGACGGTGAATGCTGGCCGTCACCATCCATGGCGATGGCGGCCTCATAACCATTCTTAAGCACGTGATCAAATCCGGCCTTTAAGGCATTGCCCTTGCCGCTTTTGATTCCGGTCTTTAACACCACGGCGCCTGCTTTGATGGCCACGGCATCAGTATGGTCCACCGAACCATCATCGATCACAATACAGTCATACCCCAAGGCGCGCACAGCCCCAACCAGGGGACCAATGGTCTGGGCTTCATTATGCGCCGGAATGATAATGGCTATTTTCATGATCTCCAAAACTCCCTGAATAAAAGCCACTGTGACGGGTCCTTCTTGATCTCATCCTCAATGATCGTCAAATATTTCTGGATATACTCCTTGGCCGCTTCATCCGTGATCTTACCCTCCGGCACATGAGGAGGCTCAATGGGCGGATGAATATTAATTTCAAAGCGGCCTTCAGCCGTGCGAAGGATAAAAAGAGGGATAATAGGAGCACCTGTTTTGATGGAAAAGAAAGCGGCCCCCTTGGGGACCATTGTTTGACGGCCAAAAAAATCCATCATTAGCCCGCGATTACCAAAATCCCTGTCTACCAGGATCGCGACCAAGCGGTTCTGCCGCAAATGCTCCACGACACGCCGGACAGCCACATCGGTTTGGATTATCACGGCCCCAAACGCTTCCCGCTGCGCGTTAAACAGGGCATTGACCCGCGGGTCTTTGTGCGCCAAGGCCACGATGGATAACGGGAATCCCACCAGGGGCAATATCGTTCCGCCCATCTCCCAATTGCCCAAATGGGCACTGACAACAATACCGCCCTTGCCCTTTTCCAGCACTCGGCTAAGGTATTCGACATTATTAATATGGACATTGGATTCAACAAAGGCCGGACGCAAATAATTGGTCATGGTAAAGAATTCCAGCAAGTACTTGCCAAAATTACGGAACACCGCGCGGACTTGGGCACTGGGCACATGATCTGTCTTTAACACTATTTTCAAATTGTTTTCAACGGCCTGACGATCGGCCTTGGAAAAACAAAAATGCATGTCACACAAGAAACTGACCAGGGCACTGCTCACCCCCAAGGGCAATATCTTTGCTAAAAACTTAGCGGTCCTATAAAGATAATAATTACCCATATCTTCTTAGTTCAAGATCAGCCGCGCGATATTTTCCGCGGCCATTGGTTTGCCGTTTTTTAACGCGGCCTGCTTCATCCCTGCCAATTTCTTTGGATCATCCAAAAGCACATCGATCTCACGGGCAATATGGCGTTTGTCATCCACCCGGATAGCAATGCCCTGATTGACCAAAAATTGAGAATTACGCTCTTCCTGGCCGGGGATAGGATCAACGATCACCATGGGCAGGCCTTTGGCAAGGCATTCGCTGGTGGTCATGCCGCCGGGCTTGCTGACGATCAGGGTGGACACTTCCATCAGCTCATCCACATTGCTGGCATAATCATAAAAAATAATTTTCTTCTTTGTCTTACGCTGGATCTTCTTGAGCCAATTGACTAACTTGACATTGGTACCGCAGATGACGATCAGCTGCAAGGCCCTCTCAAGACGCACCAGGGATTTGACCGCTTCTTTCATGGGGCCCAAGCCTTGGCCGCCGCCCATGATCAGGATGGTAGGAATACTCAGATCAAGTTTTAATTTTTTGGCAATGCTCTCTACACCGAAGCTTTCCGCGAATTTCATGCGGATAGGGATCCCAAAAATCTTGATCTGCTCCTTGGAGATACCTTCTTTCACATAACGGTCACAGGCCTCTTGGGACGGCACCACATAAAAATCCACCCCTTCATGCAGCCAATAAAGATGCGGGGCGTAATCCGTCAGCACGCCGATGACTGTAAGGCCAAGTTGATTGGCCGTTTTATAATCCGCGACCATGCCGCAAGGAAAAGCCTGGGTGCAGACGATCACATCGGGCTTGAATTCATCGATCAATGGTTTTAATTTCTTATGCGAAGACTTGTGGATGGATTGTTTCCATTTTTCGGAAAACTTGATGACCTTGGGATTATCGTAAAGGTATTCCCATATCTTGGGGGCCCGTTTGATGACACCCATATAAGCGGTATTGATGATCTTTTCCATCAACGGGTAGGTGTAACCAAATCCGTTGATGCTCAAAACTTCACAATCAGGATCAAGGGCCTTAAGGGACTTGGCGATCGCCACCGCACCCTGACGATGCCCGGAAACCTGCGAAATGTACATGAGTAGAACGCGCTTGTGTTTAATCTCTGCCATGCCTTACTCGATAGTCCCCAACACGCCGCCAACCAAACCTTCTTGGCCTTCAGCGACGGAAATTGATCTAAGCTTGCCCGGGGCCGGCGCCTCAATAATAAAAGAAGCTTTGTCAGTGACCGCCTCGCAGACCTCCTGGCCTTCCTGCAGGCTGTCGCCCACCTTCGCGTGCCAGCAGGCGATCGTCGCCTTGGTGATACCTTCGCCTAATTCAGGTAAAATAATTTTTGTCATTTTTGGAAAAGCTCAATTACTTTTGACTTCACATCCTGCATCGGCACAGGATGACCTTTTAATTTTTGCATCGAGGTCATGCGCACATCAAGACCACAGGGTTTGATCAAATTAAAAAGGGACAAGTCGGTATTAACGTTGATCCCTAAGCCATGATAGGTGACCCATTTGCGCACACCCACACCGATGGAAATGATCTTGTCTTTACCAACGAATACGCCCCTCTTGCCTGAAATGCTTATTGCCAATATACCAAAATTCTTCAATAAATCAACCGCAACTTCTTCAAGCATTTCCATATATACTTTAAGGTCACGACCACGTTTATTTAAATTAAAGATAGGATAAACGACCAGCTGCCCCGGCGCGTGCAAAGTCACATCCCCTCCACGGTCAACATTAGTAACCATTACACCACGATCTTCAATTTCCTTGCGTTGATAGAGCAGACTGTCAGGATTGGTCATACGCCCCAGCGTCAAAACCGGAGGATGTTCGCAAAGAATTAAATGATCCTGCGCACCTTCAATGACATTTTGGACACACTTCTTCTGCCGCTCAAGGCCATCAGCGTAATTAATTAAACCCCAGTCTTGTATGATTATCTTTGATTTCATAGCGAGCAGCTTAAATGGTGTTGTGGACGAAACATTCAGGGATTTTTGGGCAAATGTCCGCAAGGCTTTACAATAAATCTGTTCATATACCAGTGCTTCTATAAAACAGATTTATTGTAAACCGTAGCGGACGGCCAAAATATCCCGTTTCGGGAACAACACCGTTTAAGCTGACGGAAGGAAAACTATAATTTCTTACAAATTGCTTCAGCCATTTGCATGGTCCCGACAGTCGTAGGATCATTACGATCACTCTTCAGATCGTACGTCACGTCCTTGCCTTCTTTTAAAATGGTCCGGACAGCATTATCCAAACGATCAGCCGCGGCATTTTCTTTAAGATGGCGCAGCATCCATACAGCGGAAAGAATGGTCGCGGTGGGATTGACCTTGTTCTGGCCGGCATATTTAGGCGCGGAGCCATGCACCGGTTCAAATAAGGCGATCTCATCGCCATAATTGGCCCCCGGAGCCACTCCCAAACCGCCGACAATCCCGGCGCACAGATCTGAAACAATGTCCCCGTAAAGATTAGGCAGCACCAGGCAATCATAAAGAGAGGTGTACTGGATCAATTGCATGCACATATTATCCACGATGCAGTCACCGAATTCGATCTTCCCCTCATATTCCTTGGCCACTTCACGGGCAGCTTGCAAAAATAATCCGTCGGTAAATTTCATGATATTGGCCTTATGCACCGCGGTCATCTTTTTACGCCCAAGTTTTACCGCCCAGTCAAAAGCAAATTTAACGATACGCTTAGAGCCGCTCACTGAGATCGGCTTGATGGAAATAGCCGCGTCCTGCTTGACCTTCTTAACTGACATCTCATTGATCAAGGTACGCAGGCGGTCACACTCAGGCGTGCCAAGATCAAACTCAATGCCGGCATATAAATCTTCCGTATTTTCACGGAAGATCATTAAATTCACGTTCTTAATAGGGGTCTTAACACCTTCATAATAAAGGCAAGGACGCACGCACGCGAACAGATCGAGCGACTGGCGTAATTGGACATTGACCGAACGAAAACCTTTACCGATGGGCGTCGTGATAGGGCCTTTGATGGCTGTCTTGTTGCGGCGGATGGAATCCAGCACTTCATCCGTCAAGGGCTTGCCGTGTTTTTGCATGGACTTCTCGCCCACCTCCTGCACGTCCCAATTGATCTTCACACCCGTGGCATCCACGCAGAGCTTCATGGCATTGGTCACTTCCGGACCGATACCGTCCCCTGGCAATAACGTTACTGTATGGCTCATTTTAGCTCCTTACCCGCTGGGGGTCATTTTTTCGGCATTAAAGTCTTTAATTCGTTGACATTCGTCGCCATGTTCATGGCCGTTTGATAAGTAATGATACCTTTTTCATAAAGTTCTTTAAGGGATTTGTCAAAGGTACGCATCCCGAATTGACCGCCGGTTTGCATGGCCGTGCGTAGCTGTTCCACCGCCCTCTCGCGGATCATATTGCGGACACCGGCCGTGGCCAGCATGATCTCAGGCACCATGATGCGTCCCTTGCCGGAGGCCCTGGGCGCCAATTTTTGGGAAACAACGCCCTCTAAAACCGACGAGAGCTGCAGCCGGACCTGCTGCTGTTGGTAGGGCGGAAAAACATCAATGATACGTTCAATGGTTTGCGGAGCGTCAGGGGTGTGCAGGGTGGCCAAGACCAAATGCCCTGTTTCCGCCGCTGTCAGGGCCGTTGAGATCGTCTCCAGGTCACGCATTTCTCCCACCACGATCACGTCCGGGTCCTGGCGCAGGCAGCGCTTAAGCGCTTCCGCGAAGGACTTGGTATCGCGATAAACCTCACGCTGCTTGATCACTGATTTTTTATTCGTAAAAATGTACTCAATGGGATCTTCAATGCACGTGATCACACAGGTACGCTCGGAGTTAATTAAATTAATGATCGCGGCCAATGTCGTGGTCTTCCCCGTCCCCGTGGGACCGGTGATCAGGACCAAACCGCTTTGCTTGCGCGCCAGATCCGCGATCACCGGCGGCAATTGCAGTTCTTCCATGGAAGGGATATATAAGGAAATACGACGGAAAGCAGCCTCGACAGAGCCGCGCTGGATATGCACATTGACACGGAAACGGTCCATGCCGGTCAAGGCCAGGGAAAAATCCAATTCCTTTTCTTCTTCGAATTTGGTTTTCTGAGTGTCCGAAAGGACGCTGTAGATCATGTCCTGGATCTGGTCACGGACAAGGGCCTCGGCCTTAAGCGGGACCAGACGGCCGTCAATACGAAAGATCGGAGGACTATTTTCAGTCAAATGCAGGTCAGAAGCATTTTCCTGGATAGTTAATAAAAGAAGTTCCCGTAAAAGAGAGATCTTTTCCATTATTTAGCGATCCACTTGGCCACTCTCGAAATACCTTCCTGGATGCGCGCCTCCGACGTGGCAAAACTAAACCTTATATAATTGGGAGCTCCAAAACCGTCACCCGGGATCCCGGCCACCTTGACTTCATCCAGGATCTGCTTGGCGATCATCGTCGCGTCCCCTACTTTCGAAAAATCACAAAAAACGTAAAAAGCGCCTTCCGGACGGATATAAGAAAGCTTTCCCACACGGTCTAAACACTGCAGCATCAGGTCACGGCGCTTTTTAAACACCTGGCACATTTGATCAATGGACTCTGGAGAAGCTTTCAGGGCCTCCACGGCCGCGGCCTGGCTGATGGATGTTGGGTTGGAGGTCGAGTGGTCCTGGTATTTCTTAATATACTCCATGATCTCGAGGGCCCCTGCCGCGTAGCCGATACGCCAACCGGTCATGGCGTACGCCTTAGACACACCGTTGACCGTCAAGGTCAAGTCAAAGATCTCCCGACCCAATGAAGCTATCGAGGTGAATTCGTTAGTATCATAAATCAACTTCTCGTAGATTTCATCACTAATCACATAAATCTTGTGCGCGACACAGATCTCAGCGATCTTGGCCAGCTCTTCTTTATGGTACATGACCCCTGTTGGGTTAGACGGAGAATTGATGATCAATATCTTAGTCTTGGGCGTAATATGTTTTTTTAATGAATCCGGCGTGATCTTAAACCCGCTGGCAGCATCCGTGGGGATGACGACAGACTTGCCGCCCGCGGCCTTGACCATTTCAGGATAGCTCACCCAATAAGGCGATTGAAAAATGACCTCATCCCCATCATCAACTAAAACCTGGATGATATTGAATAATGAATGCTTGGCCCCGCAGGAAACAACGATCTGGCTGGGTTTATAAACAAGGCCGTTATCTTTTTGGAATTTAGCGGCAATGGCCTCGCGCAGCTCCTGTGTCCCGATGGAAGGCGTGTATTTGGTCGCTCCGTTTTCAATGGCCTTGATGCCGGCTTTCTTGATAAAATCCGGCGTGTCAAAATCCGGCTCACCGGCGGCAAAATTGACCACATCATGCCCCTGTACCGCTAATTCCTTAGCGCGGGCCGTAATGGCCAGTGTTGTTGATCCCAACATGTCCTTGATCCTGCGATTCACATGAAGCATTTTATCCTCCTATAATTTCAAGCAGCTACTAAACAGATACTGGCTTTGTTGGCGAGAGCTACGGTTTTTTCACGGTCGATGATGAGGGTCTTGCCAGCCTCGATGGCCAGGCAAGCGGCCTTGACACGGGCCATGGTTTGGATGGTGCGCGGACCGATGACCGGCACATCAAAGCGATTGTCCTGGGCAGGTTTGGAGGTTTTGATCACCACTGCCCCCTCGCGGGCAATCTTCCCCCCGCGGGTAATGGCTTGGTCTGTGCCTTCCATCGCTTCAATGGCCACAATGGCTTTTTCTTTGACCACCACCGTCTGCCCGATATCAATGCCGCCCACGAGCTTGGCAATGGTCAACCCAAATTCAATGTCTTTTAATTCACTCACACTGGGCCCGCGTTTGGTCAGGGTACCGCGGGGCGCTAAATATTTCTTTAATAAAAAGGTGGAATCCAGCAAGGTCATGCCCTCAGCCCCCAAGCGATCAGCCACCGCGGCAAAAATGGTGTCTGCCTTGCGGTCGCGCAGGGCATCAGCAAGGGCCTGGAATTCCTCATCTAATTTGACCGCCGGATTGAATAAATTGTCCTGGTTGACCTGGCCCGCCATGATGACCTGGGCAACAGCGTTGGCGCGGAAATACCCGAAAAGCTTCTTTAATTCGCCTACTTTGAAATATTGGAATTTATCGACGGAGAAATGCAAAAGCGGTGACGTGTCCCCCGCAATGCCCGCCGCAATGATCTTGTAGTCCTGGTCACGCGCTGCCCTGGCAAAAAGGAAAGGGAACTGCCTGTTGCCCGCGATAAGACCTATGATTTTAGGATTAGGAGATGCCACGTTTGGATATCTGGATAAACTCAATGACCCGATGGATCTCAGGCAAACCGTTTAATTGCTCTTTGACCTGAAGCACGGCGTTACTGCGGTTTAACCCGGAATTAAAAAGGATCTTAAAGGCACTGTGCAAGGCCCTTTGGTTGGGTGACGGGACCACCGCGCGTTTTAATCCGACAATATTTAAACCCCGGAGAGTGGCAGGATTACCATCCACCAAAGAATACGGCGGTACATCCTGGTTGACCTTGGAACAGCCGCCGATCATGGATAAGTATCCGATGCGGGCATACTGATGGACACCGGACAAACCGCCGATCACTGCCCGGTCTTCAATGGTCACATGCCCTGAAAGCCCCACATAATTAGCTAAAACACAGTCATGGCCGATGTGGCAGTCATGGGCCACATGACAGCAGGCCATGAATAAATTATTGTCCCCGATGCTGGTGGTGCCGCCGCCTTCGATGGTGCCGGGATTGACCGTCACATATTCACGAAAAATATTATTGGCACCGATATTCAAAAAAACCTTGTCTTGTTTTTGGTGCTTCCTGTCCTGCGGCAGCGAGCCGATCACAGCCCCGGTAAACAATTGGCATCCCTTCCCAAGAGTGGTATGCCCCTCAACGATGCAATGAGCACCGATGACAACATCGTCCCCCAAGGTCACGGCACCGTCAATGACCGAATAGGGCCCAATGCTCACATTTTTCCCGAGCTTGACGTGTTCACCGACAATGGCGGTTTTATGAATGGCGTTAGACATAAGTTAGCTGTTTAAATAATGCGCATCTGTATAAGAAAACATCATCTCCCCTTCGATGGCCACTTCCCCATCAACACGGGCCACCCCTTTGATATGCGCGGTGCGTTCCCTGTCGCGGATGATCTCAATTTCCATCAATAACTGGTCTCCGGGGTAAACGACTTTACGGAATTTCACATCTGAAATAGACATGAACAATGCTACTTTACCATTATGCGCGCCGCTGGTCAATACCACAACTCCCGCGGTCTGGGCCATGGCTTCGATCATGATCACTCCCGGCATCACCGGCTTTTGGGGGAAATGGCCCTGGAAAAACCCGTCATTGATCGTCACATTCTTGATGCCGATCCCCTTTTTGCCCGGCTCAATTTCAATGACCCTGTCAACAAACAAAAACGGATAACGATGAGGCAGGATCTTCATGATCTCATGGATATCAAAAACCCTGCCCGCGGCCCCGGGCGGCACAGAGGGATAAGAAACAGCGGTGTACTTTTGGCGCTGGGCCTCTATTTTCTTGACCAGGGCCCGGTTTAAAGCATGCCCGCTTTTGGTGGCATAGACAGCGCCTTTAACAGGGAAACCTAACAGGAATAGATCACCGACGATATCCAGGACCTTGTGACGCGCGCACTCATCAGGAAAACGCAAGGTATTCTCCAAAGGCCCTTGGGAAGACATCACCAGGGTATTTTGATAATTAGCACCACGGGCCAGCCCTTGGGCCCTGATCTCATTGACTTCAGATTCCAGGCAAAAAGTACGGGCCGCTGCCAGTTCTTTAGCAAAAGAAGCCGTATCAATGGGCCGTGAAAAAAATTGTGAACGCAATAAAGGATGATCGTAATCCAGCGTATAGGAAACATTTAATTGGTCATGAGGCACCATCACGATCGTCGAAGTTTTATTGGCAACGATGATCGGCTCTTGAATGG
Source organism: Candidatus Omnitrophota bacterium (assembly GCA_013287965.1). Taxonomy (GTDB): domain Bacteria; phylum Omnitrophota; class Gorgyraeia; order Zapsychrales; family Fredricksoniimonadaceae; genus JABDGZ01. The sequence continues at coordinate 23,522 of JABDCU010000006.1, read as the reverse complement.
TAAAGATATTTTTATCCGCCTGCCCTTCGGTGGACCCCGCCTGCTCTAACGCTTTTAAAAACTCCAGGCTGCTGCCGTCCATGCCGGGAAGCTCTTCGGCATCGATCTCAATGGCCGCATTATCAATACCCAGACCGCTTAAAGCCGCCATCAGATGCTCAATGGTATAAATACACACCCCTTGTGCCGTAACCGCGGTGCAGCGCGTGACCTTCTCATCCATGACCGCGTTGGCAGCCATGACCTTGACATGTGGTTTACCGGGAAGATCAACACGTGAAAAAGAGATCCCCTCATTGTCCCCTGCCGGCTTTATAGTCATCCGCACGGCCTTGCCGCTGTGCAAGCCAACACCGGAAAGAGTGACGGGATTTTTTATCGTTTTCTGTTTCATTCTATTTTTTCTCTAATTCTTCAATACGTTTTTTCAAATCTTTGATCGTTTCCACATACTTGTCAAGCCGCTGGATATGCGCGTTGTTCCTTAATGCGTCCTTGATGGGATAGGCAGGGTACCCGAAAACCTGCTCGCCAGCCTTTATGGAATGGCTCACCCCGGATTGAGCGCCAACGACCGCCCCGTTGCCGATCTCTATATGCCCCACCAGTCCTGTCTGTGCCGCTAAAATGACATGATCGCCTAATTTCGTACTACCGGCAATACCCGATTGGGCCACCACCAGACAATGCTTGCCGATGATGACGTTATGCGCGATCTGCACCAAATTATCGATCTTTGTCCCCTCACCGATGATCGTACGATCGAAACGCGCGCGGTCAATGGTGACATTGGCCCCGATCTCAACGTCATTTTCAATAAGCACCGTGCCCACCTGCGGGATCTTCATGTGCTTGCCGTCAACCGTTACATAACCAAACCCGTCACTGCCGATCACCGTACCGCTGTGGATGATCACACGCTCCCCCAAAGAAACCTTTTCACGCAAAACCACCTGGGGATAGATCAGGCAATTTTTTCCCAAATGCGTCTCATGCCCCACATAACACCCGGCATAGATGACACAGCCTTCCGCGACCATTGCTCCGTCTTCAATGACCGTATGAGCGCCGACAGCCACATTGGGCCCAAGCTTGGCACCCGTGGCAATAACAGCGGTTGGATGAATGCCGCGAGGTTTATAATCAGGCGCGTCCTTTAATAAATAATTGACCACCTGGGTGAAACTCAAAGAAGGATTATCCACCCTAATAAGAGTTTTCCCCGGACAAGTGATCTGCCGGGGAACAAGGGTGACACCCGCCTGGGTGTCAAGGAGCAACGGCTCATATTTGGGATTGCCCAAAAACGTCAGTTCATTTTTTTTGGCTTCTTTGATCCCTGAAAAACCACTGATTAATACCTGGCCCTCACCGATCAATTCTCCCTTGACCAACCGGGCAATATCAGCCGCGCTGATCTGCATGAGGGATAAATTACTTCTTGTAACTGTCATTTAAGGTCTTCAACACTTCATCAGTGACATTGAATTGCGGGTCACCGTAGATCATGACACGGTCGTTTAAAACATAGGTGTAGCCGTCTTTTTTAGCCAGGTCACTGACAACAACCTGGATCTCGGCCAATATCTCACGCACTTTATCATCACGTTTCTTGGACAATTCCGTGCGCTTGTCCTTGTCATAGGCCACGACCTCATCTTTTTGTTTGGCAATGTCCTCCTGCAGGGCCGCTTTCTCTGTATCTTTCATCAAATCCAGCTTGCTCTGGGCATCCTGGATCTTCTGGATCATCACATCACGCTCTTTCTGGAACGCCTGGCCCTCGCTTTGCAAAACAGCATCGAATTCTTTTGTTTTTTGATAACCATCAAAGACCTTGCTTAGGTCCACATAGGCGATTTTCAGGTCCCCGGCCAAAGCGGCCCCCGTTGCCATTGATCCAAACATTACCGCTAAACCCAACACTTTTAACGCTTTCATAATGATCCTCCTGTTTATACTATTAAAGGATGTTAAAACCCGCGGCTGACACTGAAATAAAATTTACCGGTCTTCTTTTGCCCGGGTTCACTGCTTAAAGGAATACCATAATCCAGTTTAATGGGGCCGATGGGCGTCTTGACGCGCAGGCCGACACCGGTACCGGATTTAAGACCGCCGGTACCGTAATTCCTGACCTTGTCCCACACATTACCTGTATCGAAAAATACAGCGCCTTTGATGATCTCAATGATGGGGACAGTATACTCGACACTGCCTAATAATAAGGCATCGCCGCCGATAGCATCATTCGTATTGGGATCAAGGGGACCCACGGTACGCTCGTCATAACCACGGATCGAATCCTGGCCGCCGGTAAAATAACGTTCAAAAATAGGGACATCCGGTGTTTTCGGGTAAGACTGGACAATGCCGGTGCGTCCGCTGATCTCGATGACCGTTGTCACATCATTGAATTTGATGGGATAATAAAATTCGCCGCTGGTCTGAAGGCGGTAGAAATTCTTGTCTCCCCCTAAAGGACCGCCGGCCAAGTCCGCGTTATTGGTGATGGCCCAGCCCCTGGTTGGAGACACTTTACTGTCGCGATAATCATTGGTGACACTAAAGCCCAGGGAACTGACTAAACTGCTCCCCGCCTGCTCCGCTAAAGCCGAGGAGACATCTGTGTCCAAATTGCTGATCGTAATATGTTCCAGGCGATAAACAGACCCGACGGAAAGATTATCATTGAAGCTTTTGCCCAGGCGTATGTCCCCGCCGGCTGTTTTTTGGTCATAGGAAAACCCGGTGGACCCATCCTTGAGGTTCTCCGTATAATAGCCGTCAAAACCAGCGGAAATCGGATGGTCAAAAAGCCATGGTTCCGTGAAACTCAACAGGAAATTCCGCTGGCTGGAACCGATCTGGGCACGCAGGCGCAGGTCCTGGCCGCCGCCGGTAAATGAAGACCAATTGGAGATGTCGAAATTCTTCTGCTCGACTTCCACGAAACCCACTAATTTGTCCACCGTGCTGTAACCGCCGCCAAAGGAAAAAGACCCTGTCTTGGCTTCTTTGACCTGCACGACTAAGTCCTTAAGTTCTTCCTGGTCAGTGTCTTCAATATCGTAACCAACATCTTCAAAATAACCCAGGTCTTTCAAGTGCTGTTTGGAAACGCGTAATTTGGCACCGTCAAATTGATCGCCGGGATACATCTTTAACTCACGGCGGATGACAATGTCACGTGTATGGGCATTGCCTTGTATCTTGATCTTGTTGATATACGCCAGTTTACCTTCCTTAATAGTGACCTTAACGTCCACCCTGGCGGTCGCGGCATTAAATGACGTTGATTCTTCAACAAGGGCGGAAATATAACCGCGGTCAAAATAAGCCTCACGGACATTGCCGACATCTTCTTCCATCTTTTCATGGCTGAAGACATTGCCCTCTATCAAATTCTTGAGTTTGCTTTTGATATCATAATCCGAAAGGATGGAATTGCCCAAAAAGCTGACATCTCCGACGTAATAACGCTTGCCCTCCTGGATGGTGACATTCACATTGACCAATCCCTGGTACAAGGGCTCTATCTGATAAGTGGCCTTAGAGTCAAGAAAACCATTTTGTTCATAAAAAGACTGGATCGCCGTCATGTCTGTTTCTAAAACATCTTCTTTTAAAAGGCCTGAACTAAAAAGCCATTTCCAGCGGGATTTCATGACCTTGATGATCTTCCTGTCCGGATAAGCCACATTGCCGTAGACATTGATCCGCTTGATCCTGACCCTGAAGCCTTCACGGATAATAAAATGCAGGCTGGCTTTGCTGGTGGTATCGTCAATGAAACTTTCCACATCCACCTTCGCCTGGGTCAACCCTTTTTTCTTATACAGGTCTTCGATGGTATTAATGTCGTCCTTAAGGGTCTTATTATCAAGGAACTTGTCTTTCTTTGTTTTCATCTTACTTAACAAATAATGCGTATTATAATAACGGATCTTGGAAAAAGTTATTTCATCCACGATCGGCTTTTCCTTCAGCCGCACGATCACCTTATAGCCGCCATCCAGGTCTTCATGGTCAATTTGCACATCAGAAAAATGCCCGGTATTGTACAGGCGCTTTAGGTCATCACTCACCACCGCGTCCTGATACTCTTCTCCAACACGGGTCTTGATCCTGGCCAAGACCTGGGCGACGCCGATGGACTTATTACCCTGAATATCAATGGCTTTGACGATCTTAACTTCATTCAAGGCGCTGGAGACTTCGGTTTGTTTGGAATTATCCGTAACTGCTTGGGCGAAAATAATTTTTGTTCCTGATAAAACCATGCAGAGGACAAAAAAAGTGACCAACAAAATTTTATTTTTTAGCATGAAACTCCTGAAATTGATAGCGTTGTCCAATTATAGATTCTGTGCATGGGGCTGTCAATGCACATCGCAACTTTTATTCGTGATGAGCCATTTCTAAGTTTACAAATTTGACAAATTCCTTAAAGAACTTCATTTTTACCGAGCCGGTGGGCCCGTTGCGCTGTTTGGCGATGATCGCCTCGGCAATGCCGCGGTTTTCCTCGGTCGGATTATAATATTCCTCACGCATCAAAAGCACCACCACGTCCGCGTCTTGTTCAATGGCCCCGGATTCACGCAGGTCAGAAAGTTGGGGGCGGTGGTCCTGCCGGCTTTCCACCGCGCGCGACAACTGGCTGATGGCGATCAAAGGCACTCCCAACTCGCGCGCCAGTGCTTTTAGGGAACGGGAAATTTCCGAAATTTCCTGCTGGCGGCTTTCTGTTTTGGTGTGCCCCTGCATCAACTGCAAATAGTCCACGATCACAAGGCCTATGTTTTGGGAAGCTTTTAAACGCCGGGCCTTGGCCCGCAGTTCCAGCATGGAAATGGCCGGAGTATCATCAATGAATATGGGAGCGTTCGACAGGCGTCCGGCTGCCTTGGTGAGCAATGGCCAGTCTGACGGCGAAAGAAACCCCGTGCGGACCTTATGGGCATCCACCTGGGCCTGGGAACACAACATGCGCTGGACCAATTGTTCCTTGGACATTTCCAGGGAAAAAATAGCCACCGGGATATTGTGTTCAAGGCAGGCGTGCTCAGCGATGGATACGGCAAAGGCACTCTTGCCCATCGACGGACGTCCCGCGATGATGATCAGGTCCGAATTTTGCAAACCCGATGTCTTACTGTCAAAATCCGTAAATCCCGTCGGGACCCCTGTAATGGATTTTTTATGCTGGTATAACAGGTCAATGTTCTCAATGGTGCCTTTGATGATGTCCTTGATGTGGACGGCCTGCTGTTTTTGCTTGGCGTCAGCGATCTCAAAGATCAGCTGTTCAGCCGTGTCCACCAGCTCATCAATGTCCACATTGACACCATAGCTTTTAGAAATGATCTCCGTGGCATTCTTGATCAGCTGGCGCTGGATGCCTTTTTCCTTGACGATATCAACGTAATATTGGGCGTTGGCCGCGGTGGGGACAAAATCAGCCAATTGTGACAAATAGGACAGGCCGCCTAAATTCTCCAGCTGCCCGGTATTTTTAAGCCAGTCCGAAAGGGTGATGATGTCCACCCTTTTGCGTTCCGCGTATAATTCGCGTACCGCGTCAAAAATTTTCTGGTGGGTGGTTTCATAAAAATAAAAGCTATCGAGGTGTTCAATGGACACCCCGATAGCGTCTTCGGAGATCATCATGGCCCCTAAAACCGCTTTTTCAGCGTCGATATTCTGGGGAGGGACCCTTATCGTTTGCTCCAATATTCCCTGCTCCTTGCTCGGCATAGGGGTTATCAATGCGTACGCGTTATTTAACTTTTTTTAGTGACCCACAAGCGGACCTTGGCGATCACTTGCGGATGAAGTTTGACGCCGATCTCAAAAATACCCAGGTCATCAACAGGCTTCTCAAGGACCAGGGACTTTTTATCGACCTTCTGGCCTTCTGCTTCCAGGGCCTCGAGGATATCAGATTCCGCGATCGCCCCGTAAAGCTTTTCCTGGTCATTGACCTCGACCGCGATCGTCAAAGAGACCTTGCTTAAAATCTCGGCTTTTTGCTGGGCTTCTTTTTTCTCCGCTTCAAAAATAGCCAGCCGTTTGGCTTTTTCTTTTTCAATACGATTGATATTGCCTTTGGTCGCCGGCATGCCTAATTGGCGGGGCAACAGGTAATTACGGGCATAGCCGTCCTTGACCTTAACAACATCGCCGACCGTGCCCAACTTTTCCACATTTTCCATTAGTATGATATTCATATTCTCCTCATTGTCATTCTGAGCGAAGCGAAGAATCTTAAAGATCCTATATATCGAAATCGTGAGGTTGTTTCCCTCAAGTTAGGATTCGATTCGTCACTTGCTCCCTCAACATTTCGTTGAGCGTCATTTGCGCCGGGTTGATCCGACCGGTAAAAGCCCCAAAAAGCGGGCGAGCTTGACCGCGACGGTGATCTTGCGCTGTTGAGTGGCATTGGCACTGGTCAAACGGCGCGAGAACAATTTCCCGCGCTCGGTCAAACATTTTTGCAAGAACGCGATGTTCTTAAAATTGATCTCCGTCCCCTTGGGGATGGACATGCGCGCGGGACGCGGTCCCCGGCGGGCACCATCACCGCTGCCTCCGCGGCCGCCGAAGGAATGGTTATCACCGTCTTTTTTGAATGGTTTTCTGTCTGTGGCACCACGCTTTTTGGTAAATTTTCTTTCCATGATCTCTTATTCCTCCCAAGCTATATCTTCCGGTGATATCACTGTGTCCTGATCACCGGCATCTTTGGCCGCGGGCTCGTTGCTCACGGCAGCTTCATTTTTAACAGGTCCGCTTAAAAATTGGATGCGCTCGGCCCGCACATCAATGGTACTGCGCTTCTGGCCGTCACCCGTTTCCCAGGAACGGCTTTGTAAAATACCTTCCACAAAAACCGCCCGGCCTTTTTGCAAATACTGGTTACAAATTTCCGCCTGCTTGTCCCAAGCTGTCACGGTGATAAAGCAGGTGTCTTCCTTTAATTCACCGGTACGGTCCTTGAATTTGCGGTTAACGGCAATGCGCAAATTTGTAACTGCCGTGCCATTGGGCGTATAACGCAATTCCGGGTCCTTGGTCAAATTACCGATCAATAAAACTTTATTTAAACTTGCCATGCCTATCCCTCCGCTTTAACTGTCAAAAAGCGCAATATCTGTTCGTTGATGCGCAGGATGCTCTGCAATTTGGCCACACTGGAGCTTTTAGCTTCAAGGCTCAACAGGTAGTACGTGCCTTCCCCGATCTTCTGGATGGGAAAGCTCATCTTATGACGGTCCAGCCACAACTGGCTGCTGACTAACTTGATCTCGGTTTTAGCCAGGGAATCCGCCACCTGTTTGGCGATCTCATCCTTGGTCGTTTGCGGCGCGTGCGCGTCGACGATGTAGACTAAATCATACTTGTTCATTACTTTTCCTTTGGTTGTAGAGGTTCATTGCAACTTCCGCACCTTCGGTCACCCAGCATGTGACACAGTCTAGTGCATGATTAATAAATTCCGGCAGAACTTTTTTCTGCTCGAGAGTGAAATTCGATAAGACGTAATCTACTGTATCAGCCCCGTTTTTGGGGCTGTCAATACCCATCCGGAGACGACAAAATTGATTTGACCCCAACTCCTTGATAATGGATTTTAACCCATTATGGCCTCCGGCAGAGCCCGAAGGCCGCAAGCGCATCTTTGTAAAGGACAGGTCCAGATCATCACAAATGACCAGGATATCTTCCAGGGACACCCCCTGCCTGTCGGCCAGCTTCTTGACAGACAATCCGGAATCATTCATGAACGTCATCGGCATCAACAAAGAACATTCAACACCGCTGATACGCGCCTTCTTAGGTTTCTCTCCGGCGCCCATTGCTTCAAGGACCATAAAACCTAAATTGTGACGGGTCCATCTATATTGCGGCCCGGGGTTGCCCAAGCCTACAATCAACTTCATTTTTTAGCGTCGTCTTTCTTGGCAGCTTCGGGTTTCTTGGCAGCCCCGGCAGCGTCAGCTCCTTCTTCCTTCTTCTTTTCCTTCAAAACTTCAGGTTCAGTACCGGCGGCAGCAGCTTCGCCTTCAACGGGCGCCGCAGCTACTTCTTCACGCATGGAACCGGCGATGGTGATGACCACGGATTCAGGATCATGCTTGGTACGCACACCTGCGGGCAATACCAGATCCTTAACGTGGATGGCATCATGCACGCCCAAATTCGTTACATCCGCTTCCAAGTGGTGCGGGATATTCGTCGGCAAACAGATAACATCCAGCTCCCACATCAAATGCTCAAGGGTACCGCCGTCACGCTTGACACCCACGGCCTCGCCTTTGGTGAGGACCTTGACCTTGATCTCAATTTCTTTATCAAGGGAGATGCGGTTAAAATCAATATGGATGACCTCATCAGTGACCGGATGAAGCTGGACATCCTTGATGATCGCGGGGAAATCCGAGATCTTCTTCCCCTCGTCCACCAAATTCAGATGGTAGATCAAGCTTTCGCCGGCGTGCTGACGATAGATACGGTCATAGGCCTTGCGGTCAGCCTGGATCACCGTCGGCTTGGAATTCCCCCCGTAAACGATCCCGGGGATCAAATTTGAACGGCGCACCTGACGGGACCTCGCAGACCCCGTGTTTTTCCTGATTTGAACGTCAAAATTAATTTGTTCCATTTTACTTTCCTTCCTAGTTCCTGATTTCTTCGAATAAACTGCTGATAGACTCCGCGTTGTGTGTTCGGGCAATGGCCTCGGCCATCAGCGGGGCAATTGACAATTGTTTTATTTTAGGGTTCTGTGTCCCGTCTTTTAAAGGGATGCTGTTAGTGACGACCACTTCGAGCAATTCCTTGCAGGCGGAGATCCTCTCATGCGCCGGCCCTGACAAGACCCCATGGCTTGCAGCCGCGTATATGCCTTTGGCCCCGGAACTCTTAAGCGCCGTGACCGCGTCGATCAAAGAGCCCGCGGTGGCAATGATATCATCCACCATCACCACATTTTTACCCTTGACCTCGCCTAAAATGTGCATGACCTCGGTTTTTTCCGGAGACATGCGCCGCTTATCAACGATGGCCAACCCCGCGTTCAAACGCTTGGCATAGGCCCGGGCCATTTTAATGCCGCCGACATCGGGCGAAACGATGACCAGGTCCCCGATCTTGCGTTCTTTAAAATACTCAGCCAAAACATTAATGGCATACAAATGGTCCACCGGGATATCAAAAAATCCCTGCAGCTGGCTGGCATGAAGGTCCATCGTCAAGACACGATTGGCACCGGCCGCGACGATCAAGTTAGCCACGAGCTTAGCGGTGATCGGTACCCGCGGCTGGTCCTTGCGGTCCTGGCGCGCGTAGCCGTAATACGGGATAACGGCCGTGATCCTGTCCGCGGAAGCGCGGCGTACAGCGTCGATCAGGATCAAAAGCTCCATCAAATTCTCATTGACCGGCGGACAGGTCGGCTGGACGATAAAAACGTCCTGCCCGCGGATATTTTCCCTGATATGGACACGGATCTCGCCTTCGCTGAAACGCCCGACAAAAATTTCGGTCTGCTTGATCCCCAGCTTCTGGCAAATTTCCGCCGTCAAAGCAGGATTGGCATTGCCGCCTAAGACCGATAATTTACTCATATTTTCCCCTTCGCAACTTTTTTTATCACCCTTGCCGGAACGCCGACAGCCAACATCCCCGCCGGAATATTTTTTCCACGGGCCACCACTGAGCCGGCGCCCACCATTGCTTTTTTACCGATCGTCAGCGGCGCTATCAGGATCGAATCTGAACCAATGAAGGCGCCATCACCGATCACTGTCTTGTTTTTGTCCTTGCCGTCATAATTAGCGGTGATCGTCCCGGCACCGATGTTCACATCATTGCCGACCGTCGCGTCCCCCAAGAATGAAAAATGCTTCATCATGACATTGCGGCCAACCTTGGTGCGTGAAACTTCCGTAAAATTCCCGATCGTCGCATTGTCCGCGATGCGTGTCCCCGGACGCAGATGCGCAAAAGGCCCGATCTGGCATTTCTTGCCGATCGTGACATCGCCTTCAATGAAGGTGCACGGATAAAGCACCGTGTCATGGCCGATCTTGACCCCGGCTTCAACATAGGTCGTGGCAGGATCAATGATCGACACACCATCAGCCATCAATTTCTTTAAAATGCGCGTGCGGATAACTTTTTCCGCCTGCGCCAGATCTTCCCGTGTATTCACGCCAAACCCCGCTGTTTCATCATCCGTTGTCACCGTCGCAACCGTCTCTTCCTTCGCTAATAACAATTCAATGACATCTGTCAGGTAATATTCTTTTTTCTTTGGATTGAGCTTCACTGACTTTAGCGTATTAAACAACGCTTGTGCCTTGAAACAGTATACCCCGACATTGATCTCATTGATCTTTAGTTCATTTTCACTCGCGTCCTTATGTTCACGGATGGCCCCAAAATTGCCCAACCTGTCCCGCACGATGCGGCCATAGCCGTACGGCTCTTTAACAATGGCGGTCAGGACCGTGGCCGCGGCCTTAAGCTGTTGATGTTTGGCAAGCAAACGACTGACAATTACCGTTTCTAATAACGGCGTATCCCCGCACAAGACCAGCACAGTACCATTGAAATTTTTTAAGAACGGCCCAGCCCGGCGTACCGCGTCACCTGTCCCCAGAAGCTTGTCCTGCAGCACGTAATGGACACTGTTTCCGACAGATTTCTTTACCTCGTTGGCCCCGTGCCCCACCACCACATAAGTTGTCAAAGAACGCAATGCCTTTGTAATATCTAAAACATACTCAAGTACCGGACGGCCGGCAACTTTATGCAGCACCTTAGGAGTATCTGACTTCATCCGTACGCCGCGGCCTGCCGCCAAAATGATCGCTTTAAAATGACTCATATATAAGTTGCCCAGCCAGGACTCGAACCTGAACAACGAGATCCAAATTCTCGGGTGCTACCATTACACCACCGGGCAGTAAATTACAATGTGCTGACCACAAAACTTTGAGTGTAACGCCTGTCAAATTTCGCCCGGAGGCTTTCAGCGTGCTTTTGTGACCCGGCCAAACCAAAAACCGACGGGCCGCTGCCGGAAAAACAGACACCGATGGCTCCAGCGTCGAGTAACTTCTTTTTTATATAAATAAAATCAGGCCTTAACGACAAAATAGCAGGCTCCAGACCATTGGATAAAGCCCCTGCCAGTCCGGTCAAATCCCCTTTTCTTAAAAAGGGAAGCAGAATATTAACATTATCCTTTTTATTTGTCAATTTTAATTTAAGACGGGTAAAAACGTCTTTTGTCAGCATTTTAACCCGAGGTGTCACAAGCAGATGCCATAATTTTGTATTGATCTTCAAGGGCTTGATAAGCTCCCCACGCCCTGTCCCCAGGGCATATGGACTATTATATAAGAAGAACGCCACATCACTGCCTAAGCGGGCCGCATAGTCGACCAATTGGGCGTTATTTAAGCCTATCTGCCACAAACGGTTTAGGCCTGCCAGCACCGCAGCCGCGTTGCTGGAGCCGCCGGCCAGGCCGGCTGCCACGGGTATATTTTTTATAATATTTATATCTAAACCTTCTGAAATAGAAAAATCTTTGGATAACATCATCGCCGCCTTAAAAGCTAAATTACCCGGACCTCGAGGCACATGGGGATGGGCACAACGGATGCTTATCTTATTGGTTTTATTGCGTGTCAAGATGATCTGATCAGTCAGACTGATGCGCTCAAAGATGGTCCTTAACTCATGAAAACCATCAGGCCTTTTTCCCACCACATCAAGGACAAGATTTAATTTAGCCGGCGAGAGGACTGTGAGGCGGTGCATTTTTCTAATCCTTTGATTTTTTGTTTGACTAAGATCTGATGAGGGTCCAGGTCCAAAGACTTTCTCCAATATTTACACGCCAGGGTGTATTCTTTCAACGCCTTAAAAACATCGCCTATATGGTCATAAAGGACTTCATCTTCGATATACGTCTGTGCTTTCTGCATGGCCATCAAGCTTTCCGCATACCTTCCTTTTTTATAAAGCGTCCATCCCAAACTGTCGTAATAAGCGCCATTGCCTGGATCGATCTCTATGGCCTTGCGGACCATCCTGATGGCTTCATCTAAATGAACACCGCCCTGGGCGTACATATATCCGAGCGAATTAAGCGCGTCGCTGTTCTCCGGCTCAATTTGCAATACTTTACGGAATGCCGCAATGGCTTTCGAAGGTTCATTGCTATCTGAGTAAACCGATCCCAATAAATAAAGAGCTGATGTATTGGCAGGGTCAATGGCCAATATCTTCAAAAACTGCCCGATGGCCTGAGGGTACTTTTGTTCGGAATAGTACAGCTGGCCCAAATACATATAAACGTCCGTGTTCGCCGGATCATCCTGGGCCGCGTACTTAAGCATGGTCTCATATTCCGACGCTGCTAAATCATATTTATGCCCGGAAGAATAGATGAGGGCCAGCAAATAATGCGCTTGGGATTCCTGGGGAGCAAGACGCGTCACCGCTTTTAGCTGGACGATGGCTTGGGGGACTTCATCAAGGCGCAAATAATAAGCCCCCAGTTTTAACCTGGGGGCAGCTTCCATACCGTTATATTTGACAGACCTTTGATATTCGCTTACCGCCTGGGCGGTTTCACCGTTGATGTCATAGCAGGCGGCCATGATGTAATGCGCCAGGCCACGGGCTTTCGCGTCCAAGGCCGGTCCCCAAGCATAGCAAGGGCTTGCGACCGCCAACAGCCAGGAGAATAATAGCATCCTTAGCGCAAATAGGCGTGCCCCCCAAAGCATACGCGGCCTCCGAAGTTAGCGAGTGGCTCTCTTTTTGAGATGGCGTAGGGCTTTGCGTAATTTCTTACGCTTGTGGGTCCTGATCTTGATCAGTTTTCTTTTTCTTCCGCAGGGCATTTTCTTCCTTCCTTTAATATATCAACTTATTGAGCGAATATTCAATGATCCCTTCAGCCCCTGCTTCTTTAAGGGCCGGGATAATTTTACGTACGGTACCTTCATCAATGACTGTTTCCAGGGCCACCCACTGGTCGTTGACTAATGGTGAGATCGTGGGATTGCGCAACGCGGTGACTGACTTTAAGATCTTGTTCAAATTCTTACGCTGCACATTCATCTTCAAGCCCACCATGTTTTTCGCCTGCAAGGCCCCTTTTAACAGCATAATGATCTGGTCCATTTTCATTTTTTTCCAAGGATCTTTAAGGGCTTTTTTATTGGCAATGAATTGGGTGGTGGATTCGCACAAAGTATCAACGATGCGCAGCTTATTGGCGCGCAGGGACGAACCTGTCTCCGTCAATTCAACAATGGCATCAACAAGGCCTGTGGCGACCTTGGCTTCGGTGGCACCCCAGGAAAATTCCACATCTGCCTTGACCTTATGTTTGGCTAAATATTTTTTGGTGACATTGACAACTTCAGTGGCGATCTTCTTGCCTTGCAGGTCTTTGACTGACCTAATAGAGGAAGCTTCAGGCACGGCCAGGACCCAGCGAACCTTATTGCTGGTCTGTTTGGCATATAAAAGCTCGGCCAAGGATGTGACCTGGGAAGAATTCTCCTGGATCCAGTCAGCACCGGTGATGCCGCAATCCAGGGTCTCATCTTCAACATAACGGGACATTTCCTGGGCGCGCAAAAGCACCGGCGAAATTTCCTCGTCGTCAATTTGAGGGAAATAGGAACGGGTGGACACCATCACCTTAAAGCCCGCCTTCTCAAACAAGGCCACGGTGGCGTCCTGCAAACTTCCTTTAGGCAATCCTAACTTAAGCTTTTTCATATGGTTTGGAATTATATCCTCCGCTCATAGATATGTAAAGTCATTTTCTCTTATGTTTCCAAAAAATGGCGCAAATCCGTTATCCCGGCCTGTCCGCCAGCCAGGGGCTGAATACTGATGATCACCGGCACAAAACCAGGCGCATTTTGCAGTTGTGCAAGCTGTGCAGGATCAAGGTGAAACTGTATCCCATTGTCATTCCCGCGCAAGCGGGAATCCACTTTCACCTCCAACGGTGTCTTATTAGCGGTGAAATCAATACCACCTCTATTCTCCACCGACATCGCAGCGTTGGCCGCCTCACGTTCAAGTTGATTAAAAACAGACTTATTCTTTTCCAATAAATCAGCCAATATGTAAAGGACCCTGTTTCTGGCCGCCTTAAACCCCTTAGTGACTTTTTCTTTTGGAAGATGATATAAGAATTGAACTTCATCTGCTTCTTTTATCTCTAATTTAGAGTTATCAGGTATATAAATCTTTCCCTGCCGGGCATACCAGCCAAATCTTCTTAAAACCCGTGACATGTCTTCTGCAAGCTGGGGCGAAATTGTAAAATATGGCATCTGCATTAATTTATCAGCAAGGGCATTGATCTCATCCAGTTTTTTCTGTCCTCCTATTCTTCGGACCCTGGCATTAACGGCTTTCTGTTCTTTCTTAGGGCTTATTTTTAACATAGAGATAATTAATTTTCTGGCCATCAGAGGATCTTTTTGCAATAGATCAGCGATCAGCGCCTTAAAGTGGCCTGGTTTTAAAATTCCCCATCGCATCTCATCTGCACCCCGATGCGACCATTTCAACGCAATATCACCTCTTGTTTTATTAATAATTTCTGGATCAAAACCTTTGTCATAAGCATAAAAATCAGTCACACTGCCAAAAACTTCTTTAATATCCTCCATTAAATGAAACGATGCCCTGTTGATCTTTTCTTTTTGGAGCAACCGGACCAGTCTTTCCACCCGATATTGACTAACCACTTCATCCTTTGCTTGACCAATGCGGTGCATGGCTTCTTGGCCAATTGTATCATCGCTAGCTTTAATAAGCTGCCACATCAAGATCCTTGCTGCGCGCTGGTCCCGTTCAAGTAAATCCAGCATCATACGCATAAAATTCTCTTTAGTAAGCACCATCCCTGAAGGATATTTCGAGTTAGACGCATACCACATTATTACGCCCTTATTGGACGGTATCGGAGAACTCCGTCCCCCTCCTCCCAAATCTTCAGGCGAATAATCCCTAAAATTCAAATGATCGCGCATGATTTTCCCCAACCAAAAATCTATCAGGACCCCTCCATGAAGCCATTGACGGTGCATTTCGTCCCAAACATTTTCCCATTTGATAAAATCGTTATTAAACTTTTTGATCTTTTCTTCCACAACAAGTGGATCTTCCTGCCCATGGCCATTGACCACTTTGGTCATCGCCCGGTCGCTAAAAGCCTTGCTCTTGGACACCATCGCCGCATTTTCGTGGTAATGGTTCGCCAAGTTCCGGTTTATCAAACTTATCTGCTCAGGTAGAAAAATATGGTCCGGATCCACCACCTCATGCGTCTGAGGATCCTCCTTAACTTTCGCCAAACTCGGGAATACAACTTCAAGATCGCCCCCACGCTCCTGGGCTTTGTGCAATATGTCGAGTACTGTCCCGCCTATTTCTTTTAAACTCTCCTTATCATAAACGAGGGATTTCACACCCTCCAACTGTAGCCCACGGAAGACATATTTTACGAGAGGCCCGGCATCCCGGGCGATCTCCACCAATACCGGCCAATATTCTTTAAAATTCTTACCATATAATCTCTTTAATGGCGGTAATGTCAATTTAAACAAAAGCACCGTATGGGCTTTTGCCGCTTGTGCCATGATGATCAAGCCCGGCCAATAATATCCTTTAAAGTCCTTGCCCAATACCCCTTTTACCGTCGGCAATGCGTATAAAAGAACATCTCCCGCGTCAGGCCCGAGCGCCTCTGCCATCTCAACCAGCTCTGGCCACCAATGCTCCCTAAACTCACGCTCATTTTCAATTTCATCTTTAGACTCGTCTTTAAAAGTTTCTTTTAGCGTAATTAATACATTTTTTAAAAAAAGTTTTTTACCGAGATCACCATCATAGGGTTCGATATTGACAGCATTGGGACCAACTGCCTGTACAATCCTGACCAAGCCAGGCCAGTATCCCATAAACTGCGCGCCTACTACTCGTTTCGCCCCAGGTAATTCAACTTCCAATAAAAACCCTGTCTTGTCTTTAACCGCCTCTGCCATGGCCACCAATCCCGGCCCATATCCTTTGTCCTTTGCAGTAAACACCTTTTCTATTTTCAATGTATCGAACCCGAACTTAAACACCTGTTTTGCCGCCTTTGGCCCGGCTGCCTGTGCGATTGCCTGTAATTCTGCGGGTTCAAGATCTTCAATCACAGACTTTGCCCACTTTGATAAACCATATTTCCCATCCCACGGCACGCCGATCTCCTTTTCAAAACCGCCGTCTATATATTTCTTCTGACCGGCGGTGAGCATTGAGTTATCCATTTTCAATCGAGGGTCGTTGGCCCTGACTATATCAATAATTAACGTGTGTGTTGTGCCTTGGCTATAAATGACTTTTTCTTCGCCATTGACCCGTACCTTGACCGTTGATGAATTTAAAAATTCTTTATCCAAATAAGCCAGCTGACCAACCCTATTGTCAGTCAAAAGTTTTCGAAAAATGATGTCTAAATAACTTTTTTTATAGAAAAATGTCCATGGGTTGAGCATTTTAACTGATTCGCCTTTTGAATCCATATCTCGTAGAAAACCCTCAAGAGTATTATCTGACCAATTGGTCCAAACATATGGTGCCAACAAATATACTGTCACCTTTCTCCTGCCTGCTTTAAAAGCTGCCTTTGAAAAATCTGCTACAGACTTACCTAAGCAATCCATCATGTGGCCGCCAACAAAAACAGAATTTTCATAAAATTTAGGAGAAAATTCCCCCCAGGAACTCCCGATGGAAAAAATTTTTCCTAAAAAAGCTGGTTTAGGAAACTGGGGAGATGTCAAAATAAACTGCTTTTTAAATCTTGGAACGATCTTTTCCAAACCATCCAATAATTTAGGCGAATCAATCATATGGACCATAATGATATTAGGTACTAAATTCCAAATTTTATTTTCTACGCCGGAAGGCCTTTTTGGGAAAGCAATGCCCTTTTGTCGGCTGGTGGTGAGCATGGCGTTGTCCTGTTCCACCATTTCCGTCAGCCGTTTAAGGCCTAAGGTTTTTGCGACCCTAAGGCTGTTGCTGGCTTCATGCCCTCTTTGGATCTTATGTTTAAAAACCACATTCGCTTGCTTGTCAACAGTGGTTTTGAAATTATAGACCCCTACCCTCTCTTTATTATTGCGGGAAAAGGCTTCAATGAATTGATGATTGTGCGATGAGAGGACCATGAAATTACCCGCCTCAAGCATTTCCTCAGAAATACCATAGGACCATGCTTCCTGATACCGCGGCGATGTGGTTGACCCGATCTCATCAGCAACGGCAAGCACGACTCCAGGCACCGCCGCTTTTTCCAAAAATTCGTTCTCGTTGGTGATTTCCTGGCCAAAAGAACTCAAATGGCGAAATTGTTTCTCTGCAATACGGTCCAGGTATAAAACATGGGCAAAAACCGGCAGCTTTGCGCGCTGTGCCGGCACAAAACCAGTGGCCATTCCGGCCAAAGATAGCCATATCAGTGTTTTTTCCGCGAATGTTTTACCGGACATCGTGGAGCCGGAATAAATGCGCAGGAGTTCATTGTCCCCCATTTTCATATTCAAAGGAACTTGTTCCTGTTTGTTTCTATTCAGGTTCCAGGCGCCTTTTATATCGATCTGCATTTTGTCCGTTAATTCCACCGGCTGCCAGTCCTGATATTTGATCACATAAGCAATATTTAAAATAGTTTGCAGTTTTTCAAACTCATCAAAATTGTGATAATTCCAATAAGCCTGCTCACGTATTTTCTTTCTATTTTCTTCAGATTGCCGGACATAATCCATGCCTGTGCGCACGGCCCCAAGCGAATATTTCAAGATCTCTTCGAAATAATTGCTCCATTGATGCATATGCACTGAATCTACCGTACGCATGGCATCCAGTAATTGCCTGACAACGTCTTCCTCACTCAAAAGACTTTTTAAACGCACAATACCTCGGAAAGCATCGCCACCATAATATGCCTGTATTTGTTCATACGCATAAGGATATAAATTATTAACCTCCTGACGCAGGATATCCCATACCTTGGGATCATAAACGGAAAAAGCAGGTACTTGAGCCATGACCTTGGTGTTAATGGATTGGATAAATTGTTCAATAAGTTCAGTATTGTCAGTTATCTTGGTTTCAAAAAATTCTAACGACGCGCCTTTTAATTCGCTTAATCTTTCTAAAATCCTGTCAAAATTGGGCTCATAAATATCCTTGTACCATTTTTGATAAACTTCATCCTCGAACTCTACCCCGCTATGCCGTGGACTGCCTTGCTCTAAGGTATCAAGCTTTTCTTGCAAGCTTAAAACTTCCTTAATCTTGGAAATTTCTTCCTCAACCCCTAAGCCCTTCTCTGTTTGGCCGGCAAGCCGTAGATTCATCCGTAAAACACCAAGATAAAATTCCACAGCTTCCTTAAGATCTTTCGTCGTACTACGATGACTTATATGTTTGAATATCTCAGCAGATGATTCCAAGAAGCGCAGGTTAAAACGCGCATCATCATAGGTTTCCTCTCCTTCATAGGGGGCCAACGCGCGCATAAAGTCTTCTACTTTTTCCAAAGGCCTGCTGATAAAATCAGTGCTTTCCAATCCTTTAAGGGCAGCAAACATTCTTTGGCGTTCTAAAATTTCTTTGGGATCGCGAGCCGACGCTTCCATAAGAAGCCTGTGGATCCTCTGCATAGGGTAACTGTGGTGTTTTTGCCCTGTCAACTTGCCATAATCCACCTGCCTTGCCATCGGAGAACTGTCCTCGTCAAAATCCGGGTCCTGGCTCCAAACATTAAAAACAGGATCGTGCTGAAAGATCTCTTTTGAATCATGCGAATTAAGCCGACTCCATGGTTTTCCCACCGTGTTATATTCCTTAAATAGATAGCGCCATCCGATACCGCCCCTGTCCCAAGAATCCTTGGCAGGAACGATTTGCAATACGCTATCATTTGGAAAAAATCCCAAAAATCCCCCTTTTTTATTTTTCTCAGCCTCCCGTTCAGCAGGTGAATATGCTTGAATAGGGATTAATTCCTTTCGGGCAATATTATTTACCGGCTGGGCTTGCCCGCGGGCATAACGTTTGGCCCGGTCTAAAACACGCTTCGGAAAATTCAATACCTGTGCTACAACGAAGGCGTTGGAATCTGCCCTGCCCCTTTTAAGTTTATACGTAAATTTAATTTTATCTTTTTTTACCTCTACGCCCAAATGGTACAGTTTCACCTTTTGCCGGTCCTTCCCGCTAACACTGATATACTCCTCATTATGAGTGGCAAGCATCAAACGCACGCCCCGGCTCATGGCCAATTGATGTAAAGAATTTAAGGCCTTCAGGAATTTGGCCTGGTCTTCCGGAGAAGTCGTGGAAAATCCTTCGTCCACAAAGAAAATGGCGTCTTGGCCGATGCGGTGTTCCGGAAGAAGCCAATTTGTTACTTCTTTTCCCCAGGAACTTAAATCATATTCCCCCTGCGGCCGGTCTAAATAGGCGATGTATTTATAAATCCGTAAATTCCCTTTTTGCACCGGTGCCCAGCCAAAGGCCTGCCCTAAAAGCTGAATGTAAAAATTTTGTTCTAAATAATGTGATTTACCGGACATATTACTGCCTGTCAAGACCGTGACAAGGCTGTCCTCCGGGCTACCATTCTTTGTTTGATTCTCGTCAGTATCTGTAAAAAGCTCTCCTTGTTCATAATAAACAGGCTGGCCTTCCTCAAAGCTGACCTGAGCATACTTTCTTTCTTGCGCGTAGTCAGCAAAACACAACAGCGCCCCGAGATCCAATAAATTACCTGCGATGACATCAGCCTTCTGATGGATCGCGGCCAATTGTTCCTGATCATTCCTGCGGACAATATCCAAGAACCCTTCCGGAGAAGAAAACCCCTGCCTCAATGAGTTTAATTCTTCAGCCATTTCACGCAGTAAGGGGTCATTGAAGCCCTCGAGCCTTTTAATCAATCCATCAAATAAAGAAGAAAAATTATAGACAGCTTCAAGGGCCAAATAAGCGGTTTCTTCAGGAGGAGGTTCTTTTTCTTTCTCATTTCCTTTCCTGCGAAGCATTTCTTCCTGTTGTTTTTTATGAACGCGCTGGGCTTCCTGCTGCCATTTTTCTACGCTAACCTTGCCTGTGTTTATCAAAGAAACAAGCATGCCTTGCGGGTGTTCGCTATCTTTTCCAGTCAGCCAGGCATGGGCATGACTCCAAGACCTGGCTGCTGCGTGCAATCCATCTAATTCTCTACGCCCCGTTGTCCCTAAGTGGATCAATTGGCCGACAGCAGCTTGACGGCGGTAAATATCTATTTTAACCGTAAGCGGATTTTTGATCATATTCTGCATGTTGCTGATCTCTTTGGGGTCCGCGCGTTCAAATTTCAGTCCGTACTTAAACATAAAATTTGTTCGCTCCATGTCCGGATAAACATCCGCCGTCTGAACACGATGCACAAGGCTTCTGGTATCGGGAGTGGTTGTCATTGCCAAATCCATTGTCACTCTATATCCATCGTTTGAATGTAACATAGCAAAGCTCGGTAAATCCCTCATGGTCTGTATATTGACAACCATTCTCAATCCACCGGAAAAATATTTTCTTGGGATGGTTTGTTGGGTCAAAGGGTCTTGGTCTTCTTTGATGTAATTGTAGACGCCTTTTTTGAAGGCTTTTAGGTATTGTTGATAGATGTGTTCTACGTCGTTCTTGTTGTGGATTCCCGCTTTCGCGGGAATGACAAGGCCTTGGATTTTATTTCTATCGTCATACACTTGAACCAGGATACTGTCTTTGATTTTCTTTTTATACCAGGCGGCCAAGATGAGGCTGTTGTAAACTTGGCGGAGTTGGGCGAAATTGCGGCCGCAGTTGACTTCTTTGGTCAATTCTGGAATGACAATCTCACGGACAATTTGAGAGCCAAGGGCGTTGATGTCGTTCTTGTTGTGGATTCCCGCTTGCGCGGGAATGACATTGTGAGAGAGAGACAAATAGTCTTCTTCAAGCATGACTTTTAATTTTGCTTCCACCACATAGGCTGTGCCGGCTTTGGCGTTTTCGTAGACAACTGCTTTTTCGGGGACGATCCAGACCTTGTTAAATGTGTTCACAGGAATATTGGTTGTGCCGAATTTCTTGTCTGCTTCTTCGTAAATGCGTTTCCAAAATTTCTTGCCAATTTCGTCCTCCGGATAAATCAAGCTCGCTGTGATCTGCTTAAGCATATAGTCTTCAGCCAAAAGATCACGGCCCATTTCTGTTAGGCCAAAGCTTTGGGGAACGATACGGTTTTTTTCGTAGGGGCTTAAATTGACCCAGAGGTCTTTTTCCGGGATGGTTAGAGATGCGAGGAAATATTTGATTAATTTGGTGGATTCCTCTTTGATAAAAGATTGCCTCGCTTCGCTCGCAATGACACTGTCGCCTTGATCCAAAATAAAGTCAAAGCGGAAAGGATTGTTGGGATGGACTTTGAGGCCTTTGAGAATTGGCGGATTAAATTCAGGGCTTAAACGGACCATCACTCCGGGCGCAGGCAACAGGAATTCATCTGCCTGGGCCGTAGGAATAGGCCCTAACGTATTAACAACAAAAACTAATAAAATGATAAAAGATTGCCACGGCCTATAAAACAGGCCTCGCAATGACGTATAATTCAACATAGTGAAAGTATGCCATGTATCTATATTAAAAGCAAATATAAGAAAAGGCCGCTTGTCAAACGCTCCCGGCTCGGCTATAATGGCACGATTTTCAAATAAGGAGAAACCATGCTTGAAGTTTTGCGTAAAAAAGGTGTCAATAAAACGATCCTTTGGATCATTGCCATTATCATTATCCTGTCCTTCGGTGTTTTCGGTACTGCTTACCGCCTGGACAATACCATCAATAGCGCTGGCACGATCTACGGGCATAATGTCAGCATCAAAGATTTCCAACAAGCTTATCTGGACGCCCGTGACCAGGCCATCCGGCTTTATGGCGATGAGTTCTTTAAAAACGGCAACAGGCTTGACCTGGAACAAGAGACCTGGGACCGCCTGATCCTGCTCAAAGAAGCCCAAAAACGTGATATTCATGCCAGCGACCAGGAAGTCGTGGCCTTTATCGCCACCATCCCGTATTTTCAGAGACAAGGACAATTTGACCAGGCACTTTATGAAGAGATCGTGCAAAACGCCAATCTCTTTGACCGTTCAACGCTTGACTTTGAAGCAGGCGTACGCAAGCAATTGATCATCAAGAAACTGCTCGATGAGGTGGCCCCTGAAAAAATATTAAGTGATGCCGAATTAAAGAAAGAATACCAAAAACGTAATGAAAAACTGACCCTGGAATATGTTTTGTTCAGCGCCTCTGACTTTGGTAAGAACGCCGCGGCCAGCGATGATGAGATCAAAGCGTACTATGAGCAGCACAAAGAACAATTCCGCACTGCCCCCACCATTGTCCTTAATTATGTCCAGACCAAGGACAAGGCCCTGGCTGATACTCTTTCCAAAGAGTTGACACCCGGCACCAATTTTGCCGCCGTGGCCAAGACATTAAAGCTCGAGATGAAAACCTCGAGCGCCTTTACCCAAGACCAACCGATCCTGACTTTTGCCTCCAATCCCGATGATGTTGGAAAATTCTTTGCCATGAAACCGGGTGAGTATTCACCTGCCCTGGAAGCCCCGGATGGCTGGCAGATCGTCCAGCTCAAAGAGAAAAATGACGCAAACGTCCCTGCCTTGCAAGATATCAAGGATAAAGTCAAGGATGCCGTGTTATTGGAAAAAGGGTTTGCCCTGGCCAAGCCACTGGCTGATAAGGCCTTGGGACAACTGGCCGAAGCCTTAAAAACCAAGGATTTCAAAACAGCAGCTAAGGGCCTTGGACTGGACCCGCAAGAGACACCGGCCTTTGGCCGCAAGGACTATATTGCCAATAATGGTATCGTGCAGGAATTCCAGCAGGAAGCTGACGAACTTAACGCCGATAAAAAATTAAGCGGGATCATTGCCACCTCCCAAGGGCCGGCCATCATTTATCTGGAAAAAATGGAAAAACCCGAAGACGGGCAGTATGAATCAGATAAACAGAATTTCAAACAAATGCTCAGCGCTGAAGGCCGTAACCAGGTCCTCATCACCTTCATGGGCCAGCTGCGCGCGCAGGCGGATGTTCATAGCAAGATCAAACACCAATAATTATTTAACACTGAAATGTTTTTCGTAATCTGAAGGGAATTCGTGGGTCACGCTGCGGATGATGCCTTTTTCGTCAATGAATATTAAGGTCGGGATCCCGGCAAGATGATACGGCCCCTGCAGGAAACTGTCCACATCAACAAAACTGACTAATTTCATATGGCGCTGGTCAAAATAATCTTTGACGCCTTCTTTTGTCTCCCCTACATCCACTAAAACGATCTTGATACCTTT